>NZ_JBQENZ010000031.1:66523-90988 GCF_052044935.1 Ensifer sp. 22460
CAACCGCCGCCCCTGGCCAGAAGATTATCCTCACCGTGCCGTCGCCAGGCCGACGATGACGCCGGTTGCAAGGCTGATCAGCAGGAAGTCGTTGTCGACCCGCACCCACTGCTGGCCGCGCGGCGGCGGACGCAGCTTGTAATAGCGATAGTCGCGCACCTGGGCCATGTGGCGGCGTTCGGCCGGCGACAGGCGATGGCCGCGCGCCCAGCGTTCCTTCTTCTTGACGATCACCCGTTTCTCGATCGTGACGTGCTTGTCGACGTGGCGGTCGACATGACGATCTATCTGGCGATCGCCATTCCGGTCGATTGGGCGGCGGGAGCGGTCATAGTTCTGCGCCACCTCGAAGGATCCTGCCGGCTGGGCAAGTGCCGCGACCGGCGTGATCAGAACGGAGCTGGCGACGAGCGCGATCAGGAGACGTTTCATTCGGGTGTCCTTTCGTTGTCTGCACCCGAAAATTAGGCCCCTCGTCCTGAACCGAATATGAAGCGCTGCATTACAAATACGTAATGATATCCTAAGCTTATGCTTCATTCCTAATATCCATTACTCAATCTTCCGCAAGACTTACGTAACGGAAACGGTCGAAATCGGCGGCCTTGCCGCCCCCAGACGTGTCGAAGGCGAACATCCCGGCAAAAGCACCTGTAAAGGATCCGTGCTCGCCGCGACCGCCCTCGTCCGAAACGACGCCCGCATCGAGAACCGGGCCAATCGCGCGCCAATCCCCTGTTCGTGTCTCCCGCCAGAAGAACTGCAGATCGTTGTCGCGGATCTCCATGGCAAGGTCGATCGGTCCGTCGGGGATGGCGATGCCGCTGCCAACAGGGAACTCCAGCCGCCCATGCGGGAAATCGCCGGGGCATGAGAGGATGGTCAGCGCCCGCCCGAGCGTTTCATGCCAGGTGATGCCGAGCGCATGGAACTTGTGACGATTATAGTAGTGCGTCAGGCCCGCGACCTGCTGATAGGTTTCGGCCTTGAAATCGGCCGTCGTCTCGGCGCGGAAGGCGTGATGTTCCTGTCGGCGGGCGACCAGCGCCTGCTCGAACCAACTGCCGATGCTCTCGCGCCCGAAGAGCCGGAGATGCCCGGGTTGCCATTCGAGCGAAAAGATCCGCTCCGGCGCAGGCGTGCGCAGCCACTGGAACTCGATCGGCAGCGCGCTGTCGTTGAAATCCGTCTCTACGACGGTCGCTGCCGGTATCCGCTCGACCTGAACTGGAGCGGGCACGAGCACCTCCGGCACCGGGCCACCGCTTTCGAGATAGAGCCAGCCGTCATCGCGCCAGACGCATTTCTGCAGCGCCGTCTCGCGGCCGAGCGTGCAGCGACGCTGCGGCGGCAGCGGCCGGCCGCAGAGATGCGTGTGATAGGCCTGACCATCAGGTGTTTCGACATATTGCCCGTGTCCCGCGCGCTGCAGCGGCGCCTCCGGGTGATCCTTTGATGTCATCAGGTAGGTATCCGGATGCATCTCGTAGGGACCATCGATCGTGCGCGACCGCGCCATGGTCACGGCATGATCATATCCGGTGCCACCTTCCGCCGTCGTCAGGTAGTACCAGCCATTGCGTTTGAAGAGATGCGGCCCTTCGACCAGGCCGAGCGCCGAGCCCGCAAAGATGTTCTTCACCGGACCGACGAGCTTGCGTGTACGTTCGTCCCACTCCTGCAGCAAAATGCCGTCGAAAGCCGGATGCTTGGGCGAACCGCCGAAACTCTCGGTGCGGTGGTTCCACTGCATGTTGAGGAACCACTTGCGGCCATCGTCGTCGTGGAAGAGCGACGGATCGAATCCGGAGGAATTGACGTAGACCGGATCCGACCAGGTCGCCTCGATCGCCTCCGCCGTGACGATGTAGTTGTGCGCGTCCTTGAAGTTGCCGTCGAAGCGCTTGACGTCGGTGTAGACCAGCCAGAACAGCCCGTCGTTGTAGGAGAGGCACGGCGCCCAGACGCCGCAGCTATCAGGGTTGCCGCGCATGTCGAGCTGGCTTGCCCGCTCCAGCGGCCGACGCACGAGCCGCCAGTTCACCAGGTCGCGCGAGTGATGGATCTGCACACCCGGATACCATTCGAAGGTGGAGGTCGCGATGTAGTAATCGTCGCCGACGCGGCAGATCGAAGGGTCCGGATTGAACCCCTTCAGGATCGGGTTGCGGATCATGGCAGTCATGGGTTTCGGCGTCCTCCGTTGGTGCGCACATCCGATCTCAAAAATCATACGATTTCAAGACTGCAACGTTGCAGTAAGACGTTCAAGCACCTCTCTATGGCCGTCTTTCCACACCGATTCGCACCGCTGACGCGCCGGCGGGAACCGTCCGCTCACGCTCAGACCGACGAAGCGGTACGGGTTTGCACAAACAATGGGCAGAGCGCCGGGACAGCTTATTCTACTTTAGTCGGAGGCGGCCGAACTACACGGGAAAATCGTACCTCGGACTTGAACGCGCGCTTGAAATCGGCACTCTGGCTGTGCTTGGCACAAGAACCATAAGAGCCATCGCGGGGAGGAAATCGATGAGAGCTTTGCTCGGCTTCAGCCGATTAATAGACACGATCACGGAATTCATCGGAAAGGGCGTTTCATGGCTGATCCTGGCGGCAGTGCTCGTCAGCGCCGGCAATGCCGTGATCCGAAAAATCTTCAACATGTCGTCGAACGCCTGGCTCGAGGCGCAATGGTACCTGTTCGGCGCCGCCTTCATGTTTGCCGCCGCCTACACGCTCAGCCAGAACGAACACATCCGTATCGACGTGGTCTACGGCCAGTTCTCGCGTCGCGTGCAGCACTGGATCGATCTGCTCGGACACCTGCTGTTCCTGATGCCCTTCGTTCTCCTGGTGCTCTACTACCTCTTCCCCTACGTGAAGATGTCCTACGTCTCAGGCGAGGTCTCCTCCTCGGCCGGCGGCCTGATCATCTGGCCGGCCAAGGCCATCCTGCTGGTCGGCTTCCTGCTGCTCGCCTTCCAGGGTGTGTCGGAAATCATCAAGAAGATCGCGATCATGACCGGAAACATGGAAGACCCGACACCCTATGTGCCGACCCATGCGCCGCTTGACGATGTCGTGTCTCCGGAGACCCGTCCATGATCGAATTCATTGCTGAAAACCTGGCGCCGATCATGTTCGCGTCGCTGATCGTGTTCCTGCTCTTGGGATACCCGGTCGCCTTCTCGCTCGCCGCCAACGGCCTGCTGTTCTTCATCATCGGCGTCGAGCTCGCGCCGCTGTCGGACTCGATCAATCTTTCCTGGCCGCTGCTCAATGCACTGCCGGACCGGTTCTGGGGGGTGATGTCAAACGACACATTGCTCGCCATCCCGTTCTTTACCTTCATGGGGATCGTGCTCGAGAAATCGGGCATGGCCGAAGACCTGCTCGACACCGTCGGCCAGCTCTTCGGCCCGATCCGCGGCGGTCTTGCCTATGCGGTCATCTTCGTCGGCGCGCTGCTCGCAGCCACCACCGGTGTCGTTGCCGCCTCGGTCATCGCCATGGGCCTGATCTCGCTGCCGATCATGCTGCGCTACGGCTATGACCGGAAGGTCGCCTCGGGTGTCATCGCGGCTTCGGGCACGCTTGCCCAGATCATCCCGCCGTCGCTCGTGCTCATCGTTCTTGCCGACCAGCTCGGCCGCTCGGTCGGCGACATGTACGCCGGCGCCCTGATCCCGGGCCTCGTGCTGACCGGCCTTTACATGGTCTACATCCTGCTGATGACCTTCATCCGGCGCGATTCGATGCCGGCCCTGCCGCTGGAAGCCCGCACGCTCGGTTCCGGCGTCACGTCGCTCGCCGTTGCGCTGGCGGTGGCGGCAGGCATCGCGTATGCCGCCCACGTCTATCTCTACCCGACCCAGGGCGAGAATGCCGACATCCTCGGCGGCACCGTCGGCGTCATCGTCATCTACGTCGTCGCGCTTATCGACCGCGGCCTGAAGATCAATGCGATGTCGAGGCTTGCCCAGCAGGTCATCATCGTGCTGATCCCGCCCTTGGCGCTGATCTTCCTCGTCCTCGGCACCATCTTCCTCGGCATCGCGACGCCGACCGAAGGCGGTGCGATGGGCGCCGTCGGTGCGCTGATCATGGCAGCCGCCAAGGGCCGTCTCAACATGGACGTGGTGCGCGGGGCGCTCACGGCAACGACCCGGCTTTCGGCCTTCGTGCTGTTCATCCTGATCGGTGCGCGCGTCTTCTCGCTCACCTTCTATGGCGTCAACGGCCACATCTGGGTCGAACACCTGCTGACGGCGATGCCGGGCGGCGAAACCGGCTTCCTCATTACCGTCAACCTGCTCGTCTTCTTCCTGGCCTTCTTCCTGGATTTCTTCGAGCTCGCCTTCATCATCGTGCCGCTCCTGGCGCCCGCCGCCGACAAGCTCGGCATCGACCTCATCTGGTTCGGCGTTCTGCTCGGCATCAACATGCAGACGAGCTTCATGCACCCACCCTTCGGCTTCGCGCTCTTCTATCTGCGTTCGGTCGCGGCAAAGGTGCCCTATCTCGACAAAATCACCGGCAAGACGATCCAGCCCGTCACGACCGGGCAGATCTACTGGGGTGCGGTGCCTTTCGTCGGCATCCAGATCCTGATGGTGGCGCTGACGATCATGTTCCCGCAGATGGTCATGCACTACAAGGGAACGGGCACGGGCGTCGATCCGAACACAATCAAGATCGAGGTGCCGGGCTTTGCGCCGGGTGGTGGCCTGACGCTTCCGGACAATGGCGGTGGCCTCGGCCTTCCGGGCGGCCTGCAGCTTCCAGGCGGCAGCCCGCTCGACCAGAAGCCTGCGGATCAGGGCGGCGGCTCCGGCGCCCAGCCGCAGACCGCGCCCTCGAACGACCTCAGCCAGCCGCCTTCGTTCGGCGGCACGGGTGCCCAGCCGCAGACGGCACCGTCAAACGACCTCAGCCAGCCGCCTTCGTTCAAGTAAGACGGCTGGCACACAAAACATAAGGGCGGCCCCGCAAGGGCCGCCCTTTTCGTTTGCCGACAACGATACTCGATGCCTGTAGGAGGTCGAGCGCAAACCACACTCTCCCCCATTCCTGTGCCTGTCACAGGAATCTAGCCAGCCCAAGTCCTTGGGCTGAAAAGAGTCTTTCGTCCGACGGACGTCGGATCGCTGGATCCCCGCCACAAGGGCGAGGATGAGGGAGAACGGGGCACGCATATCGCCGCAGGCCATCGTCGAGGTCTGTCAGCAATCTCAGGGCAGCCACACCAAACGCACTTGCCCAATCGATCCTCTTGGCCGGATTGTCGCGATACCAGTCGACGATCATGGGCATCATCTCCTCGAACGGTCCGCCGACATAGACGTTGAGCAGACCCATGCGCGATGCGCTCTCATTGCGGAAATCATGCATCGTTCCGCGCGGGATGACGCAGAGCGAGCCCTTGGCCATCTGGTGCCAGGTGTCGCCGACCAGGATGCTGGCGGTGCCCTCGATGACGTAGAAAATCTCGTCATTGTCGTCGTGCTTGTGAGCGCCGGGTCCTTCATGCCGAGCATCGAGCCACCATTCCGAGATCGAAAAGCGGCCTAGGGTTTCCGGGCGATCGGCTTTGAAGACAGCCTGTATGGCACCCATGTCGTACCGGCGGCCCTGATGGGGACCGAGCACGACCGATTGGCCTTCGCTTGGCATTGCACCTTCTCCCTTTCATCAAGGCCGCAACCATACCACGAAACCGCTGCCGTGCCGCGCCTCCTGCGCATGCGTAGGGATCAGAAATGCAGGGTCGTCGGGACGCCGGCGGCCTCCGGCCGAAACGAAAAGCCGCCCGCAACAGACGTTGCGAGCGGCCTTTAATCATCAGCAACAGCGAAAGCTTAGAGCTTGCCGCCGCGCTGCTGGATCATCATGAAGGTGTCGTAGTTGTATTCGGCGATCTGGGCGTTGAGGTAGTACTCGCCGCGGAAGGCCTTGATCGAGTCCCAGATCTTCTTGAAGGTCGGGTTCGAGTCTTCCATTTCGGCATAGACTTCGTTCGCCTTGTCGAAGCAGGCCGACAGGATTTCGGCGCTGAACGGGCTGAGCTTGGCACCGGAAGCCACCAGGCGCTTGATCGCCGACGGGTTCAGGTAGTCGTACTTCTGCAGCATGTTCGCGTCGGTCGCCTGGCAGGCGGTGCGCAGCAGCGACTGGTAGTTCTTCGGCAAGCCGTCGAAGGCCGCCTTGTTGAACATGGCGTGGACCGTCGGGCCACCTTCCCACCAGCCGGGATAGTAGTAGTAGGGCGCGACCTTGTAGAAGCCGAGCTTCTCGTCGTCATAGGGGCCGACCCATTCGGCGGCGTCGATGGTGCCCTTTTCGAGCGCCGGATAGATGTCGCCGCCGGCGATCTGCTGCGGCACGACGCCGAGCTTCTCGACGACCTTGCCGGCGAAGCCCCCGATGCGCATCTTCAGGCCCTGCATGTCGGCGACCGTCTTGATCTCCTTGCGGAACCAGCCGCCCATCTGCACGCCGGTATTACCGTTGGGGAAACCGACGAGGCCCTGGGTTCCCAGGAACTCGTTGAAGAGATCGATGCCGCCGCCGTGGTAGTGCCAGGCGTTCATGCCGCGCGCATTGAGCGCGAAGGGAACGGCGGCACCAAGCGCCCAAGTCGGGTCCTTGCCCCAGTAATAGTAGGAAACCGTGTGGCAAGCCTCGACCGTACCGGCAGCCGCCGCGTCAGCAGCCTGCAGGCCGGGCACGATTTCGCCGGCGGCGAAGACCTGAATCTGGAAGTTGCCGTCGGTCGCTTCCGACACATGCTTCGCCAGCACTTCACCGCCGCCATAGATCGTGTCGAGCGACTTTGGGAACGACGATGCCAGGCGCCAGTTGATCTTGGGGTTTGCCTGCGCAATGGCCGGCGTTGCAAGCGCGGCAGCACCCGCTGCGGCCAAGCCACCGAGGCTTGCGTTTTTGATAAATGAACGGCGATCCATGGTTCCTCCCCTAGTTCTCGCCAAAAGGGCGGCCGCGATCAGCGCTACCACCCATCAATCCACCCTGCCCCTTCCCGGGCGACGGTGGCTCCTCCTCGTTAACCTGCCGAAACGACGCAAATCGGCGTCGCAATCGACCGGCATTGCAGCACCTTACAGAAACACCGGACCATGTCCAGAAGGCGCTTTCCGGCACCTATTCGACTTTTGTCTAATGCGCCGGAAAGCAGGCAGTTTTGCCCAAAATGCAGGCAAATCAATGTTTTCAGCAGAACTTAGCGTTCGGCCGACGATGCCCAGAGGTTGATATCGGCCTCACGGGCATAGAGATCGATCTCGGCCAGCTCCTCCGCCGTGAACGTGTCGTTTTCGAGCGCCTTGACGCAATCGACGATCTGTTCGGAGCGGCTGGCGCCGATCAGCGCCGAGGTGATCCGGCCGTTGCGCAGCACCCAGGCAAGCGCCATCTGCGCCAGAGTCTGGCCGCGCTTTTCGGCGATGCCGTTCAGCTTGCGGATGTTGTCGATGATCTCCGGGCGGATGAAGTCCTTCTTGAGGAAGTGGTTCTGCGCCGCCCGGCTGTCGCTCGGAATGCCCTGCAGATACTTGGTCGTCAGCATGCCCTGGGCAAGCGGCGAAAAGACGATCGAGCCGATGCCGAGATCTTCGAGCGTGTGGATCAGGCCATCGTCCTCGATCCAGCGGTTGAGCATCGAATAGCTCGGCTGATGGATGAGGCACGGTGTGCCGAGATCCTTGAGAATTGCAGCCGCTTCGCGGGTGCGCTGCGAATTGTAGGAGGAAATGCCGACATAAAGCGCCCTGCCCGAACGCACGATATGGTCGAGCGCGCCACAGGTTTCTTCAAGCGGCGTGTCCGGATCGAAACGGTGCGAATAGAAGATGTCGACATAGTCGAGCCCCATGCGCTTCAGGCTCTGGTCGCAGGAAGCGATCATGTACTTGCGGCTGCCCCATTCGCCGTAAGGACCGGCCCACATGTCATAGCCCGCCTTGGACGAGATGATCAGTTCGTCGCGCAGATGAGCGAAATCCGTGCGCATGATTTCGCCGAAGGCAGTCTCGGCCGAGCCCGGAGGCGGGCCGTAATTGTTGGCGAGGTCGAAATGGGTGATGCCGAGGTCAAACGCGGTGCGGCACATGTCGACCTTGCGGTCATGCGGCGTGTCGCCGCCGAAATTGTGCCAGAGCCCCAGCGAGATCGCCGGCAACTTCAGGCCGGAGCGGCCGACGCGGTTATATTTCATGGTGTCGTAGCGGTTTTCCGCCGGTAGCCAGGTCATCGCAAAAATCCTCCGCGATCCGTATCCGGATGGCGGCTGGAAACCACCATCGCTCCAAACGAGAAGGGTTTCCGTGATCACGGAAACCCAAGCTTGCTGTCAAAGATATCTCTAATCACCGAACGCTCACGAGGGAAGCTTGGCGCCAACCAAAACCTCCGTCATTCCTGTGCTTGTCACAGGAATCCCTAGCAGTTCCGATGGAACTGCGGACCAGCCCAAGTCTTTGGGCTTAAAAATCTTTTGACCCGACGGACGTCGGGTCGCTGGATCCCCGCCACAAGGGCGAGGATGAGGGAGAATAGGTGCCACTCCTACCCAAAAGCCAGCCTTCTGTGTTCATGACCAGGGAGCGTAGTTGTGACCCCCTGGTCACAAAGATCCAGAGCGGGCAGCTATGAGACAGCGGCGCTTCGTTCGACGGACACCTCTTCCTCCGTCTCGCGCAGCAGCGCCCGCGCCTCCTCGATGCCGAGGGCGGCCGGCTGCGTGCAGGTGGTGGAGAGCTCGATGAAGCGGCCCTCCTCGCCGGATTTCAGGATCGAGACCATGACATCGACGCCATGCAGCGAGCGGTCGAGCGAGCAGCGGGCATCGCGGCCCTCAAGGATCGCCTGCGCCATGTCGGCAAGGCCAGCGGTGCGGTAGTTCGCCATCGGCCCCTGCGGGTGCTCCTGGTTTTCGACGCCGAAGGGATGATCCCAGGGTTCCAGTGGCTCAATGTTCCTGTCGCGACCGCTTATCTCCACCTTGCCGCCGAAGAAGTTCGGATCGGGCACGTAGAGCGAGCCTTCGGTGCCATAGAGCTCCATATTGGCATGGCGATGCGACCAGACATCCCAGCTCGCCGACAGGGTGATCGTCGCGCCATTTTGGAACTCGAGCAGCGCGTGGATGTTGGTCGGGGTCTTGACCGGGATCTCCTCGCCCTTGCGTGGCTCGCTGGTGATGGTGCGGGTCGGGTTGGCCATGGAGGACAGTGCTGCGACGCGCTTCACCGGCCCGATCAGGTTGATCAGGTTGGCGATGTAATAGGGGCCGAGATCGAGGATCGGGCCGCCGCCGGGCAGGAAGAAGAAGTCCGGGTTCGGATGCCACATCTCCATGCCCGGGCTCATCACGTGGCAGGTGCCGGAGGTTACCCGGCCGATCTTGCCGGCATCGATAGTGCTGCGTGCAAGCTGGTGCGCGCCGCCGAGGAAGGTATCCGGCGCGCAGCCGACGGAAAGGCCCTTGGCCTTCGCGATCGCCCTGAGCTCCTCGCCCTGCTCCAGCGAAAGCACCAATGGCTTCTCCGAGTAGACGTGCTTGCCGGCTTCGAGGATCGCCTTCGAGACCGGATAATGCGCGTCCGGGATCGTCAGGTTGACGACGATGTCGACAGCCGGATTGGCCAGCAGCGCCTCGATGCTCTGCGCCTCGACGCCATATTCGGCTGCGCGCGCTTCGGCGGCTGCCTGGTTGATGT
Source organism: Ensifer sp. 22460 (assembly GCF_052044935.1). NCBI lineage: Bacteria > Pseudomonadati > Pseudomonadota > Alphaproteobacteria > Hyphomicrobiales > Rhizobiaceae > Ensifer > Ensifer sp. 22460. The sequence goes on from NZ_JBQENZ010000031.1 coordinate 76,264, forward strand.
CGGCGCAGGCGACAACCTTGATGCCCTTAAACAGTGGGGCGAGCCTGAAGTATGTGGTGGAGATGTTGCCGCATCCGATGATGCCGACGCCAAGTTCCTTGGTCATGGATGAACCTGCTTCTCAATAGGATTGGATGGAGGCGAGCGAGCGCTTGGCGAAGCGCTTGAAATCGCTCGGATTGTCGTGCTCGGCGATGAAGTAGCGGGCCTTGGTGCCGGAAAGCGCCGCAAACAGGCCCTTCCAGTCGACGGTACCCTCGCCGACATCGGCCCAACCGTCCTCGTCCTTCTTCTCGCCCGTCGGCGCGATGTCCTTCACATGCACGGCGGTGATGCGGTCGCCGTATTTCTTGATCCAGGCGATCGGGTCGGCGCCGCCGCGGATGATCCAGGCGATGTCGGCTTCCCAGGAAAGTTCCGGTCCGCCTGCAAAGATCAGGTCCTGCGGGATGCTGCCGTCCGGAAGAGCAAAGAACTCGAAGTCGTGGTTGTGCCAGCCAAAGATCAGCCCGGCGTCGCGATAGGGCTTGCCGGCCTTCTGCAGCCGCTCGCCGAAGGCACGCCAGCCGGCGGCATCCGTCGGGCGCTGGTCGGGCATCAGGTAGGGGCAATAGATCGCCTTGATGCCGAGCGCCTTGGCGATTTCGAGCACGCGGGCCGGATCGCTTTCGAGCATGTCCAGGCCAAAGTGCGCCGTCGGCATGGCGAGACCATTGCTGTCGAGCCCTTCCTTGAAGCTGGCGATCTCGGCGTCGCTGAGCGCCGCATAGAGCGCGCCATAACCTTCGACCTGGCTATAGCCGGCCTGTCCGAGTGCCTCGAGCACATTGGCGAACGGCGGGAAATTGCGGGCGCTATAAAGCTGGAAACTGACGTCCTTCATGAAATCCTCCTCGAAAGATCGTTTGGTCTTGGGTCAATTGCCCTTGGGGGTTGGGGTCCTGGGATCACTTGAGCCAGGTGTCGTAGTCCGACACCAGCAGGTGGGTGGGTGCCGCGTCCTCCTCGATCGCCGAGAAGCGACCGACGGGCTCGCGGAAATAGTTGTCGGTGAGATCGTCGTTGACGGTCGAAACCTCGCCCATCAGCACGTCCGTGCCTTCGGCCCAGAAGGCGTGCCAGTTGCCGGGCAAAAGCGTGACGCTTTCGCCGGCCTTGAGCTTCAAGAGTTCGCCAGCCTTGAGGGCTCTCAGCCGCGCATCGGTGGCGACCACCACGTCGCTTTCCTCGTCGACGGTGCCATCAGGCCTCGAATTGTACATCTGCAGCACCAGCGACCCGCCGCCGCGGTTGATGATGTCCTCGGTCTTCACCGCATGGCGGTGCAGCGGATTGACCTGGTCCTTGGCGGTGATCATCAGCTTCTCGGCATAGATCATGCCGTGGCCGGTCGTGAGGTTCGCGGCATTGCCATTGCGCAGCGTGAAGAGCACCAGCCCGAATTCATCGAAGCGTCCCTTGCCGTAGTCGGTGATGTCCCAGCCGAGCCGGGCCTCGAAGATCGTCGGGCTGTCAGAGGCGACCCGCGCCTTCAGTTGTTCTGGCGACCAGTAGGCAAAGGGCGGCAGCGTGAAGCCGTAGCTCTTAATGAAGGCACCGCTCTCGGCGATGATATCGTTGACGTGGCTGCGTTTCATGGCGGTCAACCTTTTCCCTGGCAGGATTCAAGATCGAAGGCGGCAAAGCGCGGAAGCTCGCCTGCGGCGAGCGGCACCTTCGGCGTGAAGCGGACAAGCTTGGTTTCCCCGGCCAGCAGATCAAAGGCATTGTCGGAGTATCGGCCGGCGACATCGGCCTCGATCATCACATGCAGCGCCAGGCCGCTTGCCTTGACGCTGACGTCGAAAGCGCCTTCGCCCGCCGGCGCCACATCGAGTGTCAAACCGGACGGTTGCAGGTCGAGTGCCTTGTAGGTGCCGTTGGCGTGGTGCCCCTCGCCGCGCATGCCGTTCGATGCATCGAACGACCAGAACAACAGGTGATCCGCCGGAATATCGGAAGCCGCAAGCGTCACCAGGGTCGCCGCGCGATCCGGGCTGCAGGTGCCGGCGGCCGCCGTCAGCGGCGTGCGCTTGCCATCGAGCGAAACCAGGAAGGTCTGAAGCTCGACCGTCACCGGCTCCGCCGTATCGTTGACCATCGAGAAGGCGATCTCTCTGCCATCCGCCGATGGGATGGCCGCGACCGAAACCGGCTGGAAGAACCGGCGGACCATATAGTGCATCGCCTTCCAGCTGCCACCATAGTCGAGGCTCGACCAGGAGGCGACCGGCCAGGTGTCGTTGAGCTGCCAGTAGAGCGTGCCCATGCAATGGGGTTTTAGCGAGCGCCAATAGTCGACGGCCGTGCGGATCGCCAGCCCCTGCTGGACCTGGCTGAGATAAACGAAAGCCGGGAAATCCTTGGGGAAGCGGAAATAGCGGAACATCGTGCCGGCGATGCGTTCGTTGCCGCCGACATTCTTCTGGTGGCTCTCGATCACCGGCGACGCGATGTTGAGATCCTTCTCCGCCGCAAACTGCCGGATGACCGGCATCGACGTATAGGACTGGAAGCCGAACTCCGAGCAGAAGCGCGGGCGCACGGTGCGGTAATTGTCGAAGGACTTGTTCTCGTGCCAGACCGACCAGTAATGCATGTCGCCGGAGCCATCGGCATGCCAGGCGTCACCGAAATCGAGATAGCCGGAGGCCGGGCTCGACGGCCACCAGATCGCTTCGGGAAGTGCGGCCTTCAGCGCCACCTCGATCGTGCGGTTCAGCCGATCATAGGAGACGAGATAGCGGTCGCGATCCTTGCGCGGCTCGTCGAACCAGGTGAGTGCACCGACCAGCTCGTTGTCACCGCACCAGACCGTGATCGATGGATGCGACGACAGGCGCTTTGCCTGATAATCCACCTCTGCCGCGACATTCTCCAGGAAATCCGGGGTCGAGGGATAGAGGTTGCAGGCGAACATGAAGTCCTGCCACACCAAAAGCCCGAGCCGGTCGCAGAGATCGTAGAACCAGTTCGGCTCGTAGAAGCCGCCGCCCCAGACCCGGATCATGTTCATGTTGGCGTCCACTGCCGAGGTCAGCAGATCCTCGACGCCCTCTGGCGTCACCCGCGACATCAGCGCATCGGCCGGGATCCAGTTGGCACCCTTGCAGAAGATCTCGCGGCCGTTGACGCGGAAGGCAAAGCGGCTGCCGGCCTCGTCCTTGTCGGTCACCAGCTCGATCGTGCGGAAACCGATCTGGCGGCTCACTTGCTCCTGCGGCACCTCGACCGTCAGATGTGACAAATGCTGCTCGCCGCTACCCGCCGGCCACCAGCGCTTTGGTTTTGCGACGGTGAAGACATGGGTGATGCGCGTCTCGCCTTTGCCGACGGCGCAGTCCAGCCGTTCGCGGTCCTCGTCGAGCGAAAAATGTATGGGCACGATGCCGGGCGCGTCGGCAAACAGCGTCACGGTCACCAGAAGGTCGACCGAACCGTCCTCAAGCCAGACCTGCTTGGTCGTCACATGCTCGATGCGGGCAATCTCCAGCCGGCAGAGAGCAATCTCGCCATAGACGCCGAGCGGCGCGATCGCGAGGTTCCAGTCCCAGCCGAAATGGCACTGGGGCTTGCGCAGCATGTTGCCATTGGCGATCGGCGAATTGCCGGGATGATAAGGCACGTAGAAGGGCTGCTCGGCCTGCCGGCGCGCGCCTTCGGAAATCGAGGAATGGAGCACGATGCGGATGCGGTTTTCGCCGGCGACGAGCGCGCGGGAAACATCGGGCCGATAGCGGCGGAAGCTATTCTCCGCTTCGAGCACCAGCGTGTCGTTGACGAAGACCGAGGCGACAGTATCCAGGCTCTCGAGGTCGAGATACCAGTAGCCCGCGAGTTCGTCGGCGGCGACCGTGACTGTTCGCTCGATCACCCAGTCCTTATGTGCCACCCATTGAACGTCGTTCTCGTTGCGGCCGACATAGGGGTCTTCGATCACGCCCGCTTTCTGCAAGGCCGAGTGCACGTCGCCCGGCAGCGCCATCGCCAAGCTGTGGCTGTTGTCGACCGAGCTGAGCTGCCAATCCCCTGAAATGTCGAGACGGATGGCGGTTCGGGTGTAGTCCTCAGAGAGCATTGTCGTATTTCCATGGATCGACCGGCGACGCCGGCGCTGTCATTGCCGGGAGGTGCCGGACAGAGGTCCCTGCCCGGCATCTCCTTATTTCTTTACTTCCGCGCATATCGTTTCCGCAAAACCACTTCACACTTTTGCGCGATATGCGGCTAGAGCCGGTTTTCGCTCGTCGCATCGAAGATCGAGGCAACCGCCATGTCGAAGGAGAGGGTGACCGCCGTGCCAGGCGCATAGCGCCGCTGGCCGGCGATGCGCACGGACATCGACTGCCCGGCAAGCTTCAGCCACAACAGGTTGTCGGCGCCCATCGGCTCCTCGATATCGACGACCGCGCGATGCGAGGCCGCGGCCCCGCTTGCCGCCTCGTCGACGCGCACATGTTCGGGCCTGAGGCCGAGGACAACCTTCTGCCCGTGCACCAGGGGTGCCCGCGACGGATAGGCGGACACGTCGAAGTCGACGCCGTTGGCGTGGACGTAGGCGCGCTGGTCGCGAAGCTGCAGCTCGCCGCGGAAGAAGTTCATCGACGGCGAACCGATGAAGCCGGCGACGAACAGGTTTTCCGGGGCGTTGTAGATCGTCATCGGGTCGGCCAGCTGCTGGATCACGCCGCTCTTCATGACAGCAATACGATCGGCGAGCGTCAGCGCCTCGATCTGGTCGTGGGTGACGTAGATCATCGTGTTCTTCAGCGACTGGTGCAGCCTCTTGATCTCGACGCGCAGCTCCGAGCGCAGCTTGGCGTCGAGGTTGGAAAGCGGCTCGTCGAAGAGGAACACGTCGACATCGCGCACCAGCGCCCGGCCGATCGCCACCCGCTGGCGCTGGCCACCGGAAAGCTCAGACGGTTTGCGCTTCAGGAGCGGCTGGATCTGCAAGATCTCGGAGGCGCGGCGCACACGTTTGTCGATCTCCTCCTTCGGGACCTTTGCGACCTGCAGGCCGAAGGAGAGGTTCTTCTCCACCGACATCTGCGGATAGAGCGCGTAGGACTGGAACACCATGCCGATGCCGCGGTCCTTGGGCTCCTCCCAGGTGACGTTCTTGTTTTTGATGAAGATCTGCCCGTCGCTGACATCGAGTAGACCGGCGATGCAGTTGAGCAGGGTCGACTTGCCGCAGCCGGACGAGCCGAGTAGCACTAGGAACTCGCCGTCCTTGATGTCGAGGTTGAGCGTGTCGAGCACAGTGACGGCACCGAAGCTCAACGACAGGTCTTTGACCGATACGCTGACGTTTTGCATGTCCTTACCCTTTCACTGCGCCGGCGGCGATGCCGCGAACAAAAAGCCGTCCGGAGACGAAGTAGACGAAGAGCGGCACGGCACCCGTCAGGATCGTCGCCGCCATGTTGACGTTGTATTCCTTCACGCCCTGGACCGAGTTGACGATGTTGTTGAGCTGAACCGTCATCGGGTAGTATTCCGGCCGGGTGAACACGACGCCGAACAGGAAGTCGTTCCAGATACCGGTGACCTGCAGGATCATCGCCACGACGAAGATCGGCAACGACATCGGCAGCATGATCCTGAAGTAGATTGTCCAGAAGCCGGCACCATCGACGCGCGCTGCCTTGAACAACTCCTCCGGCAGGCCGGCGAAATAGTTGCGGAAAAGCAGCGTCAGGATCGGCATGCCGAATATGGTGTGCACGATGATGAGGCCGGTCAGCGTGCCGTAGATGCCCATTTCCCGGAGCACGATGACGATCGGGTAGATCATCACCTGATAGGGAATGAAGGCGCCGACGATCAGGATCGTGAAGAACAGCTCCGCGCCCTTGAAGCGCCAGTTGGCAAGCGCATAGCCGTTGACCGAGGCGATCGCGATCGAGACGATCGTCGAGGGAACGGTGATGCGCACCGAGTTCCAGAAGCCGCGCGAAAGGCCGTCGCAGTTAAGCCCGGTGCAGGCACTCGCCCAGGCCTTCGCCCACGGCTCGAAGGTGATTTCGACCGGCGGCGCGAAGATGTTGCCGAGCCGGATTTCCGGCATGCCCTTGAGCGAGGTCATGACCATCACATAGAGCGGCAGCAGATAGTAGAGCGCCACGACGATCAGCGTGCCGTAGATCATGATGTTGCGGCCCGACAGCGCCCGGCGGGGTTTGCGACCGCGTGGGCCGGCAATGACCCTGTCGGTCTGCGCCTGAGGTGCGGCTTCGTCAGCCACCGCATTGAAAGCAACGATATCAGACACGCTTGCGCCCTCCCCCGAATTCCAGATAGGCCCAAGGCACGATGATGATGGCGACGGTGATCAGCATCATGGTCGAAGCGGCGAAGCCCTGACCGAGGTTCTGCGCCTGGAACATGTAGTCGTAGACGTACTTGGCCGGCACTTCCGACGCGATACCGGGGCCGCCGCTCGTCTGCGCCACCACAAGGTCGTAGACCTTGACGATGCCGCTGGCGATGATGACCAGCGTGGTGATGAAGACGCCGCGCATCATCGGGATGACGACGAAGATGTAGGTCTTCCACATCGGGATGCCGTCGACGCGCGCGGCCTTCCAGATGTCCTCGTCGATGCCGCGAAGCCCCGCGAGCATCAGGCACATGACAAGCCCGGTGCCCTGCCAGAGCGCGGCGATCAGAATGCCGTAGATGACGATGTCTGCGTTATAGAGCGGGTCGAAGGTGAAGCTCTCCCAGCCGGCCGAACGCACCACAGACTGGATGCCGAATTCCGGATTGAGCAGCCATTGCCACACCAGGCCCGTCACGATGAAGGACAGGGCGAAGGGATAGAGCATGATGGTGCGGAAGGTGTTTTCGAAGCGGATCTTCTGGTCCATCAGCGCCGCCAGCACGAAGCCGATGACCAGGCTGAAGATCAGCGAGAAGATGCCGTAGATCGCCAGGTTCTGCACCGAGACCAGCCAGCGCGGCGCGTCCCAGAGGCGCTCGTACTGATCGAGGCCGACGAAGGATAGCCGCGGCAAGAGCTTGGAATTGGTGAAGGAATAGACGACCGTCCAGATCGTGCCACCGAGGAAGATCACCACGGCCGTCAGGATCATCGGGACGGAGGCAATCTTCGCGTTCAGGTTCCGCAGCCACTGGTTCGGTCGGCCCGAACCTTGTGTGTGACCCGCCATGTTTCGTTCCTCCGGAACTGCATTGGGTTTCGGACGATGGGCAGCGCCGCGCGGAGATCGCGCCGGCATCATGCCTCATCAGGGCGACAACCGCTCCCGAAGCGCTGTCGCGAGAGCGAGCTCGCGCAGGCCACCGGCGCGGCCAGACCGCACCGAAAGGGAGGCCTTGGCCGGCTCCACCGGATACTGGCGGAGCCGGTCAATCAGGCAGTTGCGGTTACTCCGCGTTCGCGATGATGTCGGCGAAACGCTTCTGCGCGTCTTCCGGCGTGATCGACGAGTTGGCGAAGAATTCGGAGAACAGGTCCTCCTTCTGCTTCTGGCTGTCGGCCGAAAGCAGCTGGTCGGTGCCCTGGATCACGTTGCCCTTGGCAAGGATGTCCAGGCCCTTCTTCATGCAGTCGTTGGCGGCTGCGAGGTCGACGTCGCCACGCACCGGCAGCGAGCCCTTCTTGAGATTGAAGGCGACCTGGGTCTTCGGATCGAGCAGCGTCGAAGCCAACGCCTCCTGGGCCTTCGACTTTTCTTCGTCCTTCAGCAGCGGGAAGTAGAAGGCGTCGCCACCGGTCGAGATGATCTCGTTGACGCCGAGACCCGGAAGGCAGGTGTAGTCCGTTCCGGCCTTCTGGCCGGCGAGCGCGAATTCCCCTTGAGCCCAGTCACCCATGATCTGGCCGCCGGCCTTGCCGGTGATGACCATGTTGGTCGCCTGGTTCCAGTCCTGGACATTGGTGCCCTTGGACATGCGGCGGGCATCGTCAGCGGCCTTGAAGACCTTGGCGATCTCAGGACCGGCCGCCACTTCCTCGTCCTTGTCGCCAAAGACCTTCTGGAACGTGTCCTTGCCGGCGATCGCCACCATCAGCACGTCGAACGCGCCGGCTGCCTGCCAGGGCTGACCGCCAACGGCGAGCGGCACGATGCCGGCCTTTTCGAGCGCCGGTGCGGCGGCAACAAACTCATCCCAGTTCTTCGGCACTTCGACGCCGGCCGTCTTGAAGGCGGCGTTCGACAGCCACAGCCACTGCCAGGAGTGGATGTTGACCGGGGCGCAATAGATCTTGCCGTCGATGGTGCAGGAATCGAGCAGGCTTGCCGGCTTGATGATGTCCTTCCACTTCTCGCGGGTCGCGACGTCGGTCAGGTCGCGCATCAGGCCGGCCTGAACCAGCTCTTCTGCCTGGCGGCCGTGGTTGAACTGCGTGGCGCCCATCGGATCACCGCCGGTGATGCGGCTGATCATGATCGGGCGGGCAGTGCCGCCGGAGCCGGCGATTGCGCCGTCAACCCAGTGATTGCCCGTTGCGTCGAAGGCCTTCGCGAGTTCCGCGACCGCGGCTGCTTCGCCGCCGGACGTCCACCAATGGGTTACTTCAAGATCGGCGGCACTGGCCGCACCGAGTGGCAGGGCCACCGCGGTCGCGAGCATGGCTGCAAAAGAACGTATTTTCATGAGTCTCCTCCCTCACTGTAACGTTACCGTAAAAAACTTAATGCAATCGATTACAGGACGCAACACCCACCACAATCGATTTAAACAGAATCTTAGAAAACACCTATTGCGTGCAGATGACAGCGGACGTCCAAAGCGCTTTGCGCCCGGCGCCTGCCGCTTCGCGTCTTGCAGAAGACTCGCTTATATAGCTGATATTTATAGAACTTCAGCGAGTGCCTTGCGCCGTTGTGGAGATCATCGTCTCGCAAGCGCAAAAGACACCCGCCCCAAGGTGCGATTCAACCAGACCGCTTCAGATTCCGCAGTGCAGCAACGAAAACGCTCGACATCGCAACTGTATCGTTACAGATTTGAAGCAATTTTATCGGTCCAAAGCAGGATAGCCGCTCGCTGCTTTTCGTATATAAGGCGATAAAGTGACGCGGCAGGCAGCAGTGGACAGGGCTGAACCGACGCGTTTCGCCGCCGGGCGGGCAAAACTGGCGGCGCGCTGGCAGAGAGTGGGCGGGTGACGGCAATGGACAGCAAGACGAAAAACAGGCCGCAAACACTGCCGGATGGCGGCCGGCCAACGCTGAAGACGATCGCCTTCATGACCGGGCTCGGCATCACCACGGTTTCCCGGGCGCTGAAGGATGCGCCCGATATCGGCGCGGAAACCAAGGAGCGCGTGCGTCTCGTCGCCAAGCAGATCGGCTATCAGCCGAACCGCGCCGGCGTGCGGCTCAGAACCGGCAAGACCAATGTCATCAGCCTGGTGCTCACCTTGGAAGAAGAGATCATGGGCATCACCAGCCCGATGGTCGTCGGCATCACCGAGATCCTCGCCGGCACGCCCTATCATCTCGTCGTCACACCTTATAGCGCCGTCAAGGATGCGCTGGCCCCGATCCGCTACATCCTCGACACGGGCGCTGCCGACGGCGTGATCATCTCGCGCACCGAGCCTCACGATCCGCGCGTGGCACTTCTGACCGAGCGCGGCCTGCCTTTCGTCACCCACGGCCGCACCGAAATGGGCATCGTCCACCCCTATCACGACTTCGACAACGAGCGCTTCGCCTATGAGGCGGTGCGCAAGCTCGTCGCGCGCGGCCGGCGGCGCCTGGTGCTGCTCGAGCCGCCGCCGCATCTCACCTTTTATTCGCATATGCGCGCCGGCTTCGAACGGGGCCTTCGCGACTTTCAGGCCGATGCAATCGGCTTCCACCAGACCAATATCGACCATTCTCTGGTCGAAATCCGCGACGCCTTCGAGGTGCTGATGCGCTCGGAGGACGCGCCCGACGGCATCATCTCGGGCAGCGGTTCCGGCGCGATCGCGCTGATCGCCGGTCTGGAGATGGCCAAGAAGAAGCTCGGCGAAGACTGCGACATGGTTTCGAAGTCCCCGAGCGACTTCCTGCGCTGGCTTCGCCCGGAGGTGATGACCATGTACGAGGACATCCGCGTTGCCGGTCGCGAACTGGCAAAGGCGGTCATCGGCCATATCGACGGCCAGCCGCCGGAAACGCTGCAGAGCCTCAGCCAGCCGGAGTTCCAGCCGCCGATCACCCGCGGTCTGCGAGCCTGAGCCGAATACAACTCCACCCTCATCCCTGTGCCCCGTCACAGGGATCCAGCAGCGCCGCGTCCACGGCGCCGAAGAATCTCTTCGGCCCAAAGACTTGGGCCTGACTGGATTCCTGTGACAGGCACAGGAATGAGGATCTGGGAGACGGCGTGCCCCTCTGTCGTCGACCAGCGACAGTTTGCCATGGGCGTCGTCAAACGACGCGGAAACACCCTGAAGTCTTGCTTGTGACGCAGAAACCTGCGACAGGCCGGGGCAACAATCGGGCGAAGATGCGCCCCGCTCCTCCCTTCAGGCTACAGCAGACATGATCCGCATCGAAAACATCAGCAAGCAGCTCAGCCACCGCATCCTTTTCATCGAAGCCTCCGCCGCCCTCAACCGCGGCGAAAAGGTCGGCCTCGTCGGTCCGAACGGCGCCGGCAAGACCTCGCTCTTCCGCATGATCACCGGCGAGGAAGTGCCCGACGAAGGCCAGGTGGCCGTCGATAAGGGCATCACCATCGGCTACTTCAACCAGGACGTCGGCGAGATGGCGGGCGGCAGCGCGGTTGCCGAGGTGATGAACGGCGCCGGGCCGGTCAGCGAAGTCGCCGCCGAACTGCGCGAGCTTGAAGCCGCCATGGTCGATCCGGATCGGCTCGACGAGATGGATGCGATCATCGAGCGCTACGGCGAGGTGCAGGCACGCTACGAGGAGCTCGACGGCTACGCGCTGGAAGGCCGCGCCCGCGAGGTGCTGGCGGGCTTGAGCTTCAGCCAGGAGATGATGGACGGCGATGTCGGCGCGCTCTCGGGCGGCTGGAAGATGCGCGTGGCTCTCGCGCGTATTCTGTTGATGCGTCCCGACGTGATGCTGCTCGACGAGCCGAGCAACCATCTGGATCTCGAAAGCCTGATCTGGCTCGAGGATTTCCTCAAGAACTACGACGGCGCGCTGATGATGACCTCGCACGACCGCGAGTTCATGAACCGCATCATCACCAAGATCATCGAGATCGACGGCGGCTCGCTCAACGCCTATTCGGGCGACTACGGCTTCTACGAGCAGCAGCGCGCCCAGAACGAGAAGCAGCAGCAGGCGCAGTTCGAGCGCCAGCAGGCGATGCTTGCCAAGGAGATCAAGTTCATCGAGCGCTTCAAGGCGCGCGCCTCGCACGCCGCCCAGGTGCAGAGCCGAGTGAAGAAGCTCGACAAGATCGACCGGGTCGAGCCGCCGAAGCGCCGCCAGAGCGTCGCTTTCGAATTCCGCCCGGCGCCACGCTCCGGCGAAGACGTCATCAACATCAAGGGCGTGCACAAGAAATACGGTAGCCGCAGCATCTATGAGGGGCTCGACTTCATGGTGCGCCGCCGAGAGCGCTGGTGCATCATGGGCATCAACGGCGCCGGCAAGTCGACGCTTTTGAAGCTCGTTGCCGGCTCGACGGAACCGGATGAAGGCAACGTCGCGCTCGGCGCCAGCGTCAAGATGGGGTACTTCGCCCAGCACGCCATGGACGTGCTCGACGGCGATCGCACGGTGCTGCAGCAGCTTGAAGACACGTTCCCGCAAGCCGGCCAGGCGCCGCTTCGCGCGCTTGCCGGCTGCTTCGGCTTTTCCGGCGACGATGTCGAGAAGAAGTGCCGGGTGCTTTCCGGTGGCGAGAAGGCCCGCCTGGTAATGGCAATCATGCTGTTCGATCCACCGAACCTGCTGGTTCTCGACGAGCCGACCAACCACCTCGACCTCGACACCAAGGAAATGCTGATCAAGGCGCTGGCGGACTACGAAGGCACCATGCTGTTCGTCTCGCACGATCGCCACTTCCTCGCAGCATTGTCCAACCGTGTGCTCGAACTGACGCCGGACGGCATCCACCAGTATGGCGGCGGCTACACCGAATATGTCGCCCGCACCGGCCAGGAAGCTCCCGGTCTGCGGAGCTGACACGAAAATAGGCTAGCTGGGCGTCGCGCGCCGGCGCCCAGCATTCGCAGTGCCCGCCTTCCTCGGCGGGGACCGAGGGTCCACAAGCAAAGCCCGAACGCACAACGCGACTCCGCTCTAAATCGGTACTGAAAAAACTAGGTTCTTGTGAAGTGCTACCGTAGCAGCTGCTACAGATCCTACCGGATGGCCGCTTGAAATCGATGGGACTTTGGTCCGATTCGCGCAGTCAAAGGTCCGAGTGTCATTGTCGCGACGCTCCCCATTCACATATTGCTGGGCTGGCTGGGGCGCCATCGCAGCATCTGCTGCCAATCACTTCAGACAGGTGATGTTCGGCATGACACCGAAAATTGCATGGAAAGACCGAATGACGAACCGCGTATGGGGCTTTGTATCCAACCCCTTCACCATCGGCATCTACCTTGCGCTGGCCACCCTTTGCGCTTTCTTCGGCAGCGCGGCGACCGGCATCCCGGCATACGTGCTTATGGCCGTCGGGTTTCTGCTGGTGATCTTTGTCGATCCGCCGAAAAGGCTGGGCAAGCTGCGGGCACAGCGCCGCCGCTCGGGTGGCGACCGCAACGCCTATCGGCGTTAGTCACGCCCATCGGCGAAAGCGCCTGGCGACAATCGCAGCGCCAGGCGCCCTTCCCGGAACAATACGCGACGTCAGCAGTTTCCCGACGAAGCAAGCAAATTCACATGAACGGACGTATGACGTCCACGGTGCACGGAAGCCATCATGCGCAGATGGCGATGAAAGCGCGTGGGCACGATGAAGACCAAGCACTATGTGCTGCAGATCTTTCGAGCCACCTTCACCGACAGGCTGGTGCTGATCATTATTGTGCTGATGATTGCCTCGGTGTTCGCCGTCCTGCCAATCAAATCCTGCTCCAATCCGGGGGCATCAGGCGGCACAGGGATATCAGCGACCTCATCGATGACGGGCTAAAGCGTGTCGCGCAAAAGTGCGCAGCGGTTTTGCGATAACGACATGCGAAATATCAAAAACTTAAAGCGCGGGAGCGAATCTGAAAGATCGCGACGCGCTTTAGCATCTTGTCCGAACGAAGCGGCGGCATCGGCCCAAAACGCAAACGGGGCAGCGAAGGCCGCCCCGTCTCAAGCTGCTCTGTCGTCGAGACTTAGCCGTTGAGGCCACTGCCCCACGGACCGTGATGGCTGTCGGCGCCGTCGATGCGGTCGAAGCCGTGGGCGCCGAAGAAGTCGCGCTGCGCCTGGATGACGTTGGCCGTGCCGCGGCCGCGGCGGTAGCTGTCGAAGTAGCCGAGTGCCGACGCAAGCGCCGGTACCGGCAGACCACCGAGAACGGCAGCCGAGACGACGCGGCGCAGGGCTGCGTCGGTTTCCTTGACCATGGCGGCAAAGGCCGGGGTGACGATCAGGTTGGCGGCATCCGGCGCCTTGGTAAACGCGGTGGTGATCTCGTCGAGGAACTGCGAGCGGATGATGCAGCCGGCACGCCAGATCTTGGCAATGGTCGGCATCGGCAGGTTCCAGTTGAACTCCTTTGATGCCGCCGACATCACGGCGAAGCCTTGCGCATAGGCGCCGATCTTGGCGGCCAGCAGCGCGCTTTCGAGATCCCTGATGAAGGCTGCCTTGTCGGCCACCTTGAAGTCGCCGACCTCAGGCAGCCCGAGGATCTTTTCGGCCGCTTCGCGTTCGTCCTTCATCGCGGAGATGCTGCGCGCGGCCACCGCCGCCTCAATGCCGGTTGCCGGCACGCCCATGTTCTGCGCCTCGATCACCGACCACTTGCCGGTGCCCTTCTGGCCGGCCTTGTCGAGGATCAAATCGACGATCGGCTTGCCGGTCAGAGGATCGGCCGCCTTCAGCACCTTCTCGGTGATCTCGATCAGGTAGGAGTTGAGGCGGCCCTTGTTCCAGGTGCCGAAGACCTCGCCGATTTCGGTCGCCGACATCTTCAGGCCGTCGCGCAGGATGCCGTAGATTTCGGCGATCATCTGCATGTCGGCATATTCGATGCCGTTGTGGATGGTCTTGACGAAATGGCCGGCGCCGTTTTCGCCGAGCCAGGCGACGCAAGGGTCGTTGTCGTATTTCGCGGCGATCGAGGTCAAAACACTCTCGACGCGCTTCCAGGATTCTTCCTTGCCGCCGACCATGATCGACGGGCCGTGACGTGCGCCTTCCTCACCGCCGGAAACCCCCATGCCGATGAAGGTCAGGCCACTGTCCTTCAGCGCCTCGAAGCGGCGCATCGTGTCGCGGAAGTTGGCGTTGCCGGCGTCGATCATGATGTCGCCCTTGGAAAGGTAGGGCTCGAGGATCTTCATCTGCTGATCGACCGGCTCGCCGGCCTTGATCATGATGATGATCGGGCGCGGCGGACGGATGGCGGCAACAAACTCTTCAATGGTGTCGCAGGGCACGATCTGGCCCTTGAGTTCACCGGCTTCCGCGTAGAACTTGTGCGTCGCCTCGACGGTGCGGTTGAACACCGCGATCTTGTTGCCCTTTTCAGCGATGTTGAGCGCCAGGTTCGAGCCCATGACGCC
>NZ_JBQENZ010000032.1:0-2922 GCF_052044935.1 Ensifer sp. 22460
GCGGTCGCCATCACGGTCACCAACGTCAACGACAATGCCCCGGTGTTCTCGTCTGGAGCGACGGCAAGCTTCGCCGAAAACGGGACCGGCACGGTCTATGATGCCGACGCCAGCGATGCCGACAATCTCGGCGCCCTGACCTATTCGCTGTCCGGCACGGACGCCGCGCTGTTCGACATCGACGCCGCGACCGGTGTTGTCACCTTCAAGGCGGCGCCCGACTTCGAGGCACCGGTCGACGCCGATGGCGACAATGTCTACGATATCGTCGTCACGGCCTCCGATGGCACGCTCACAACCGATCGGGCGGTCGCCATCACGGTCACCAACCAGAACGAGAACGGATCACCGTCGATCACGTCGAGCGGTGGTGCTGACACGGCTCAGATCTCGGTACCCGAGAACACCACGGCAGTCACTACCATAACAGCCAACGATCCGGACGCCGGCGACACACTGACGTATTCGATTGTGGGGGGCGCCGACGCCGCCCAATTCAGCGTCAATGCATCGACGGGTGCACTGAGCTTTGTGGCTGCGCCGGATTTCGAGGCGCCTAGCGATGCAGGGGCAGATAACGTCTACGATGTGACGGTTCAGGTGTCGGACGGACATGGTGGTATCGACGCGGTAGCTATTCAGATTGGCGTGCGCCAAGAGTTTTTGAATCTACCCACATCTGGCGACGACCTGCTGATTGGGACGTCTGGGGCGGATAGTTTGGATGGGCTTGGCGGGAACGACGAAATCGTCGGGCTGGGCAGCAACGATACGCTGATCGGAGGTGAAGGGAACGATGCTCTATACGGCGGAGAGGGTGAGGATCAACTGACGGGCGGAACGGGCAATGACGTCCTCTATGGCGATGCAGGGGCGGATACGCTCGATGGCGGGGAGGGTGATGATGTCCTGTATGGCGGTGCGGACAACGATGTCATTGAAGGCGGCGAGGGCAGCGACATGCTCGTTGGCGGGGATGGCGACGACACGCTGACGGATAGCGGGACGGATGGCCAATATACCGTTGTGGAGGGCGGCGCTGGTAACGACAGCCTGACGGCAGTTAGCGGCACACTTTATGGCAACGACGGCAACGACACGATCAGCTTCGCCGGCAACGGCGGTTATCAATGGTGGAACTACGCCGATGGTGGAACTGGCGAGGACATACTCACCTACAGCGGAAGCAACCTCTATTATGTAAGTCTCTATGGTGGCGACGACAGCGATGTCTTGAGCTTCTCGGGCAGCGCCTCCTACGGTCAACTGGACGGCGGCAGTGGCGACGACACCCTGACCGTCACCGGCAACTATACCTATGGCTATCTCTATGGCGGATTGGGGAACGACGCGCTGACGGCGCAAAACACGAGCGCGACGGCGGTCAGCTATCTTTATGGTGACTTCAACTCGCAGACTGGTGGTGCCGACACCCTCAATGGCGGCATTGGAATCGACTACCTCTACGGCAGCGGCGGCGACGATCAGCTGTCGGGCGGTGCAGGCAACGACCTGCTCAACGGTGGGCAGGGCATCGACACCCTGAGCGGCGGCACTGGTGTCGATACCTTCCAGGGTACTGCTGCCGAGCTCAATGGCGACACCATCACCGACTACCAGATCGGTGAAAAGATCGAACTGCTGCAGAGCTCCGACACGGCCCCGAATGTCCGCTTGGTTGCATCAGGCTCCGATACGCTGCTTGAGATCGACTCCGACAACAATGGTTCGTTTGAAACGAGTATTGCGCTTGCCGGAGTAGTGTTTGGTGAGGTTGTCCTCACCGGGAACATCATAAGGGTGATCCAGACCGCCAGCGGGCCAACCCCGGGGCCGGACGACCTGACCGGAACCGATGGGCCGGATATTATCGACGCTCTCGCCGGCAGCGATATCGTCCACGGCACAGGCGGCAATGATACCTTAACCGGTGGTCTGGGCAGAGATGAAGTTTATGGCCAGGACGGAAACGACACGTTCCTGGTCGGTGCGGCCGATGCCTCTACAGGAGAGATCTACGACGGGGGTAGCGGCGAGGACACCCTTTCTACCGATGCTGAGGTTCTCAATCTCCAGGGTGTTTCGCTAATCGACATTGAACACATCACGACGACGCGGGAAGGTGGAACTGCCTTTTTGTTCGATAACAAGGGCAATGCCTTGCTGGTGCAAGGTGCGGGCACCACCGATAGCGTCACACTCCTCAACGCCACGTTCACGATCGAGGAACGTCTGCAGATTCTGCAGCAAGGCGTCGGAACCGTAAACGACGCGTCCGGCACCTACTCGCTCAATCGCGCACCGACCACGACGGCGATAACGCTGACGGCGATTGCCGAAGATTCCGGCGCCAGGCTCATCACTCAGGCCGAGCTTTTGGCCAATGCCGAAGATGCCGATGGCAACAGCCTAACGGTGACCGGCCTGGCCATTGCCTCTGGCGCTGGCACGCTGGAGGATAACCTAGATGGGACCTGGAGTTACACGCCGGCTGCCAACGACGCCACGGGGGTGTCTTTCTCCTACACCGTGACTGACGGCTCTCTCGCGGCCATCGGTTCCGCCACACTCGACATTATCCCGATCAACAACGCACCGGTGTTCACCTCCGGCACGACGGCCAGCTTCGCCGAAAACGGGACCGGCACGGTCTATGATGCCGACGCCAGCGATGCCGACAACCTCGGCGCCTTGACCTATTCGCTGTCTGGCACGGACTCCGCGCTGTTCAACATCGACGCCGCGACCGGTGTTGTGACCTTCAAGGCTGCACCCAACTTCGAGGCACCGGCCGACGGGGATGGCGACAACATTTACGACATCGTCGTCACCGCCTCCGACGGCACGCTCGCCACTGACCGGGCGGTCGCCATCACGGTCACCAACGTCAACGACAATGCCCCGGTGTTCTCGTCTGGAGCG
>NZ_JBQENZ010000032.1:2972-84067 GCF_052044935.1 Ensifer sp. 22460
CGCTGTCCGGCACGGACGCCGCGCTGTTCGACATCGACGCCGCGACCGGTGTTGTCACCTTCAAGGCGGCGCCCGACTTCGAGGCACCGGCCGACGCCGATGGCGACAATGTCTACGATATCGTCGTCACGGCCTCCGACGGCACGCTCGCCACTGACCGGGCGGTCGCCATCACGGTCACCAACGTCAACGACAATGCCCCGGTGTTCTCGTCTGGAGCGACGGCAAGCTTCGCCGAAAACGGGACCGGCGTCGTCTATGATGCCGACGCCAGCGATGCCGACAATCTCGGCGCCCTGAGCTATTCGCTGTCCGGCACGGACTCCGCGCTGTTCGATATCGACGCCGCGACCGGTGTTGTCACCTTCAAGGCGGCGCCCGACTTCGAGACACCGGCCGACGTCGATGGCGACAATGTCTACGACATCGTCGTTACCGCCTCCGACGTCACGCTCACTACCGATCGGGCCGTTGCCATCACGGTCACCAACCAGAACGAGAACGGATCACCTTCGATCACCTCGAATGGCGGTGCTGAAACGGTACAGATCTCGGTGCCTGAGAACACCACGGCAGTAACTACCATAACGGCGACCGATCCGGACGCCGGCGACACGCTGACCTACACTGTCGTCGCGGGGGCGGACTACGCTCTGTTCCAGATCGACGCACTCACCGGAGTGTTGAGGTTCAAGGCCGCTCCCGATTACGAGATGCCGGCTGATCAGAATGGAGACAACGTATATGAGGTCGTCGTTCAGGTTTCGGACGGCGCGCTTCATGACAGCCAGGCGATTTCGGTGGCAGTAACTGATGTTAGTGGCGTGACAGTCTCGGGGAGTGCGAGCAAGGGCGATGCCCTTACTGGAACCGGGGAGGGCGACACGCTCAATGGCCTTGGTGGCAATGATACGCTCTCTGGATTGGCCGGAAATGACCTTCTCGACGGGGGAGCAGGTAAGGACACGCTTGTTGGCGGCACTGGCAACGACACGTTCGTCGTGGATAACACGGGTGACGTTGTATCCGAGAACCCAAATGAAGGAGTTGACACCATTCGATCGAGCATAACCTACACGCTTGGAGCATATGTCGAAAACCTGCAATTGACAGGTTCGACGAACATCAATGGTACTGGGAATGAACTCGATAACGTGATTGTCGGTAACAGCGGCAACAATGCCCTCTTCGGGATGGCGGGCGCCGATGTTCTCGATGGTCAGGAAGGTATTGATACCGCATCCTACGTCGCTTCGTCATCTGCGGTGAATGTAAGCCTGGCCGCCGGAACAGCCATTGGCGGCGATGCGCAAGGAGATTCGCTGATCAGTATTGAGAACCTGATTGGCTCGGCGTTTGATGATGTCCTGGAGGGTAATTCCGGCGACAACCAACTTACCGGCGGAGCGGGTCTAGACACCATTACATATCAGCACGCCGTAAGCGGGGTTACGATCAATTTAGCCGCAACGGTGGCCCAAAACACCGTCGGTGCTGGCATGGATACGCTCTTCTCCTTTGAAAACCTCACGGGCTCGGCTCTCTCCGATCAGCTTGCCGGAAACGCGGGTTCAAACGTTCTGAACGGCCTGGACGGGGATGACGTCCTGATCGGAGGTGGCGGAGGAGATACGCTTTTCGGTGGCTCCGGGCGGGATAGGTTCGTGTTGAATGAGGTGGCCGACAGTCTGTCCAGTGCGTCGGACATAATTCGGGACTTTCTGCATGGCGTTGACCAGATCGACCTCAGACTGATCGATGCTAATATCTCAGGTAAGGCGAAAGGAGATCAGGCGTTTGCTTTCGCAGGTCAAAACGCCGGCGTTGTTGCAAATAGTGTCACCTGGCATGAAACGACCATAGACGGCTCGTCCTTCACAACTATTCAGGCAGATGTTGACGGTAAAGGGGGAGCCGATCTCGTCATTCAGCTTACTGGAACAGGCTTGAATCTCACGGCGTCCGACTTTTGGCTATAGAGGCCCACGCCGCGGAGAATGCCGTCAAGCGGCTGTCAGCCCCTCGCACCGACGAAGGCGGCTGCCATCCCGAATGCATCGCAGGGTACAAGTCTGCGCATTATCTGTTGAAGATCGCGCCGATGACCCGCAGTAGGTGGCGGGTTCACCTCAGGGCCAGAAGCTATTGGAGAAGGGTAGATTTGCAGCGGTCGTTGTCGCGTCACTTGCCTTGCTCGCATGTCCGGCCATTGCAACGAAAGATAATTAGAAAGGACTAATATTTAAGGCAACCATCCCGTGATAAAGATGTGCATGCGAACTTAAAGGCGAGTGGCGCCTCCGATCCTCTCGGGGAATTCTCGATTGATCTATTTCAGGCTCTGAGACTGTGGGCCGACGCTGTCGACTGCCCGAGATCAAAGTGGCCTGATTGAACAGAATATTGATTGTGGAGCTATGCGTTTGTGGAGTTAACAGCCGGTGGCAGAATTTGCAGCAGCATCGAACCGCAGGAATACCGATCCCGCCTCTCCCCTGCGTGATTGCCGTAGCGCCTTCATTGGCGTCGGTATCGCCAGTGCCTTTATCAACATTCTCTATCTCACGGGCTCGTTCTTCATGCTCGAAGTCTATGACAGGGTTCTGCCGAGTCGAAGCATTCCCTCGCTGATCGCGCTGAGCCTCCTCGCGTTGCTGCTCTACAGCTTCCAGGGCGCGTTCGAACTTATCCGCGGCCGAATGTTAGTGCGCGTTGCGGAGGTCCTCGACGAGACAATGAGCGGGCGCATACACCGAGCCCTCGTCAAAGCGCCGTTGATGCTCGAGATGCGTGGAGACGGTCTTCAGGCGCTACGTGATTTCGATCAGGTCCGTTTGTTCCTTTCGAGCTCCGGTCCAGCCGCATTCTTCGACCTACCGTGGTTGCCGTTCTACGTCGCCATCTGCTTCCTGTTCCACCCCATTATCGGCCTTGTTGCAATCGGTGGCGTGCTGGTCCTGACAGTGCTCACCTATCTCACCGAGCGCGGCTCGCAAGTGCCCGCCAAGAAGGCGTTCGAGGCAGGTGGGTTGCGCAATTCGCTCGCCCAGGCATCGCAGCGCAATGCCGAGGTGGTCCAAGCCATGGGTATGTCGGCACGCCTGACGGCGCTTTGGGAGAGCCGCAATGCCGTCTTCCGGGAAGGGAACCGGCGCACGTCCGACGTTGGCAACGGCTATGGCGCGCTGTCGAAGGTTTTCCGCATGGTGCTGCAGTCTGGCGTGCTCGGCGCAGGTGCGATACTTGTTATCGAAGGGCAGGCATCGCCCGGCATCATAATCGCCGGCTCAATTCTGACGGCGCGGGCGTTTGCTCCAGTGGAGCTTGCGATCGGAAACTGGCGCAGCCTCGTCGCCGCGCGGCAGAGCTGGAAGCGACTGAGGGAACTTCTCAGGGCATTGCCGGAAACCCAACCGCCGCTGCCGCTACCGGCTCCGCGTGAAAGTCTGAGCGTTGAGGGGCTGGCGAGCGGTCCGCCGGCACCAAAGCACATAGTGTTCACGGATATGAACTTCACCATCCACGCTGGCAGTGCGCTTGGTATCATCGGCCCCAGCGCATCAGGAAAATCATCGCTCGCGCGCGCCATCCTCGGCGTCTGGCCCGTCTATCGCGGCTCCGTGCGGCTAGACGGCGCAGGCCTCGACCAATGGGACCCAGAGGCGCTCGGCAAATATGTCGGCTATTTACCACAGGACGTCGAGCTTTTCGCTGGAACTGTGGCGCAGAACATCTGCCGTTTCGCCGAGGATATGGCCTCCGAGCTTATCGTCGCCGCCGCCAAGGCGGCGGGTGTGAACGACCTGATACTCAGGCTCCCAAGCGGCTATGACACCGAAATCGGCGAGGGAGGCATGTCACTTTCGGCCGGCCAGCGCCAGCGCGTTGCGCTTGCGAGGGCCCTTTATGACGACCCCTTCCTCGTTGTCCTCGATGAACCCAATTCGAATCTCGATGCAGAGGGCGAGCAGGCGCTGAGTAATGCGATCAAGAACGTGCGTGCGCGCGGCGGCATCGTCGTCGTAATCGCCCACCGCCCGAGTGCCCTGGCTAACGTGGATTTGGTTTTAGTGATGAGCGAGGGACGCATGCAGACCTTCGGCTCGAAGGACGACGTGTTGGGTAACGTGCTCCGCCCGCAGCAGATAACGGCGCCCCCGCAGCTAAGATCGTCACAGAGGGCGAGGAGCCGAGGCAATGAGCGGCAGCATTAGACAGGCGCAAAGTGCACATCGTTCGCTTTCGCGACATATGATCGGAGTATCGGTGCTTACACTCGCGCTTGTGGCTGGTGTCGGCGGTTGGGCCGCGACGACGAAACTTTCAAGCGCGGTCGTAGCAGCTGGTGTCGTCGTGGTCGACGACAACGTTAAGAAAGTCCAGCACCTAACCGGGGGGATCGTCGGCGAACTGCTGGTCAAGGAAGGCGACCGCGTCAAGGCAGGGCAGGTCTTGCTACGTTTGGACGGTACGACGGTCCGAGCGAATCTCGCGATTATCGAAAGCACACTCGCGCAGCTCTATGCCCGCCGCGCCCGCCTCCAGGCCGAACGCATCGGTGCGACAACCATCGATACCGCCGACGAAGGTAGATTCATCCCCGGCCAGGCCGCATTGAAGCTCATCGACGGTGAGCACAAGCTCTTTGAAAGCCGCCGCGCAGCGCTCATCAGCATGAAGGGGCAGCTGGCGTCGCGAAAGGAGCAGCTCGCGGACGAAATCAAAGGACTAACGGTACAACTGAAGGCAATCGAGGAGGCGTTAAAGCTGATTGCAGAGGAACTTTCGGGCGTCGATTTCCTCTATAATCGGGGCTTGGTGCCGATGCAGCGGGTGACAACTCTGAAACGCCAGCGTACTGAACTCGAGGGCGAGCGCGGGCGGCACATTGCGGCCAGGGCCCAGGCCCGCGGCAGGCAGAGCGAGGTCGACCTGCAGATTTTGCAACTTGATGAAGATCGACGCGCCGAAGTCTCCAAAGAACTTGCGGATGTCGAAGTGAAGGTCACCGAGTTTGAGGAGCGCCGAACCGCTGCGGCCGACCAGTTGCGACGGCTTGACATTACTGCTCCCCTGCCAGGGCGCATCTACCAACTTGTGGTCCACACCATCAACGGCGTCGTCAACGCTGGCGAGACGCTGATGCTTGTTGTTCCGGATGCTGGCGATCTTACCGTCGAGGCCCGGGTGGCGACCCGCGACATCGATCAGATCCGTGTTGGCCAGGTAGTAGACGTCCGTTTCAGTGCCTTCAATCAGCGCACCACACCCGAAGTCGAAGCGGAGGTCATGACCGTCGCTCCTGATCTCGTGACGGACGAGCGGACCGGTGCTAGCTACTATCCACTCAGAATTCGCCCCAAGCTAGAAAGTCTCGCCAAACTCAAGGGCCTTTCCCTCTATCCCGGTATGCCGGCCGAGGTATTCATCAAGATCGCCGACCGCACGGTCATGTCCTACCTTACCAAGCCCCTAACCGATCAGATGCGGCATGCGTTCCGCGAGGATTGAGATCGTTAACTCGAAGGTAGCGAGTGAGCGTGGGCCTTGCGAAACGAAGCGTCTTCGGTGTCCAGGCGCAAACGTCGTTGCCTCAATGAATGCGCGACCGGACTTTCCCAGCAGCTTCGCCGCGTCGCATGCAGTCCCATCCGGCAACGACAAACCAAGTCCTTGATCTGCGATCGCGCTGATTGCGTGTGAAGGGGTGAAATCACCATTGACGCACTCGTCGCTCCATAAGCCGCAGGTGACGAAGCTACTCGATCGATTGAAATTTCTCTTTTTGGTCAATCACTTCAGTGAATTTTAATTTCGCAACGGTAGGCAATCATTGCAGCCACGAATATTGTTTCGGATTGTCGCCGCCCATGGATACAAACAACATCATCGTATATTTGCCGCCTGTGATGCTTGGCGTGGTCGCATTCGCCTTTCTTTTACTTTGGCACCTCAAAATATCGACGTCATGGCAGTGGAGCGCAGCGTTCGCGCAAGCGGGACTAGGGTTTGCGCTCGTGCCATTTCCCGTGTCTCCGACATTCGACATCTTCGTAGCTGGCTTGCTCTACATCGGAGCGGCCTATTGCTATGGCAGCGCCATACTTCTCCATTTCGGTGCGCCGATGCAAAGGAGTGTACGGAGGTTGTTCGTCGGCGGTTACATCGTGGTCCACACCATCGTTGTTCTCATCTTCGAAAGCCTCAAGGCGGAACTGTTCCTGACCGATGTCGCCTTTGCCTGTCTTTTGGGGTTTGCATTGTTCAAAGTAGTAACGAAGGCAACCAACCTCGCCGATCGAGCCATGATCGTTTCGGGCGTGCTTTTGGTGCTCGACACGTTGACCCGCACCGTCGTTTTCACCTTCTTCATACGAACCAGCGACCAAATGGCGGATTTTTCGGCATCGGACTACAACCTGGCTGTCACGGTCACGACCATCACGATCGGGCTGTCGTTTCCGTTCACAGCGCTGGGGGCCATGGCATCGGCGACTATACGAAGACATCGCGAGGCTTCCGAGAGAGACCCATTGACAGGACTCCTCAACCGACGTGGCTTCGAGCTAGCCGTACACCGCGCGACGAAAGACACTGTGACTCGCGGCGCGGTCATTGTCTGCGACATAGACCACTTCAAACAGGTGAATGATGGTTATGGGCACGCTGCAGGCGACAACGTCATTGCCGAACTCGCGGCTGAACTTCAGCGACATCTTGGTTCGCGCACGGTCACCGCCCGATTTGGCGGAGAAGAGTTCGTGGCCTTCTTGCCGCACGCCTCGCTCGCAGAAGCTTCTGTTCTCGCGCATTCCGTCCGCATTCGCTTTGCCGGAAGAGATTGGCGTCCGGCCGGCATTGACCGGCAGATTACGGTGAGCATCGCCGATGGCGAAGTTTCCGAAGCTGCCGCAATTGAGCGCGCCGACCGTGCACTTTACGCTGCCAAAACCGCGGGTCGCAATCGCGTGGTTCTGGCCGAGGGTGAGAGTGATTGCATCGAAGCGGTCGCTATGAATGCGATCAGAACGCCCTCAAGCGTCGCCCTCGATCCGTTCGGGGGCTCCCGAGTGTCGATTGCGTGAAGTACGCTTTTGCGCTTACCGGCCCTCCGGAGGAATGACAAGGTCGAGGGATATCACGTCGAAATGGACGGCCGATCCGCGTATTCGCGAATGGCGGACATGGTCTATGCGGGAAGAACCGAACATGAAGATGTTCGGATGCAAGAGAAGACGGCGGCCGCCGCGATCGTGTTTCGCTAGCCTCTTTCGCGATGACACGGAACGCCCGCCTGATAACCCTCGAAACTTTTGCCCGCACACCCGTTGAGCGCAGGCTTCAACATTCCGTCCTGATTCATTGATTGTTCCCGCTTTGTGCCTTTAAGATCGCATAATGTATCGACTGGAATGTACGGTACTGGGCAGCTTCGCTCATGCTGTTCTATCGATTTCCGGGATCAACTCCAGTTCGCCATGCAGCGCTATTTCCTCTGTCTTGAGGTTGAAGCTGGTCTGCATGTTCATCCAAAATTCCGGCGTCGTGCGGAAATACTTGGCGAGGCGCAGAGCGGTATCCGTGGTTATCGGCGTCTGCTCCGCCGCTATACGTTCGATGCGGGTGCGAGGGACATTGAGCTTCTTCGCCAGTGCACCGGCGCTCATCTTCAGGGGGAGTAGATACTCCTCGCGGAGGATTTCGCCCGGATGGATCGACGGAAGGATATGAGTCATCTCAAGCTCCCTGTCTGCCACGTTTGGCCTTCAATGGTAGTCAACTATTTCAACGTCCTCGATTCCGGCATTTGGCCATATGAAACATATGCGCCACTGGTCATTGATCCGGATCGAATGTTGGCCTTCTCTCTTGCCCTTAAGGGCTTCTAACCGATTGCCCGGAGGAGAACGCAAGTCCTCGAGAAGCACTTTAGAACGTGCGATTAGGGGAGGCAGCTTACAGTTCGATTTGACACTTCATATGCCTGGAAGCCTGATGGAGCCGGCCCCGCAACGCCAATGGGTGAATGGGCCGACTTGGAGGAAAGGTCAATGAAGAACGTAGCGACAATCGGATTAGACATCGCAAAAGAAGTTTTTCAGGTTCATGGCGCCGATGCCGATGGTGCGCCACTGTTCAATCGGAAGCTTCGACGGGCGGAACTCTTGGAGTTTTTCGGGAAGTTACCACCGTGCGTGGTCGGTATTGAGGCCTGCAGCACCTCACATGATTGGGCGCGGCGCATCGCCCAGTTCGGTCATGAGGTGCGCTTGATCCATCCCATTTATGTGAAGCCATTTGTAAAGCGTGGCAAGACTGATGCCGCCGACGCTGAAGCAATTAACGAAGCTCTGACGCGCAAGGCCATGCGGTTCGTTCCTGTCAAATCCATGGAACAGCAAGCGTCCGCGATGGTGTTTCGAGCACGTGCAATGTTCGTCCGGCAAAGGACTCAGGCGGTGAATGCTCTGCGTGGCCACTTAGCTGAGCTGGGGATCGCGACGGGGCGGGGGATGGCAAATGTCCGAGCGCTCACCAAACTTGTTGGCAATGGGAGCGAGGATGGATTGCCTGCTGCAGCCCGTTTTGCAATGTCCGAGATCGCCGACCAGATCGAATTTTTGCAGCAGCGTATCGCTAAACTGGATCACGAGATCCTCGTTCGAGCGCGGGACGACGGTGTAACCAAACGACTAATGACGGTTCCGGGGATTGGAGCGATAACCGCGCTTGCCATCAAATCGCTAGTCCACGATCCCGATAGTTTCAAATCCGCACGCCACTTTGCCGCGTGGATTGGCCTGACCCCGAAGAGTCATTCGAGCGGGGCAAGCCAGACCTTGGTCGGTATTTCAAAGATGGGGAACAGCCAGTTGAGAACCTTGCTTGTTACTGGCGCTATGTCGGTTCTCATGCATCTCAAAGCCGACGATAAGACAGAACCGTGGCTCAGCAGGCTCAAGAACCGGCGTCCTTTCAAAGTCGCGGCCGTCGCGCTGGCCAACAAGACTGCACGCATTGTCTGGGCCTTGTTGACAAAGGGCGGGATCTACAGAGAACGGCGGGTCATTCCCACATTGGTCGCCACGACCTCCGCATAGACGGTCTTACGAAACGTTTTACCAGAACCGGCATAGGTGAGATGCTGACCTGACTCCTTGTCTTCGAGACGACACAGAAGAGCACGGAATACCGGAAGGGCGCTAGTGTATCATAATACGCATAATTGTTGGGCCGTTGCTCGGCGAGGCGAACATTGGTGGGGTGGCGAGAACCGCCACGACATACCGTCCTCATGAAAGCAACGTTTTGAACCAGGTAATTAAGGCCAGACATCTCTCCGGACGGGTCGCCTCACTTTCGGGGCGGCCCGCTCTACGGTCCAGTTCGAAAGACTTGCTCCGCCGTGAACGGAGGTGGTGAAGCAGCTCGCGCGTCGCCCGTGAGATGCGTCGCCAACCTGCGCATACGGCGCTTACTCTCATTTTTGTGCGTCTGGTTTTCTAACTCGAAATCTATTATACCTTTTATCAAAAAGGGTATAACCACATGAAAACCATTGACCTGATGTATCAGACGATGCTTGCTGAGCTCGGCCAGCGATCGCTCGACGCGGCATGGACAGCCGACTTTCCACCTGAAGGCCGCTTCACGCCCGTCACGGTAAAGGCGCGTCGATACTGGTATTTCGACATCCCTGATGGGCATGGCGGGAGGACCCGGCGTTACGTCGGCCCCGCAGATGATCCCGAGATTTCGGAGCGCGTCGCAGACTTTCAAGCTCAGAGGGATGATCTCCGCGCTCGGCGCCGCCTGGTTAGCACCCTCACTCGTGAAGGAGGGATGATCGCGCCCGATAAGATGTCAGGCGACGTCGTTGAGGCGTTGGCGAACGGGGGCCTGTTCCGATTGCGTGGCGTGCTGATCGGCACGGTGGCATTCCAATGCTACGCGGGTCTCCTTGGCGTGCGTCTGCCAATGGCCGCAGTCCTGACAGGGGACGCGGACATTGCCCAAGACTACGCCATTAGTCATGAGGTCGAAGACAGCCTACCTCCAATCGTCGATCTGTTGCAATCGGTCGATCCGACCTTCCGGCCCGTCCCGCACCGATCGGGAGCCGCAGCTTCGTCTGCATTTGTCAGCAGCTCCGGATATCGGGTCGAGTTCCTGACTTCGAACAGAGGCAGCGACGACTACATCGATCAACCCGCAAAGATGCCTGCCTTGGGCGGCGCGGGCGCGGATCCACTGCGCTTTCTCGACTTTTTGATCAGGGACCCCATTCGGACGATCCTGCTCCACAAGTCGGGTGTTCCTGTGACAGTCCCAGCCCCAGAGCGCTATGCCGTCCATAAGCTTATTGTCGCGTCGCGTCGCCACACCGATGGCCAGAGCGCGGTCAAGCGAGACAAGGATGTTCGGCAGGCCGCGCTCCTGTTCGAAGCGCTCCAGCAGACACGACGGACGTCCGACCTTGCCCTGGTTTATAACGAAGCATGGGAACGCGGCGCAGGTTGGCAAGAAGGCATCCGTGCCGGGGCAGGAATGCTTACAGCCGACGAAAGAAACCGCCTCAGGGACTGTCTCCAGACAGGAGCCTCGGAAATCGGCGAAGAGGTTACCGTGCCGTTCCAATAGTGGGATGTGACTACGCGACTTGCCATCAACCGCGACCAGCAAGACGCAGGCGGTGAGGCAATGGGCGAATTCGGCCTTCGAGTGAATAGAGGCTTCTGGTATCCTGCTGCGATGCACTAGTTGGATATCTAGCTACATGGAGACGACCGTAAAAATCACGACCCTTTCCAGCCGGGAACTCACCAGGGATATCAGTCGCGCCAAAAAGGCGGCGGAAGCCGGGCCGGTTATAATTACTGACCACGGTAGGCCTCGTTTTGTCCTGATAACCTACGATGAATTCGAGCGATTGAGCGGCAAACGTCGCAACCTTGTCGATGCTCTTGCTATGCTTGGTCTATCGACAGTCGATATCGAGCCGAGCCGCATTACAATCGAGCCGCGCGAAGCGGACCTATCTTGAAACGTTGGGTGGCTTCGAACCGATTGCGGAACGACAAAGATCTGCGACGAAAACTGATGTCAGTCTGGCTGCCTGCTAGGAGCGGAAAGAGCCGGCTCGCTGACGGGCCGGTTCTGTCACAGAACTTGCAATCGGCGAAGGATCGGGTGAAGCATTTTGACCGATCAAGGCCATAACGACCTCAATAGCCTTCGCGTCTCCGCCGTCAACGCCCCGAACCTTCCGGCCCCGTCAGCCGTTCAGTGCGTCCTTAAGCGCCTTGGCCGGAGCGAAGGTCAACTTCTTCGCAGCCGCGACCTTGATGGTCGCACCGGTTGCCGGATTGCGCGCGTCGCGCTCAGGCGTGTCCTTGACCTTGAATTTGCCAAAGCCCGGGATCGATGTTTCGGCGCCGGATGTGGCGGCGGCGGTCACGGCGGCAAAGACCGCCTCGACAACCGCCTTGCTCTGGACCTTGGTCAAGCCATGCTCGGTCGCGATCTTATCTGCAATCTCATTGGTTGTTGTCATTGTTTTCCCCTCATGATGACGCGGGAATTCTCGCCCGACGGGATCCCTTTTGTCATCTGGCGTCCCAGCGAGCAGGGCTAAATCCGGACGATTTCCACAGCGCAATCGTGGCATTTCGTAAAAGTTGTTCCTTCGGCCCTGGGGCTGTGCCTGTTCGCTGGAGGCAGGGGCATTCAACGGTGTCTGGTCATCTGGTGCAGCAGGGTATCGCCCGCCAATTCGAATGACGAGCGTTGAGCAAAGTCGAATTCCCATCCACCACGAGCCACAGCTCGTTGCCCAGGGCACGGACCGTGAGCGGTTTCCGTCTCTCCTGAATGCCTTTCGCCGGTCCTGCCATTATATGAGGCCCGGCACGACGAACACCGACCAGGCAACGATCGGTCCGATGATCGCGATCAGTGCACTGTAGATCAGCAGTTGCCGCAGTACCTGCTCGCGCTCATCGTCCGGCGCGTTGGCGACGACGAGCGCGCCATTGGTGGAGAACGGGCTGGTGTCGACGATGGTCGTCGATATGGCGATTGCTGCCACGACGCCGATGGCGCTGATGTGCCCTTGCAACAGGAACGGAACGGCGAGCGGGATGATGGCGCCGAGCAGCGCGGTCGATGAGGCAAAGGCCGAAACGATGGCGCCGGTGAAGCAAAGCAGCAGCGCCACCAGGAGCGGCATGCCAAGGCTCGATATGCCGCTGGCCACATAATTGACCGTGCCGGCCTTCTCCATGACGCCGACATAGGTGATGATGCCGGCGATCAGAAGCACGGTCGACCAGCTGACCTTGTCGATTGCCGCTTTCTGCGTCTTCGGCGAGATGAGGGCGAGGGCGACGGCTACGGTGATCGCGACCAGACCGACATTGAACTTGAAGACGAGCGCGCCAACGCCGAGCGCCGTCAAACCGATCAAAGTGAAGACCTTTTCCGGGCTCAGGCGCAATGTCTGTAGAGTGTCCGCCGCCGTACCGTAGGCGTGCTCTCTGATCGGCTTGGCAGGCGTGCCGCCATGGCCCCGGATCGACGCCGATACACCCTCGGGATGCAATTCGGGCAGAGGACCGGAGACTGCTGGTTTCTGCTTCATGACGCGCGCGCCGCCGAAGACGAAGAAGACCAGCACGGCTATCGCCAGGTTGAAGAAGAAGCTGGACAGGAACAGCGATGTCGGCGCGAAGGGCAGGCCGGCCTTGACGACAATCTGGTTGGTGATGCCGCCATAGACACTGATCGGCGAGAAGCCGCCGGCCTGCGCGCCGTGGATGACCATCAGTCCCATCATCACCGGATGGATGCGGTATTGCACGGCAAAGCTGAGCGCAACAGGGGCGAGGATCGCCACAGCCGCCGGGCCGAGTGCGCCAAAACCGGTGATGATGGCGGCAACGACGAACATCACCCAGGGGATCCAGGCGACATGTCCGCGCACCAGCCGCACGGCGCATTCGACGAGCCAGTCGATGGTGCCGTTAATCTGCGCGATGGCGAAGAGGTAAGTGACGGCGACAAGCGTCAGGAACAGGTCGCTTGGGAAGCCGGCGAAAATGTCATTGGCCTTCATGCCGATGATCAGCGAGCCGAGCAGGAAGGTGCAGCCGAATGCCAGCGCACCCATGTTGATCGGTTGGACCGTCGCGATGACGAACATGGCGATAAGCAGCAGTATGGATAGGATTTCGATACCCATGATTCCCCTCCCTCCGACGCGTCGAGCGCCGGCAGCTAGTGTTCTTCAAGATTGGATTGTTCCCCGCGCCTTCCTCCCAGAGGGCGCAGGGACGGATCACGTCGTTATGTGTAAAGGTCGGCGTATTTCTGCCGCAGGACGTTCTTCTGGACCTTGCCCATGGTGTTGCGCGGCAGATCCTCGGTGAAGATGATGCGCTTGGGTTGCTTGTAGCGGGCGAGCCGGTCCTGGAGCGCGCCCAGGATCGCCTTTTCATCGAGCGTCGCGTCGGGCTTGCAAACGACGATGGCGGTGACGCCCTCGCCGAAATCGGGATGCGGAACGCCGATGACCGCGCTCTCGGCGACCCCCTCAAGCTGGTCGATCTCGCCTTCGACCTCCTTGGGATAGATGTTGTATCCGCCCGAAATCACCAGGTCCTTGCTGCGGCCGACGATGTGGACATAGCCTTGCCCGTCGATCTTACCGAGGTCGCCGCTGATGAAGAACCCGTCGGCGGTGAATTCCGCGGCCGTCTTCTCCGGCATGCGCCAATAGCCCTTGAAGACGTTCGGTCCCTTGATTTCGATCATGCCGGTTTCTCCCGGCGCAACCTCGCTGCCGGTCGCCGAATCGGTGACGCGCACCGTCACGCCGGGCAGCGGAAAGCCGACCGTTCCGGCAATCCGATCTCCATCATACGGGTTCGACGTGTTCATGTTGGTTTCGGTCATGCCGTAGCGTTCCAGGATCGCAAGACCGGTGCGCTTCCTGAATTCCACATGCGTTTCGGCGAGCAGCGGCGCCGAACCGGAGATGAAAAGGCGCATGTTCGCGACGGCCTGCCGGTCGAGGCGCGGGCTCTGCAGCAGGCGCACGTAAAAGGTCGGGACGCCCATCAGGAGAGTCGCCTGCACCATCAACGACACGACCTCGTCCGGGTCAAATTTCGGTAGCAGGAACATCGAGGCGCCGGCAAGCAATGTGACGTTGGTGGCGACGAACAGGCCATGGGTGTGGAAGATCGGCAAGGCATGGATCAACCGATCGTCAGCCGTGACGCGCCAGTAGTCGCGCAAGGTCAGGGCGTTCGAGAGCAGGTTGCCGTGGGTGAGCATCGCCCCCTTGGAACGTCCGGTCGTTCCCGACGTATAGAGGATCGCTGCCAGATCGTCGGCCGTGCGCGAAGCATCGACGAAGTCGGCTTGTTCGTCTCTCGCGAGATCGAGAAGCGAGCCGGTACCATCGGCGTCAAGGGTTTCGACAATCGCACCGTGAGGCTCGGCGATCGTTGAGACGCCTTCTCGGGCACTCGAGGACACGACAACCAGCCGCGGTTCGGCGTCGCTGATGAAATAGTCGAGCTCGGCAAGCGTATAGGCGGTATTGAGCGGCAGATAAACCGCGCCTGAGCGAAGGCACGCGAGATAGAGGATCAAGGCCTCGGAACTCTTGTCGATCTGCACGGCAACCCGGTCGCCTGGGCGGATGCCGAGCGTATCCATCGCGCTTGCGATGCGGCCCGACAGATCGAGCGCATCCTTATAGGTCCAGGTACGGCCGCCGTTCACCCGAATGAATGGCGCGTCACCCGATGCAGCGGCCCTTATGGCGTCGAAAAGATGGTTGCTCACGTTCGCCTCCTCCGATCCTTGAATTCACCATTTGCGCGAACGGCTGACAGCCTTGCTGGCGACAGTGCCGCGGCGGCCTTCGCCGTTCTGATTGAGCAAGCCCTTGACCGCCGGTGAGGCAACCACTTCGCCGCGCTGCGCCAGGGCCTCGTGGTTGGCGACGATGTCATCGAGCTGATAGAGATAGTTGACCATAAGGCCATGCGCCTGCTGCATCGCCTTGGCCGAGCGGTCGCCGAGAAAGTTCAGCCTCTCCAGTCGGGCGCCGTTGCCGAGATGAAACCGCGCCACCGGGTCGATCGGGCGACCCTCCGGTGTCCGTTCCATAAGGAAATAGCGCGCCGCAAGCGGCAACAGCACGCGCTCCACCTCGACCGCCATGTTCTCGTCATCAGTCCATTTCGGGTCATCGAGCAGCGTCAGAGCCCTGCAATCCGCAGCCGACAGCTCACTTGCGGCGTCGCGGGACTTGAGCCATCGGGCAAAGCCTGGAACGGGCGAGAGCGTGACGAATTTCTTCAGCGATGGCAGGTCCTTGCGCAGGTCTTCCACCACTTGCTTGATCAGGAAATTGCCGAAGGAAATCCCGCGCAAACCGTCCTGGCAATTGGAGATCGAATAGAAGACGGCGGTGGTCGCCTCGTCGGCGTTGATTTGCTCGCGGCCCTCGTCGAGAACGTCGCCAATAGCACTCGGCATCCATCGCGTGAGCGCCACTTCGACGAAGACAAGCGGTTCGTCCGTGAGCCTTGGATGGAAGAAGGCGAAGCAGCGGCGGTCGGCGGGGGCCAACCGGCGGCGCAATTCTTCCCAGCCGGAAATCTCGTGCACGGCTTCGTATTTGATGATCTTTTCCAGGACGTGAGCCGGCGTCGACCAATCGATCGGCCGAAGCGTCAGGAAGCCGCGGTTGAACCAAGAGCCGAAGAGGTGGGCGAAATCGGCGTCGAGCGCCTGGAAGCCGGTGGCTTGCTCTTTGGAGGCAAGCAGCTGCTCACGCATCCGGACAAGCTTGGCCGTACCGCTCGGCGCGTGGTTCAACCGGCGCAGCAGTTCCTGTCGCCGCGGTTCGGCCGCCTGGTGGAGTGCAATAATCGCGGTTGAACTCTTGTCGGTGCGGTAATTTTCAATCGCCTGGTCGAGTTTCACCGTGTCGGGTCCGAACTTGTCGGAAAGCATGTGAAAGAACCGCTGTACCCCGTCCGCGTCGAGTGCGTCCCAGCGGGCGAGTATTTCGGCGGCAAGAGCCATGCCAGAAGCTTCGCCCCGGCTCGATAGCAGCATCTCGCAGAGAGTTTCGAGATCGGCCTTGGCTGCGACCTCGGAGGCGCGTGAACCCGAAAACAGCAGCTTGCGTCCGCGATCGGTGATGCTCTGCAGCATGTCCGTGAAAAAAGAGGTCTCAGGCATGCCCATTCTCCCCTTCTCAAATTGCCGACCTGGTTGCGTTCTGCTTCCCATCGAGCGGCCTCGTCTGTAGTATGTAAACTGTCACAATGCGTATGCGACGTCAATAATCTTGTATGCAAGATAGATGTTTATGTATGAGGAAACGGAACAGATGTCCGAAAATGTCGGCCGGTGGCTTCGGGACGAGATTGAAAACGCAATTCTTTCCAATGAGTTCTCCCCTGGCGAGCGCTTGGACGAAATGGTGCTTGCCAATCGGTTCGGAGTCTCGCGGACGCCGGTGCGCGAAGCGCTGATGCAGCTCGACGCCATCGGCCTGATCGAAATCCGACCTCGCAGAGGGGCCGTCGTCATCGATCCGGGGCCGCACCGCATCTACGAAATGTTCGAGGTGATGGCGGAGCTGGAGGGGCTCGCCGGATCGCTCGCCGCCCGCCGGCTGGACGATGCGGCGCGCGAAGCAATCGCGGCAGCACACAAGCGTTGCGAGCTTTCGGCCGGAGCCGGCGACAGCGACGCCTATTATTACGACAACGAGGCATTTCATAATGCGATCTACGCCGCGAGCCGGAGCGACTTCCTCGCGGAGCAGTGCACGCAATTGCACCGCCGCCTGCGCCCCTATCGACGGCTTCAACTGCGGGTGCGCAATCGTCTGGCGACCTCCTTCACGGAACATTGTGCCATTGTCGACGCCATCTTTGCCGGGGACGGGGAGGAGGCGCGGCGCCTGCTCAGGGCGCATGTCGGGATACAGGGCGAGAGGTTCAGCGATCTGGTTGCAAGCATGGCGACCAGATGACCCGTCACCTGCTTCTTCGCGCTGCCGGAGGGCATGTGAGAACGACAGAGTTGCCAGCGGTTCGAATCTATTCAAGGCGATATATATATTTATGTGTGCGTCATTGTCGATCGATATGAGCACTTCTCTTCGACCGCTGGGCGACGCACTTAAATCAATCCGAGGTCAATGTAGCTATCATGCAGTGCCCAGTCGCCGGGGCCGAAACGGTCGCCGGCGAAATTGTGCTGGTGCCAGTACGGATAGATGTAGGGCGGGCGGCTGACCTTGTTCAGCGTGTCCAGCTCTTCCTCTGTCAGCTTTAGGTTGACGGCAGCGATATTGTCGCGGAACTGCTCTTCGCTGAGACCGCCGACCACGAGGCTGGCGATTGCTGGACGCGATAGCGTCCAGGCCAGCGAGACCTGTGCCACCGTGACGCCACGGACCTTTGCGATGATTTCGAGCGCATCGACGATCGTCCACAGGCGCTCTTGGTCGCGGATCGGCGGCTCGCTCCAGCCGGCAGCCTGGCGGGAATCGGCCGGCGCCCTGCCGCGGCCAAAGGCGCCGGAGAGGAGCCCGGCGGCGAGCGGGCTCCAGACCATGACGCCGAGGCCCTGATCGACGGAAATCGGTAGCAGCTCGTATTCAGCCTCGCGCGCTTCGAGCGTGTAGTGAATCTGCTGAGTCACGAAGCGTGGCAGGTTCTTCGCCTCCGCCACGCCCAGTGCCTTCATGATGTGCCAGCCGGAATAGTTGGAGCAGCCGATATAGCGGATCTTGCCCTGCTGGCGCAGCGTTTCGAGCGCGCCGAGCATTTCCTCGACCGGTGTCACGCCGTCCCATTCGTGCATGAAGTAGATGTCGATATGGTCGGTCTTCAGCCGCTTGAGGCTGAGTTCGCATTCGCGGATGACGTGGTAGCGCGAGGTGCCTTCGTCGTTCGGCCCGTCGCCGATGCGCATGCGTGCCTTGGACGAAATTAGCACCTTGTCACGCTTTTCGCCGAGGGCCTCGCCGAGAATTTCCTCCGAGCGGCCGAGCGAATACATGTTGGCCGTGTCGAAAAGGTTGACGCCACCGTCGATGCAGCAGTCGATGAGGCGGCGGGCTTCCGCCACGCTCTGGTTCGCCACGCGAGAAAACGCGCCGACCCCGCCGAAGGAGAAGGTGCCCATGGCGATGGCCGAAACCTTCAGGCCCGTGCGGCCGAGTGTCCTGTATTCCATGGTCTTCCTCTGCGTTTCTAATGCGCCTGCTGCCGTGCTGTCCGCCGTGGGCGATCCTGCGCGGTGTTCGATACGCCGTGCTCGTGGCTGGCACGCAGGACAAGCTCCGCGCCCACGAGGATCTTGACTGGCGGCTGCGGCTCGGCGGCGGCGATCAGGTCGTCGAGCACGGTGACGGCGAGGTAGCCGATCTTGCGCTTCGACACATCGATGGTCGTTAGGCCCGGCTCCATGGTCGCGCTCTGCGGCAGGTTGTCGAAGCCGATGATCGAAACGTCTTGCGGGATCGAGACGCCGTGTTCGCGCAGCGCCCGGATGAAGCCGTACGCAATGATGTCGTTGGTGCAGAAATAGCATTCCGCAAGGTCGAGGCCGGTGGAAAGCAGGGCGCGCGTATCGGTATAGGCCCCGTCATAGGTGGATTCCACCGAGAGGATGTCGGCCTCGTTCACCGGCAAGCCGAGCCGCGCCATGTTCTTGAAGAAGGCCTCGCGGCGCAGGCGGAAGTTGGTCGTGTCGACATGGGAAGCGACGAAGCCGATGCGCTGGAAACCCTGCATGCGGAAGCGCGACAGCGCTTTATAGACGGCGTCCTCGTTGTTCATATCGACGAAATTGGCGTCGAGCACGTCGTAGAACGTATCGATGAAGACGGTCGGCAGGCCGAGGCCCTGGATGAGGCGGATATCGGCCTCCGTCAGCTCCGTGCCGAGTGCGATGACGCCGGATATCGGTGCGCCGGCGAGCGATTCCGCCACGGTGCTGATCGGCTGGCCCTCGAAGCTTACCACTTCCAGCGTGTAGTTGCGCCGCGTCGCCTCGGCCGACATGCCGTCGATATAGTCGGAGATGAAGACGCTGTGGTCGCGGTTGACCGTGTGGCCATGCTTGGCGATCTTCAGGAAGCGTAGGGTTTCGCCTGGTTCCGCGCTGCTGCGTGTTGCCCGCGGCACGTAGTTGAGGCTCGCCACCGCCTCCAGCACCCGCGCCCGCGTCACACCGGAAATCTCTCCCTTGCCGTTCAATACAAGCGAGACCGTCGCGGCCGATACGCCCGCCGCCTCGGCGATGTCCCTGATGGTCAGTTTTCCCGGTTTCTTCATGCGGAGACAGGCTGCCTTTTATGCTGCGACTGCGAACAAGTTTACTAAACGATTTAGATGAACTTTGCGAGACGTAGGGCAATTTGGCGCGGATCGCAACCGATTTGCCGCCTAAACGGGGCTTGTCAGAACAAATTTCCTTTGATAGCGTTTTAGTGAAGTAATGGTTTGTTTAGTAAACAAATGGGAGGAGATCATGCAAAAAACCGGCGGGCAGCTGGCGATGCTGGTTGTCATAAACGGCCTATTGCTTGTGGCGGGCGCCCTGATCTCCGGCGGCTCGTTCCTTTCCGTTTTCAATCTCCAGTCCATGGCGAGCCAGGTGCCGGAAATCGGCCTTTTGGCCATCGGCGTGATGCTGGCCATGTGCGCCGGCAATGGCGGCATCGATCTTTCGGGCATCGCGCTTGCCAATCTCTCAGGCGTGCTGTCCGCTGTCATCGTCTCCTCCTTTCTGTCGGCGACGGACGGCGGCACGGCCTTCAGCCTCGCCTTCATCGCGGGCGCACTCCTCGTCGGCCTCGCCGGCGGCGTCATCAACGGCCTTCTCATCTCGCGGCTGAACATCACGCCCATCCTCTGCACGCTCGGCACCCAGATGGCCTTCATGGGGCTCGCGGTCGTGGTTTCCGGCGGCAAGGCCGTGACGGTTGGCAGCCCGGCACTGCTCTCCAGCGTGGGCAACGACATGATCGCCGCTGTCCCGATCAGCTTCATCGTCTTCGTGCTGGTCGCCGGCGTCATCGCCGCGCTCTTGAAGTTCACGCCCTATGGCCTGTGGCTGATGCTGATGGGCACCAATCCCAAGGCCGCCGTCTATGCGGGCTTTCCGAAGAACGGCGTGATCGTCGCCACCTATGCGATTTCCGGCACGCTGTCGGGTCTCGTCGGCGTCATCATTGCGGCGCGCAACGTCAACGTAAAGTTCGATTACGGCAGCTCCTATCTGCTTATTGCTATCCTGATTGCCGTGATGGCGGGCGTGAAGCCGGAGGGCGGCTACGGGCGCGTCGTCTGTGTCGTGCTTTCCGCCATCGCCCTGCAGCTCATGTCGAGCCTGCTCAATTTCGGCGGCCTTTCCAATTTCGTGCGCGATTTTGCCTGGGGCCTGCTGCTGCTCACGTTCCTGGCCGTCGGCCGCTACGACATCGCCGGCTTCCTGTCCCCGGGGCGCCGCTCGCAAACCCCTTCGGTGCCTGTCCCTCAAGCGCCGAAGTGAAACAGGAGGGAAAATTCGTGGAGGAAAACATGAAGTCGTTTTCGAAGAAGGTACTGGCTGGAACCACGGTTGCGGCCGTCGCGCTCGCAGGTTCTATCGGCGTGTTGGCTGCCCAGGAAAAGCCCGTCATCGCTACCGTGGTAAAGATCAGCGGCATTCCGTGGTTCGACCGCATGAACACGGGCGTTGTCGCCTATCAGGACGCCAATCCTGACGTCGTTGCAAGCCAGAGCGGTCCGGCGACGGCGGACTCGGCTCAGCAGTTGCAGATCGTCAACGACCTCGTCGCCAAGGGCGTCAACGCGCTTGCCGTCGTGCCGATGGACCCGGCTGTTCTGGAAGGCACGTTCCAGCGCGCCATGGAGCGCGGCATCGTGGTCGTGACGCACGAAGCCGACAACCAGATGAACACCAATGCCGACGTCGAAGCCTTCGACAATGCCGACTATGGCGCGGCGCTGAACGAGCGTCTGGCCGAGTGCATGGGCAAGGAAGGCAAGTGGACGACCTTCGTCGGTTCCCTAGGCAGCCGCACGCATATGCAGTGGGTCGGCGCCGGCGAGGAAAATGCCGAGAAGTATGCTGGCATGGAACTCGTCGACCCGAACAATGAATCCTTCGACGACGCCAACGGCACCTATGAAAAGGCCAAGGAAATCCTGCGCAAGCACCCTGATATTAAGGGCTTCCAAACCTCGGCGGGCAACGACGTCCTCGGCGTCGGCCGCGCCATTGACGAAGCGGGCTTGAGCGGCAAGGTTTGCCTCGTCGGCACCGGTCTGCCGAACCCGTCGGCCGACCTTCTCGAATCCGGCGCCATCACGGCGATCGGCTTCTGGGATCCGCAGAAGGCCGGCATGGCGATGAACGCCGTCGCCAAGCTGCTGCTGGCGAAGAAGGAAGTCACCGACGGCACAGACCTCGGCGTCGAAGGCTACAACAAGGTCTCGGTCAAGCAGGGCCCGGGCAAGGGTCTGCTGATCCTCGGCAACGGCATGGTCCTTGCCGACAAGGCGACCTACAAGGAACACCTGTTCTAATCCGGCAAACCGTCAGCCGGCCGGGAGGTTCACCTTCTGGCCGGAACCGTCCGGCGTGGCAACGCGCCGGTCAGCATGAGGACAATTTCCGTGGCGGCACAAGCACATACCGCGCAGCAATCGGCGGCGCTCCTTGAACTTAGAAACATCCAGAAATGGTTCGGCGGCGTCCATGCCCTGCGCGGCATCGACCTGACGCTCCAGCCGGGCGAAGCCTATCATCTTCTGGGTGAAAACGGCTGCGGCAAGAGCACCGTCATCAAGATCATGTCGGGCGCGCATGTGCCGTCCTCGGGCGAGATCGTGCTTGGCGGCGAGACCTTCTCGTCGCTGACGCCGATCCAGTCGCTCGCTGCCGGCATCGAGACCGTCTACCAGGACCTGTCGCTGCTGCCGAACCTCACCGTCGCCGAAAACGTCGCGCTGAACGAGCAGTTGGTGAACGGCAACGGCCGTCTCGCGCGCCTTTTCGATCGGAAGCGGTTGAGGGAGACGGCGGAGCGCGCGCTCGCCGCCACCGGCCTTCCAACCGACCGCGGCTTCCTCAACACCATCGTTTCCGACCTGCCGCTCGCCTCGCGCCAGCTCGTCGCTATCGCGCGCGCCATAGCGACCCGCGCCAAGCTCGTCATTATGGACGAGCCGACGACATCTCTGACGCGCCGCGAGGTGGATAATCTCATCCGCGTCGTCGAGCGGCTGCGCTCGGACAACGTCGCCGTGCTCTTCGTCACCCACAAGCTGGACGAATGTTACCGTATCGGCGGCCATGCCGTTGTCTTCCGCGACGGCCAGTGCGTGGCGCAAGGCCCCATCGCGAATTACAGCAAGAAGGAACTGGCCGAACTGATGACCGGCCGTTCCATCGATGCCCAGCGCTACCGCACCGGGAAACCCTCCGACGCCGAACTCCTCAAGGTCGACCGCCTTGTCGCTGATGGTGTGCGGGAGATCAGCTTTTCCATGAAGAAGGGCGAAATTCTCGGCATCACCGGCCTTGCCGATTCCGGCCGCAACGAACTCGCCATGGCCCTGACCGGCGTCGCGCCCGCGAGCGGCGGTGCGGTCAAGCTCGACGGCAAGACCGTCTCCGTGCGCTCGCCCGCCAAAGCCATCGAGCAGGGCATCGGCTATGTGCCGGAGGACCGGCTGGCGGAAGGCCTCTTCCTTGACAAGTCGATCCTTGAGAACGAGATCGCGCTCGTCGTCTCGCGCCTCGCCAATTCCCTCGGCGTCGTCGACCGGGAGGAGGGGCGCAAGATCGCCGCCCGGCTTTCCGAGGAAATGCGTCTCAACACGAAAAATCTCGACCTGCCGGTCGGCGCGCTTTCGGGCGGCAACCAGCAGCGCGTGCTGATCGGCCGCTGGCTGAGCATCGCACCGAAGCTGCTCGTGCTGCATGGGCCGACCGTCGGCGTCGATGTCGGCTCCAAGGACACGATCTACCGCGTCATCCAGATGCTTGCGGAAGCGGGCATGGGCCTCGTCATTGTCAGCGACGACCTGCCCGAGCTCCTGGAGAACACCGACCGCATCCTCGTTATGAACAGCGGCCGGGTGGTCGCGGAGATGGATGCGGGACAGGCAACAGAAGACCAACTCTACAAGGCGATGCTGGCGACCACGACGGAGACTGTGCAATGAGCGTTTCACGGACCGATGAATTCCACGACGCTGCCGACCCGTCGCGTTCCTTCAGCTTCGGTGACCTCGTTCGCCGCCGACCGGAGACCATCACCTTCCTGCTGCTGGTGGCGATCTGCGTGGCCGTCGCCATCGTCAACCCGGCTTTCCTCCAGCCCTCGACGCTCATAGACATCGGCCGCGCCAGTGTGGTCATGGGCCTGTTCGCGCTCGGCGTCTTCATCATCCTGGCGGCGGGCGGTATCGACGTGTCCTTTACGGCGATCGCGGCCTTCACCATGTATTCAATGACGGTGCTGGTGCAGACCTACCTGCCGAACCTGCCCATCGTCGTCGTCATCCTCATGGCGACGCTCGGCGGTGCGGCGCTCGGCATCATCAACGGTCTGCTGGTCCATCACCTGAAGGTGCCGTCGCTGATCGTCACCATCGGCACGCAGTATCTGTTCCGCGGCTTTCTGCTCTCCTTCATCGGCACGGTCTGGATAATGTCCCTTCCGCCGCAGATGGGCGCCTTCGGCCGCATGCCGCTCGTCCAGTTCGAGGCCGCCAACGGCGCGCTGATCACGCTGCCGTTCTACTTTCTCGTGCTGCCTGTTGCGGCCTTCGTGACCTGGTGGATCCTCAACCGCACCTTGATGGGACGCGCCATCTTCGCCGTCGGCGGCAATGCCGATATAGCAAGCCGCCTCGGCTACAGCCTGCGCACCGTGCATGTTTTCCTGTTCGGCTATGCGGGCGCGCTCGCGGGCCTTGCCGGCATCATCCATGTTTGCGCCAACCGGCAGGCCAATCCCTTCGATCTCGTCGGCACCGAGATCAACGTCATCGCCGCCGTCGTGCTCGGCGGCGCGCGCATCACCGGCGGCACGGGCACGGTCCTCGGCACCCTTCTCGGCGTGCTCCTGATCGTCGTGCTCAACAGCGTGCTCGTCATGGTCGGCATTCCTAGCACCTGGCAGCGGCTCGTCGTCGGCAGCTTCATCCTGCTCGCCGCCGCCTTCTTCGTCACGCGCCAGCGCAAGAAATAACCCCCCACTCCCGGAGGAAACTTATGAAGAAGTTCCTGAACGACCCCGTCAACTTCGTCGACGAAATGCTCGAAGGCATCTACAAGGCGCATCCCACCGTCACCTATACGGCCGATGACTTGCGCTGCCTCGTGACGGCCAAGACCATGCCCGGCAAGGTCGGCATCGCCACCGGCGGCGGTTCGGGGCACCTGCCTACCTTCCTCGGCTTCGTCGGTGACGGCATGCTGGACGGCGCGGCAGTCGGCGGCGTCTTCCAGTCGCCCAGCGCCGAGCAGATGTACCAGGTGACCAAGCACATCGATCAGGGCGCCGGCGT
This sequence comes from Ensifer sp. 22460, assembly GCF_052044935.1. Taxonomy (NCBI): domain Bacteria; kingdom Pseudomonadati; phylum Pseudomonadota; class Alphaproteobacteria; order Hyphomicrobiales; family Rhizobiaceae; genus Ensifer; species Ensifer sp. 22460. The sequence continues at coordinate 27,605 of NZ_JBQENZ010000032.1, forward strand.
CCTCTACATCTACGGCAACTATACCGGCGACATCATCAACTTCGACATGGCGGCCGAACTTGCCGATCTCGACGGCATCGCCGTCAAGCAGGTCGTCGGCAACGACGACGTCGCCTCGTCCATCGTTGGCGAAGAGCACAAGCGTCGCGGCGTGGCGGGCATCTTCTTCATCTACAAGACCGCCGGCGCCGCCGCCGCCGAGGGCCTATCGCTGGATGAGGTGGCGCGCCTTGCCGACAAGGCACGTTTGCGCACCCGCACCATGGGCGTCGCGCTTTCGAGCTGTGTCGTCCCGGAAATCGGCCACGCCACCTTCTCCATCGGCGAGGACGAGATGGAGATTGGCATGGGCATCCATGGCGAGCCCGGCATCAGCCGCAAGAGGCTCGCGCCGGCTGATGCCGTCGTCGACGAGATGATGGAGCGCGTCTTTGCGGAAACGGACTACAAGCAGGGCGACAATGTTGCAGTGCTGATGAACGGCCTCGGCGGCACGCCGCTCGAAGAACTCTACATCCTCTTCCGCCGTGTCTCGCAGCTTCTAGAAGCGCGCGGCGTTACCGCCAAGTATGTCTGGGTCGGAGAGTTCGCCACTTCGATGGAAATGGCCGGCGCTTCGATTTCGATCCTGCATCTCGACGAGGAGCTGGATCGCCTGATCGCCGCCCCGGCGAACACGCCCTTCTTTCAGCATGTTGCGGGTTGATGCCATGACGCTCCAGACATTGAATGCAGCCGATCTCATCGACCTCTTCAAGAGCTGGAAGGAGCTCTTTGCCGAACAGCGCGAATTCCTTATCGCCCTCGACGGCAAGGTGGGTGACAGCGATCTCGGCATCACCATGAGCAAGTCCTTCGCCGCCGCCGCCGAAGCGCTGGAAGCCGAAGGTGAAGCGGCGGGCATCGCCAAGCTGCTGCGCACCGCCGGCGCCACCATGGCCCGCAAAGCGCCCTCCACCATGGGCACGCTGACGGCGACCGGGTTCCTGCGCGCAAGCAAGGCCGTCGAAGGCAAGGATGTGTTGGACACCGCCGGCATGGCCGCCTTCTGGCGCGCCTATCGTGACGGCGTTGCCGAACGCGGCAAGGCGAAGGTCGGCGACAAGACGCTGCTTGACGTGCTCGACCCCATCGCGACGACGCTGGAAGCGCAGGCGTCCGCCGGTGTCTCGCTTTCGGATGCGCTGAACGTGACGGCGGATGCAGCCGAACAGGCGCTGGAGGCCACCAAGTCCATGCTCGCGCAGCATGGCAAGGCGGCGGCGTTCCAGGAAAAGACGGTCGGCTTGCAGGATGCCGGCGCGACAGTCGGCGCTTTCCTGATCCGTCGCATGGCGCAATTCGTGACGGGCGATAGAACTCGGTCATCCAACCGTCAGTGAGTATGGCCTCATGACCCAGTCCCCGGATCGCAACTCCCGCTATGTCGTCGGTGTCGATGTCGGCACCGCCAACGCACGGGCCGGCCTGTTCGACCTTTCGGGGGCGATGCTCGCTTCCGCCAAGCGGGACATTTCGCTGTTCCGTGAGGCGGGAGCAATCGTCGAGCAATCGAGCGCCGAGATCTGGGATGCGGTCTGCTCGAGCGTCCGCGAGGCGGTCACTTCCGCGGGCGTCGATCCGGCCGCGGTGATCGGCCTCGGCTTCGACGCCACCTGCTCGCTCGTCGTGCTCGGCGACGGGGGGGCACCGCTCGCGGTCGGCCCGTCGGAGCGACCGGAACGCGACATCATCATGTGGATGGACCACCGCGCCGTCGGCCAGGCGGAGCGGATCAACGCGGTGGGCCACGAGGTGCTGCGATATGTCGGCGGGCGCGTCTCGCCGGAAATGCAGACGCCGAAGCTGCTCTGGCTGAAGGAAAACCGGCCGCAGGTTTTCGCCACCGCCTGGCAGTTCTTCGACCTTGCCGATTTTCTCACCTGGAAAGCGACGGGTGACCTCGCCCGTTCGACCTGCACGGTCACCTGCAAATGGACCTATCTCGCGCATGAGAACCGTTGGGATCCAAGCTATTTTGAGAAGATAGGTCTTGGGGAGCTTGCCGAAGAAGGTTTTGGCCGGATTGGCACTCGTATCGTCGAGCCGGGCACGCGGCTTGGGTATGGGCTGACGCAGGAAGCAGCGGCCGCGATGGGCATGCAACGTGGAACGGCCGTAGCGGCGGGTATGATCGATGCCCACGCAGGCGGAATTGGCACAGTCGGCATCGGCGGCCGTCCGACGGAAAACCTAGCCTATGTGTTCGGCACCTCATCATGCACAATGACCTCGACGCAAGATCCTGTCTTTGTGCCCGGCGTCTGGGGTCCGTATTACTCGGCCATGGTGCCCGGCGTGTGGCTCAATGAAGGCGGCCAGAGCGCTGCGGGCGCTGCCATCGATCAGCTGCTTGCCTTTCATCCGGCCGCACCGGAAGCGGCCGCGCGGGCGCAAGCGCGAGGAATTCCGCTACCTGTCCTCCTGGCCGAGGCAGTCTCCGCCAAGGCGCCGTCGTTGTCTGAGGCCGTGCACCTTGCTGCCGACCTACATGTGGTGCCCGAGTTCCTCGGCAATCGCGCGCCCTTTGCAGATCCGCATGCAAGGGCCGTCATAGCCGGTCTTGGCATGGAACGGGATTTTGATAGCCTCGTTGCGCTTTACGTCGCCGGTCTATGCGGCATCGGCTACGGATTGCGGCAGATCATCGAGACGCAGGCTAGGGAGGGAGCCTCTGTCGAGCGGGTAGTCATTAGCGGTGGGGCGGGGCGTAGCGGCTTCGTTCGCCAACTCCTTGCCGATGCCTGCGGCAAGGCTGTCGTTGCGCCGTACGCGGAAGAACCGGTCTTGCTCGGCTCTGCCATTCTTGGGGCCGTTGCCTCCGGCGCCTTTGCCGACGTTGCGGCTGCCATGGCGACGCTCAGCACCGTCTCCGCGGCCTATGAGCCTGCTGGCGGCGAAATCGCCGAGAAGCATCAAAGACGCTTCTGCTTCTTCGAGGGTCTTCAGACTTTCGCGCGCTCGACGCTGGGCCTTTAACAGTCTGGGCCTTGTGGGCTTTCCGACTTCAGCGCCTGGGTGTGGCAGGCTCCTGCGACTGATATCTGCGAGCAGCGATTTTAGCTCGGCCAATTCTGCCGGAAAATCAAGAAACCTGCGGAATAGCTTCATTGTATTGCGTGTGGCCGCGATGGAAGATGCGGATGGCGAAAACGACGCCAACAATCAGAACACCAACGCCGGCAGTCTCAACTCCCGTCGGCCACCGCGTGTGAACAACAAGGCCGCCGATGACGCCGAAGGCTGTCTCTGAAACGATCAGCTGAGCCGCTAACGCCACGGGCAAGCGTCGGGACGCGACATTCCACGCCCACACCCCGCCTACGGTCGCCATCAGCGCAAGCGATGAACCCCAAAGGTAGAGGGAGCCGGCAGAGCCCCAACCGAACCCGAGTGCGGGCAGCTGGAACAGCCCAACCGCAGCACCGATCGGAAAAAAGACGAGCATCTCGACGCCGCCACTGACCAGTATGAGCGCGGACCATGTGCCCAAGGGCATATCAGGTCGGACAGCAAGCGCTGCCTGATTGGCGATGGCAAACCAGACCCAAAGCGCGACAGCTGTGAGTGCCAACGGAATGCCGATCCAGAGCGTTTCATCCAATCTCAAGCTTTCGGCCGTGAAGGCGGTACCGTTTACCAAGAGGAGGCCAATCAGCACCAGCCCGAGCGGTATCACTAGAAGGTGCCAAGGCAGTGATCCCTGACGTCGATTGCCGACGATTGCCAGGACGATCGGCACGAGGCCCAGAAAGGCGGGTGCGATGACCGGCCCGCAGAAGATGGCGGCGCCGGTCACCGCGAGGAAGTAGCCGACATAGCCGATGAAGGCCAACGTTGCCGTGGCAAGCCAGTTTCGAAGCGTGAGATGTCGCAACGGATCCTTTTCGGAGACCAGAATGGCGACGCCCACCATCGCCGCGACGAGATGGCGGACAAGGGCGAAATCGAACGTGGAATAGTCGCCGATGATGAAGGGAACGATAAAGTTGAGCGAAAAGCCGAAGGCCGCGAATAGGGCCGCAAGTACGCCGATGGTGAATTGCTTGTCCATGGTGTGATCTACCTAACGTATCGATCGGGGGCGGTTACCGATGCCTCTTGGCGGGCAAAGCATGGATGCGTGGCGGCCCTGGGGAGGACGAGGTCGTTCCGCTCGCGGCAAGCGCGAACCATTTCGGCTTCGTCCTTCGCGGCGGCCCGTAAAATGGAGCCGGTTTTCAGCTCGATACTCACGGGGATGGTCCTTTCTCGATTGCGTCGAACGTATCCTGTGCGCCCCTGTCGGTGGCTATGCAAGCGAGTTTAGAACCGTGCCGGCTTTGCGAGAATTGCCACCGCTTGGCAGGCACTCAACCGTTTTTCGGCATAATCAGGCGTGTCTGTTCTCGCACAACGGGGCCGTGCGAACCGTAGGTGCGAACGTTGGGCATCGATTCTCGGTCTCGACGGAGCCAAGCGGGGCTTCCGTTTTCCGTCATGCAACTCGATCGGGACGGTCGGACTTATGCCGCGCTTCCGACACTGCACGACGTCCTCGGCGATGCCTGGGCGGCTTACCGCTTCCTTGTCACGCCGCACGCCGCCTTGGACGGTCGGACGGGTCTCGACGCGCTGATACGCGGTCGACATCGAGACCATTGCTGCCCGTCGTCGATTTGGACGTATCTATGCGAGCGCCTTTCCCGACCCGTTAGGATGCGGAAAGGCGCCGAGCCGGTTCAGTGCCCCCCGCCGGCGTAACCCGGCAGGGCGGTTTGGCGTCGCCCCCGGAAATTGAGCTTTTCGTGACAAACGTGGCCCTCAAGAATGATTGGCTTAAGCTCTCAGTCCTTCAAGCCGCCCAATTTCATCCAGACCAATCAAGTGGAACGTCGGGTCGCTTCGACTACCATTTGTGAAGTTCTTGCGAAGGGATCGTCACGGTTGCTTCGTTGAATTGGCCGGCACCTTTCGGCAAGGTGTCACTGACCATCTGGCGCGATTCCCGCGTGAAGGACTGACCGTTTGTTGATGAAGACGAGCCTTGATCACCTCCCCGAAGCCAAGCGGCGCCATCTCGCCAGAGCGCTCGAAATCCTGCGCGAGGAGTTTGAGGACGCGTTGGCTGGGGGCGAGGCTGATTTCAAAAAGAAAGGGCGCATCCTTAAAGTCATTCTCTTTGGTAGCCATGCCCGCGGCGACTGGGTCGATGAAGCGCATACCGGCAAGGGCTATCGCTCCGATTACGACCTGTTGGTGATTGTCAACAATCGCAAACTGACGGACTTTACCAGATTCTGGAACAACGCCGCCGACCGGCTGTTGAATGAGCGGGAACTGAAGGGCATCCAAGTGTCGTTCATCGTACATTCGCGCCGGGAGGTGAATACGGAAATCAAGCGTGGGCATGGTTTCTTCTGTGACATCCGTCAGCAAGGTATTGTGCTTTACGAGCTCGACAGCGAGCCGCTGGCCGAGCCGCAGCCGATGTCTGTTGCCGAACAGCTGAAGGTCGCTCAAAGTCACTATGAGAACCGTTTCCCACATGCAGAAGGGTTCGTCATAGGCGCAGAGTTTCATTGGAAGGGTGGTCGTCCCAACCACGCCGCTTTCGAACTTCATCAAGCCATCGAGCACGCTTACTCAACCGTGCTTCTTGTGCTGAAAAACTACGGCCCACCGTCTCACAACTTGCGCTTTTTGCGCGGGCTTGCCGAGGATCTCGATCGTCGCCTCGTCGAGGCTTGGCCGAATGATCAGCAACGCTTTGTTTCCTGGTTCAACACCATCAACGAGGCCTACGTGAAGGCGCGTTACTCCAAGCACTATCAGATCAGCGAGGAAGCCTTGTCCTTTCTGGTGGAGCGCACGCAGGTTCTTCACGCGCTAGTCAAAACGGTCTGCGAAGATCACTTGGCTCGGTTGGGCGAGGAAACCCAAGATAAGTTGTGATTTGCAGACCATGCCGCGTTGACGGACCTTCTGTCCGGAAAGCGGTGACGCCCGTCGCAAGACGAGAGGCCGCGAACCTCATGGATGTCCATGAGATGAACGTGCGGCGGGGGTGCAGGATCACAGGAGTGAAACAGGTACGGCGATGTCTCTCTCGCGGCGTCTATCGTGATGCGATCGTTGCCCCCGTCACCAGTCGTTGCGATTGGCGGTCGCGCGGCAGAATGCAGGCGTGGCATTTGCCTGAAAGTCGTGCGATCGGGCCGACGGGACAACTGCGCGCCGGCCCGATTCGTTTTCCTGGTGGCACTGATAGCGCGCCACCACAGGCGCTGGCCCCACGCGCCAATTTGGCTCTTCCTCCAGAAATATTTTCTGCTGAGTGACCGCGACGACAGAACGTCCCGGAGCCCGTTAGTGTCCCGGGCCTTCGGGGCGTTTCCGGCGCCGAAGAAAGCGGCGTTAGACCCCGGTTGCCGGCTCGAAACGGGGCGTTGGAAGGGACTTGTTAACCTTCATTTCCTATCGCTTAGAAGGCCCCTCGGCGATGTCTCTAGCTCTTCCAGGACCCATGCGTATTCCCAGGACAAACTTCTCACAGGCTGCTTTGCATGATGCAAACCAGGCGGATTATTTCGATGGTCCGCAGGATGATGCGTTGAGCGGTATGCCCACCCATGAGGCGGCGACCGCCGACCCCTATCAGTTGTACGAGGCGCCCGCGGCGCCCCGCAAGCCGGCCAACCAGCAGACCGAAACCATGAGCCGCGCGACGCGGCTCTACGGGCATGGTTCCGCCTATGCGCCGGCACAGGTGACGGCGACGACCAGCGAGCCTTTGCCGACCCTCTCGGAGATCGCCGGGCACTATGGCGACTCGACCTGGGAGAGCCATTTCTTCCTGGCGCCGAACGTCCGCTTTACCCGTACGCCGGAGCGCGAATTCATGAAGCGGCGCGCTCCGCAGGTCGAGGAAAGCGATACGGCCACCGAAGATATGTCGGCGGCCGAAATCGAAGCGGCAACCGTCGAGGTGACGGTGGAGCCTGCGCCGGTTTCTGCAGAGACTGTCGAGTCCGTCGTGATCGCTCCGGTTGAACCGGTGCAGGCGGAAGCGTCGGCTCCCGCCGCTGACGGTGCGCCGCAGGCCGAGGTCACGCTGCCGTCCTATAGCCCGTCCGAACTGTTGCGGATGCTGACCAACCAGCTGCCGACCTGGACGGCGGCGCAAAACACGATCGAGCCGCCGATGCTCGAGCGCGTCGAGGCTCCGGCCGATGACAGCGTCGCACTTGCCCCGGTTCTGACGACGCCGATCGCCGTTTCCGAGGTCGTCACGGAGGTTCAGCCCGCACCGTCTCAAGCGGCCAGCACTGTCGCCGATGATGGCGCCGCGCATTCGAGCTTCCTGTCCGACTTTGCCTTCTTCGAATTCGGCCCGGCCGACGACGTCGAGGTTGCCGGCGAAGAAGACACGCATCCGAAGCCCTTTGTCGAGACGCCCGCCCCGGCACCGATGACACCCGTCGTTGCATCCGCCGCCGTGGCGCACGCTGCGATCACTCCGCCGGCGCCCGTACGCCCGGTTGAGATCCGCCGCATGCCGCCGACGGCGATCACCTCGCTGTTCCGCGTCGTCGACGTCCGTGGCGCAAAGCCAGAAGAGATTCCGGCACCGCAATCGCTTGCCGCCGCTGCCGAGGTCGTTGCCGACGTTGCGCCGGTCGCCGTTGCCGCGGAACCCGTGTCCGTCGCCCCAGCTGAAATCATCGCCGCAGAACGCGTCGAAAGCGATCCGGCACCCGTCGCGTCGAAAGCCGCGATCACCATGCCGGCACAGGTCACTCGCGCGCCGAACACAATGCCGGCGATCGGTGTAGTCGAACGCACATTTGCCGGGGACGCCTACGAGTTTCCGTCCGAGGACCTCCTGCAGGAGGCGCCTGTCGGCCAGGGCTTCTTCATGACCCAGGAGCAACTCGAGCAGAATGCCGGCCTGCTTGAGAGCGTGCTGGAAGATTTCGGTGTCAAGGGCGAGATCATTCACGTCCGCCCGGGCCCGGTCGTAACCCTCTATGAATTCGAGCCGGCGCCGGGCGTGAAATCGTCCCGTGTTATCAACCTCGCAGACGATATCGCCCGCTCCATGTCGGCGCTTTCGGCCCGTGTCGCGGTGGTTCCCGGCCGTAACGTCATCGGCATCGAACTGCCGAACGCGACGCGCGAGACCGTCTACTTCCGCGAGCTGATCGAATCCGTCGATTTCCGCAAGACCGGCTACAAGCTGGCGCTTTGCCTGGGCAAGACGATCGGTGGTGAACCTGTCATCGCCGAGCTTGCGAAGATGCCGCACCTGCTCGTTGCCGGCACCACCGGTTCGGGCAAGTCGGTCGCGATCAACACCATGATCCTGTCGCTGCTCTACCGGCTGAAGCCGGAAGAATGCCGCCTGATCATGGTCGATCCGAAGATGCTCGAACTTTCCGTCTATGACGGCATCCCGCACCTGCTGACGCCGGTTGTTACCGATCCGAAGAAGGCGGTGATGGCGCTGAAGTGGGCCGTGCGCGAGATGGAGGACCGTTACCGCAAGATGTCGCGGCTCGGGGTGCGCAACATCGACGGCTACAACCAGCGTGCCGCTGCCGCCCGCGAAAAGGGCGAGCCTGTAATGTGCACGGTCCAGGCTGGCTTCGAGAAGGGCACCGGCGAGCCGCTGTTCGAGCAGCAGGAAATGGATCTGGCGCCGATGCCCTACATCGTCGTCATCGTCGACGAGATGGCCGACCTGATGATGGTCGCCGGCAAGGAGATCGAAGGTGCGATCCAGCGGCTGGCGCAGATGGCGCGTGCCGCCGGTATCCACCTGATCATGGCGACGCAGCGTCCCTCGGTCGACGTCATCACCGGCACGATCAAGGCCAACTTCCCGACCCGCATCTCGTTCCAGGTCACCTCGAAGATCGACAGCCGCACGATCCTTGGCGAACAGGGCGCCGAACAGCTGCTCGGCCAGGGCGACATGCTGCACATGCAGGGCGGCGGACGCATCGCCCGTGTACACGGTCCCTTCGTCTCCGATCTGGAAGTCGAACACGTGGTCGCGCATCTGAAGACCCAGGGACGCCCGGAATACCTCGAGACCGTTACGGCCGACGAGGAGGAAGAGGAGCCCGAGGAGGAGACGCCGGTCTTCGACAAGAGCGCACTTGCGTCCGAGGACGGCAACGAACTCTACGACCAGGCGGTCAAGGTGGTCCTGCGCGACAAGAAGTGCTCGACCTCCTACATACAGCGCCGTCTTGGCGTCGGCTACAATCGTGCTGCTTCGCTGGTCGAGCGCATGGAGAAGGAGGGGCTGGTCGGTCCCGCCAACCATGTCGGCAAGCGCGAGATCATCTACGGCAATCGCGACCACATGAGCGCGCCCGACAACGACGATATGGATTGATTTCGGTCGGTTGGTGTGCCGGCGGGCTACTTCGGCACTATCGCATTAAAACCAGGGCCGCCGTCGACAAGTTGTTGGCGGCGGCTTTCTTATGCAGATTTCGGTGGTAATCTCCCCGCGGCCACCGGGCGTGTCTACCCTCTGGGCGTCGCCAATGGGATGATGTGATCGATGCAGGCAGCAGGGCAGCGCCGCCATGGCGCAACGATTTGGTACAGTCTTGCGCTCGCCATTGTCCTTCATGCCATCGTCATCCTGGCACTCTGCTTCGTTCCTGAACCTGAGCCCCCAATTCCTCTCCCGGAGGAAAGCGTCGCCGTTGAAATAGTGTACCTGCCGACGGTTGCTGCGGAAACAACCAAGCCAAAGTCCGGTGCCTCTCGGGTCGGCGAGGCAGTTGCGCAAGAAGCCGCGCCCGAACGGGCCGTACCTGCGGCGACATTGCCGGACGTGCAGCCGGCAATTCAAGCCAAGCAGTTCTTTTCGGCGGCAATTCTCGCCGACCCGCGCAGCAAGCAGGCGCTGAAGGGGCTCTCCCAGCTCGCGGCGGATGAACGCATTGTCCAGATTTGCAGTCTCGAGGCTATGGAGCAGGTTCATCGCTGGCGAGTTGATTTCAAACCGGATTTTCTCGTTGCCTACGCCATGGCGGATATCCGATTGGCAGGTACGAACCTGCGCGCCGATGGTGCTGCATTTCGCAGCAACGACCGCTGGTACAACATTAAGTTCGACTGCGAAGCTGCCCCGGATATCAAGAGCGTCGTCGCGTTCGAATTTCAGGTTGGCGATGAGATTCCTGAAAGTGAGTGGGAGGCGCACTTCCTCTCCGCTGGCACCAGAGCCCGCTGATCGCGGCAATGGTCGACGTCCGACCGCTCGGTGCGTGCTTTGGCCTTATCCCACGGAAGCTGGCTGCGAGGCGGATCAAGCCGAGACTATCCCGCTTTTTGGGTGACCCGCGCGGCAGCAATGCTTGAGCATCTTGCCAGATCCGCAAGGGCAAGGGTCGTTGCCGCGCAGTTGCAGGCGGCCAATCAGCGGCAATAGCGCCGCGGACGGAAGCATCCCTGAAATCAGTATCGCCAATCTGGCAGACATGCCGGGAATGACCAGCCGTCGGCCGGCCTTGAAGCCACTCCAAGCGCGTTTTGCCACGTATTCCGGAGTGGCTTTAGGCAAAACCTTGAACAGTGCAGCCCTGTTGGCGCCGGATTTTTCGAGGAATTCGGTCGACACCGGCCCCGGCGCGACGCAGGTCACCGTCACGCCCGTCCTGCGCGTCTCCTGGTACAACGCCTCGGAAAAGGAACGCACGAACGCTTTGCTCGCGTAATACATTGCCATGTACGGGCCGGGGGTGAAGCTGGCCACAGAGGCGAGGTTGATAACGCCGCCACGGCCTCGCTCGACCATGCCCGGCAACAGGTGCAATGTCAGGTCGGCGAGGGCACGGATATTGACGTCGATCATTCCAACCTGGTCGGCAATCGGCAACGCGGTTGCCGCGCCACGCAGGCCGTAGCCGGCGCTGTTGACGAGGACGTCGCAGACGAGGCTTTCCCGCGCGAGGAACTCTTCGAGAACCGTCTTCGCATCGTCAGCGGTGAGATCGACTGGTAGGGAGAATGCCTCGCCGCCCGCCTGCTTGATGGAGGATTCCACCGCGTGCAGCCCGCCAGGTGAGCGTGCGACCAATACGACAGGTGCACCATCTCGCGCGGCAAGTTCGGCAATGGCTCTGCCTATGCCTCGTGACGCTCCGACTACAACAATCGCGAGTCGTGGTTTTTGATCCGATATCATGATGACGGTTCCGACGCCGTGCTTGGCAGGATTTGAGCCGCGGAAAGGCCCGCCACCTCTTCAGCGATCTCCCCGTTCAGTATTTCCTCGAAACGAGCCAATGCGCGCGCGACATTGGCGCCGTCCATGACGCGGTGGTCGTAGTGAATTCGTACGGTAACCGATCCGTCTTCGCCAATCGGGCCATAGTTGAAGATCGTCGTGAGCGGCGTCAGCGGATTGAGCGACTCCGCACCCAGGCCGGAATAGACCGACAACTGGAAAGTCCCGAATCGGTGCCCCCGCTGACGTCCCATGTTGAGGCCGAGCCACATCAACAGCCTCCGCAGCGGCGCGGGTAAGCGCGCAATCTTCAGCGCACGCCGGAATTCCCTGATCTCAAGAACGGGACGGGATCGAGCCTCCTGAAGCAGGGCGCTCAACTCGGGGATCGACCGCTGCTCGGGTGTCTTGATCGTACTGAGAAGTACAACCCGTTCGCCTTCGTGTTCGCGCTCGTGCGCCACGGACGCGACGCTTCCCGGGTACTCATAGAGTTGCGATCTCGGCAGCTTGACATAGGCCCGGCGGAGCTCCGGTGTTTCCTTGGACAGTAGCCCGTACCCCTTGAGGAACAACACTGTCCAGGAGGGGCGTTCCGACTGGCTCGTCCTGGCTTCCTGCAATCCACTGATATTCATCTGTCGCTGTACCGTGACTCGCGGCACGGAGATCGAAAATCGCATCAGATCCCCGACAAGGCGTCGTGCCGCAGAAAGCTTCACCGGTCGGCCCCGCATCGCGCCACCTCTAGTAAAGATAGGGTATAATTCGCTTGGTCCTGTCCATGTAGGCGCGATACTCAGGGCCGAAGAATTCCAGCATCAGGCGCTCCTCCTTGTCCACACGCAGGAAAAAAAGCACGGCGAAACCAGCGACGCCCAAGAGGCCAGCCACCCAGTTCGACAGCAGAAACATCTGGCCAATCGCCATGAGCAGGAAGCTTGTATACATCGGATGGCGCACGACGGCATACGGGCCCTTGCTGATCAGCTGATGTTTTTCGCGGATTTCCAGCGAGATCGACCAGTTTCGGCCGAGTTCCTTGTGGGTGCGACGGAACGTCCACAGAGCCACGGCAAAGATGAGGCCCCCAAGCCCCACCATCCATGCATGCGCGGGATAGTCCGCAAATGCGGGAATTCCTGTTGCAACGTAGAACCCAGGCAAGATGGCAAGGCCTAGCAAAGCGGCAGCCAAGCCAATCGTATCGGTCACCGAGCGGCGGCTGCTCGCCACCCGCACACGCTTTGCACGGCGCTCGAATGGGTACCGAACCACATACCAGGCAACGATGCCTATGACCCACACGATTTCGCCGATGGAAGCGACAGACATGTTCACGTTGAATCACCTAAGCTTTTGTTGCGGTTGCTGGCCACAACGGCTAGCAAGGACGAGACTGCCATGAGGCGCTCTGCCCTGACAAGGCGCTAAAGCTACGGTCGCAAATGGCGAGGGTCGGTTGTCGATCTGCCATTCAAGAGTACTGGTGGGAGCCAGTGACGGTGCAAGCGATCTTTGGGCGTCAGATAAGGCGCGCGGCGCGTGCGCCAATCAAGCTTATCCGCCGTTCATCTCGCGAAGTCTTGTGATGAATTCCTGCGGCCTCAGCCAGATCCCAGGTGTCTTGTATCCCATGGAACGCGCGATATCGGCCACAAACGCGTTGCAGTTATAGAGCGACGCATGCCAGAACTTGGCTTCGGCCTTGAGTTTTCGGATTTTGGCGACGACGTCTCTGTACTCCGGTTCGGTCAACATGACGCGCCAGCTTGCAGACCTGTATTGGTCCTCAAGGTCGCCGTCGCTAGCGCCAGTCTCGGCCGGGACGGGGAGAACATGACCGAGAACATAGGGAGCGGTATCGTTAGTTGCAGGGGCAAGTCCAGCTACTTCCGGATTGACCATTGCTCCCGACTGGCTCAAGCGCCCGAAAACCACATAGGAGTGGCCGTAGCTGAGCGCGTAACGAGAGCGAAATTCGATGAAATAGCCCTGATCGCGCTGTTGCGATGGGCTGCCCGCAACGCTTGAGACATACCGTGGCTGAGGGCCCTTGTCCTGCGATTGGCACGCCGCAACCGCCATGGCGGCTAAGACGACGAACGGAATACGACCTAGTACACGCGTCATTACTGCGCCAAATCTCCCGAATTCCAATGGGCACTTGAACTTGCCGCCTGGGCTTATCGATCCACGCGCCACGACGCATGGCCAAGGCGGCCACGATCATTCAGGGCGGGGAGGACCGTGAGATCCTCCCCGAATTAGCGTCAGTCACTATTTGTAGACGGGCGCCGGTTCTTCGGCCACCGGTGGCGGGGCCTTGCCTTTGCCTTTGCCGATTGTTCCGCAAGCGGAGAGGCTGGCAACGGAAAGCAACGCAACTGTTACGATTAGAATTCTGCTCATCAATATTTCCTTCCCTCTGTGATCGGAATGGTTATTCGAAGGCAACATTCATAGTATTAGTGGCATTTCGAGATTCGGCCTAGTGCGGAAAGGGCACACTCGTCAGTCGGATTATCGTTACCAAACTTTGAAGATTTAAATGCATGTCGGCCTTACCCCAATACCGCACTCAGATAGAGTACATTATCAAATGATCAATACCGGAGTTCCAACAGGCGTCCGCGCGTAGAGATCAACGATATCGTCGTTCGTAAGTCGGATGCAGCCGTTGGAAACCGCCTGCCCTATGGTCCAAGGTGCGTTCGTGCCGTGGAGGCGGAACTTGGTATCCTGACCGTTGCGATAAAGGTATAGGGCTGAGGCCCCCAACGGGTTGTGGGGACCGCCGGAAACTCCACCGGCGTATTGCGCCAGCTCCGGCTTGCGTCTGATCATGCTTGCGGTCGGCGTCCATGACGGCCATTCGGCCTTTCGGCCGACAACGGCCTGGCCTTTGAGGGTAAGGCCCTCCTCTCCGACGCCTATTCCGTAGCGCATCGCCCATCCACCATCTTCGATCGAGTAGAGGTAGCGTTGCGTGGTGTCCACAACAATCGTTCCGGCTGGCTCGTTGCCGTCGTATCGGACGTGTTGTTTTCGGTAGCGGCGATCGACGCCGGGCGTTCCGCCATACAGGGATGGGAAGGAAACACCCCGCCAACTTGAGCCGCACCCGGCCAACAGGCCAAGGCTGCCGATGACCAGGAATCTCCGTGTAATGCGGTGATTGTCCATCTTTACCTGCTGAGAAAAATGGTGCGCCCCGATTCGTTTTTTAGCATTACAATATTCTCTGTCCAGTTCCAATGAACTACACCCAGCGACAGGATAGATAATGACACTCCAGGTTTTTCGCCCGCGTTCCGGGTGAAATGGACAGAAAGGACTGTATATCTGGAAAGAGGGCCTGGGTGCAGTGCATGAATCGGGTAAAAAAATATCGCGATTCTTGTGTGTTGCTGCTGCTGTTTGATTGGAAGATCGGGGCTTCGAGTGCATTTCATGGAATGACTTGCGATGTCGCGCGCGCTCGATTAGTCGAAAGCTAAACGTTAGGAATGACAGTATGAATCTAGGCTTCGCTGGGAAGGTTGCGCTTGTGACGGGCGCCGGTTCCGGAATTGGCGCAGCCGTGTGCCGGCAACTCGCTGCTGAGGGAGCGGAAGTGGTTGCTGCGGATGTTGACGCTGTCGCCGTGCACCTGGTTGCCGAGGAGATTCGCTCGAACGGGGGCAAGGCCCATGATGTCGCGGCCGACGTCGCCGATGCCCAGGCGGTGGAAAAGCTGGTGACGTTCGCCGTGCAGACCTGCGGCGGCCTGCATCTGGCGGTCAACAATGCCGGCATCGAAGGCATCCGCAAGGCGACGGCCGACTATCCGCTCGATGGCTGGCATGCATTGATGAACGTAAATCTGCATGGCGTCTTCTACTGTATGAAGTACGAGATCGCGGCCATGGTGGCACAGGGTGGGGGCGCCATCGTCAACACGTCTTCCATTCTGGGCTCAGTCGCGCTGCCCACTGCCGCCGCCTATACGGCCGCCAAGCACGCAGTGGTTGGGCTGACGAAGGCGGCCGCGATCGAGTATGCCCGCACGGGTATTCGCATCAATGCTGTGGCGCCGGGATGGATCGACACGCCGCTGTCCGCCTCGAATTCGGAGGTGGCAACCAGTAGACGCATGATGTCGCTGCAGCCTATGGGGCGTCGCGGTACGCCAGACGAGGTAGCGGCTCTGATCTGTTTCCTGTTGTCGGAGCAGGCGAGTTTCATCACTGGAAGCGTTCACCTCGTAGACGGCGCCTATACTGCTCACTGAGCAAGCTGCACCACTCAATCGTTGAAATTCACTGCCCCGCGGGTCAAGGCCTGTATCGCCGGTGCCGCTAGTGGCGACTGCGCTCTTTTTGCATGCATATCATCCAAAATAAAAACGTTTTTATTTTTCTTGAAAACGTTTTTATTGGCTGCTACCTCTAATCTCCAGGAGAAGGCCGGGGCTTGGGAGGGTGCATGGCGACTGAGATCCACAGGGCGCGGCGCGCACCGACGCCAACGATAAAGACCTTGGCCGAGTTGACGGGCTATTCCATCGCCACGATCTCGAAGGCGCTGCGCGAATCTCCCGTGGTCGCCCCGGCGACAAGAGACATCATCTACAAGGCGGCACGCGAAGTCGGTTACCAGGCCAATGCGCGCGGCATGGCGCTTCGCACCGGCAAGAGTTTTCAAGCCGCCGTGCTGATGCCGGTCACCGCAGCGCGTGACTATGAGTGGGACGGCGTCGAATACACCCAGACCTTGAGCGGCATCAGCCAGGCGCTCGAAGGCACGGACTATCGGATGTCGGTGCATGTCATCCGCGACGCGGCCGATGGAGCCGAAGCCGCGCGCCGGATCGTCGATCAGGGGTTGGCCGACGGTCTGATTTTCTCCGGTATTCTCGCCGAAGACCCGCGCATCGATCTGCTCGTCGCCGAGCAGTTTCCCTTCGTCTCGATGGGGCGTTGCCGCAAGGATCTCTCTTACGCCCATGTCGATATTGACAACGAATGGGCGGCGTATGCGGCAACCGCGCGGTTGATCGCCGGTGGCCACCGGCGGATCGCGCTCGTCAATCCGGAGCGGCGGCTCTCCTACGCGATCGACAGGATCGATGGCTTTTCCAGGGCGTTCAGTGAGGCGGGCCTGGATGCGCCGGTGGAGTTGATCGCCGAGGGCGATCTTTCGACGCATTTCGGCCGACAGACAGTGATCGATTTCCAGCAGTTCGACGACGCCCCGACGGCGTTTGTTTGCATCAACGAATCCACCACGCTCGGTGTGCTCTCCGGGCTTGGCAGTCTCGGGCGCCAGGTCGGCGTCGATGTCGACGTCATTGCCTATGACGACATCAACGTCAGTGCCTATTTCACGCCGCCGATCACCACCTTTTACCAGCCGATCGAGGTGCTCGGACGCACACTCGGACAATTCCTGCTGCGCCTTATGGAGGGTGAGGACCCCACGGCGTTCCGGCAGGTCTTTAGGCCGACGTTGATCGCACGGCAGCCCGACAATCTCGGCGGCCGTCTGGTCCAAAGTTAATCATCCAAGGAGGAGAACCATGAAAAAACTGATGATTGCCCTGGCTGTAGCAGCCCTTGCTTCGAGCGTGTCTCACGCTGCCGATCTCGGCGGCAAACTGCTGAAGGTCGGCTCCGACACGACCTCGCCGCCGATGGAGAGCATCGATCCGGCGACCGGACAGGTCGTCGGCTTCGATGTCGATGTGGTCAACGCCGTCTGCGCCAAGATCAACTGCCAGGCCGAATTCGTCACGACCGGCTGGGACGGCATCTTCGCAGCCCTCGACCAGGGCAGCTTCGACCTCGTCGCGTCGGGTGTCTCGATCACCGAGGAACGCAAGAAGGCGATGGATTTTTCCGATCCCTACATCGTCAACAGCCAGGCGGTGCTGATGCGCGTTGAAGACCAGGGCATCACGCTCGACCGCTTCAAGGACGCCGGCAGAAAGCTGTCCGCCCAGGCGAACACGACAGATGCCCAGGTTGCCGAGGGTGTCGTCGGCAAGGAGAACGTCGCCGCCTACGATACCTTCAGCGCCGCGATCATCGCGCTCAAGAACAAGGACGTCGACGGCGTCGTCATCAACGGCGCCAATGCGGCCGCCTACGAACGCGAATTCGCCGGTGAGCTCGTCGTTGCGATCAAGGACCTCGAATCCGACCCGCTCGGTCTCGTCTTCCGCAAGGGCGATGAAAACGTCGCGGCCTTCAATGAGGGCCTGAAGATGATCAAGGACGACGGCACGCTCGACCAGCTCGTCAACAAATACTGGGGCCTCAAGTAAGCTCACAATGCCGATCGGACCCGGAGCGCGTGCTCGCGCTCCGGGTCTTCCGTCTGTCTACTATGCCCCCGGAGGAATGAATGTCGTTCCTGAGAAGCGTGCGTCCGAGCAATCTCATCATCCTGACCGCGCTGCCCTTCATCATCTATCTCTTCATTTCCTCCGGCGACTACCAGCGCTCGCTGCGGGCGATCCTCGGCGTCGAAAACGGCTCATCGGCCTTCGTGCCGGGCTTTCTGGCGCTGGCGATCGCGTTTGCGTCAGGGATCGCTTTGCTCGTTTTCTCGCGCGCCAAGGCGCCGCGTCCGCGACTGGCCAATGTCGCAGCCGTGCTCAATCTTGCCGCTGCGGCCGTCCTCGTCATCGGCCACAACATCCATCCCTTCGTCGCATCCGTCGTTGCCAACGGTGTCGATCCGTTCAAGTCGACACTGATCGCCAAGGGCGTGACGCCACGGCAATTGACCGAGGCGGCCGATCTGATGGTGCGTGGCGTCGAAGCGTGGTTGTTCCCATTTTATTTCGCGGTTACCGTGATCGGCCTCGGCCTTTTCTTCCTGAGCAAACGTTCAGGCTCAGCGCCTGACGACCGGGTGCGGCGCCTTGCCCGCTGGATCATTGGTCTGGTCAACGGCGCGGGCCTCGTGTTCGTCTTCTTCTTCGCCCACATCGCATTTGCCGCAGGCGTCGCGACCACCATCCGTGCGGCGATAGCGGCCTACATCCTGGCAGCGCTCATGGGCCTTGTCTGGGTCGGGTTGCTGCAACTCAGATCGACGGTCAGGACCAGCCTCTACTTCGCCATTGCTACGCTGGTGCTGGCGCTGGCCGCCGGCTGGTTCCTTCTGCAGCCACGCGATACCTACGTGCTCGCCGGCACGCTCGAGGGCAAGGTCGGCATCGTGACCAACACACCGGCGGGACTGATCAGCGCCGTGCGCTTCGGCCAGTATGACGGCGCGCCGCAGACTGAGACCCCGGTGCGTACCTTCGTCGGCCCGACCGAGGCGCTGGCCTCGATCGCCAAGGGCGAGGGCGTTTCGGCGGCACTGCTGCCGGCAGCTTCGGCTCCGGCCGATATGCCCGTGCTCTGGAAGACCGAAACGCTGAACGACCGCGATCGGGCGGCGGGCGTCACAGTCGCAGTGCTTGCGATCATCCTCGGCCTCTTGACCTTCGGCGGCTATCTGCATCAGCGCCATCCGCTGGCAATCGGATCGGAGTTCATCGTCGATACGATCCGCGGTATCCCCATGCTGGTGATCGTACTCTATGTCGGCCTGCCCTTGAGCGGCGCGCTCAAGGATGCGTCCCAAGGCGTGCTCGACCCGCCAAACCTGATGCGCGGCATCGTCGCGATGGCGCTTGCCTATTCGGCCTATCTCGCCGAAATCTTCCGCTCCGGCATCAACGCCATTCCGGTCGGCCAGGTCGAGGCGGCGCGCAGCATTGGCCTCAACCGCTGGCAGACGGCACGCCTCGTCGTGCTGCCGCAGGCCTTCCGCATCATCATTCCGCCGCTCGGCAACGAACTGATCGCCATCCTCAAGGACACGTCGCTGCTGTCGATCCTGTCGATCCGCGACATCACCCAACGCATGCGCGAGTTCCAGTCGGCGAGCTTCCTGCCGTTCGCGCCCTATAACTCGGCTGCAATCTTCTACATCTTCCTGACGCTGGCGGCGGCCAGCCTCGTCAACATGATCGAGCGGAAATATGACATCAAGCACCGCTAGGCGACCGACGGTCCTGATCACAGGCGCCTCCCGCGGGCTCGGCGCCGAATTGGCACGGATATATGCCGTGGACGGCTGGCGCGTTATCGCCTGCCAGCGGGGGGCACTTCCGACCGAAGGCGGTGCCGATCGACTGCCGCTCGATGTCGCCGATCCCCCTTCGATCGATGCTCTGGGGCAAGCGCTCCAGGGCGTGGCGATTGACGTGCTGATCAACAATGCGGGCGTGCGTGGTGATACGGGTGGTCTTTCCAGCCTCGAAACGGAAGACTTCCTGGAAGTGATGCGGGTCAACGCGCTGGCGCCGCTTCTGTTGACGCGGGCGCTTCATAGCAACCTCAAGGCCGGTGAGCGCCGGATCGTCGCCAATATCAGCAGCCGCGCCGGCTCACTTGCCGAGGGCACGCTCGACGACGATGACGGCGACTACGCCTATCGCTGCTCCAAGGCGGCGCTGAACATGGCGACGGTCAAGCTCGCGCAGGATCTGAGGGGCGACGGCATTTCGGTGCTGTCGCTGCACCCAGGCTGGGTGCAGACGGACATGGGCGGCAGCGACGCCGTCGTTTCGGTCGCGTCCAGTGCGGCCGGGCTGAAGGCGATCATCGACAGGGCAGATATGGCCGATAGCGGCAGTTTCCGCGCCTATGACGGGCGGCGGGTTTCGTGGTGACAGGACAGGCGGAGACAATGGCAGCGAGAGAGTTGAAGACCGAGCAGGAACTGGCGACGATCCGGGCGTGGCTGAGCGCCACTTACGGCATCGAGGCAAGCCTTTCGCCGCTGCCGGGCGAACATGATCTCAACTATCGGGTCTCGGCCGCCGATGGCCAGGAATACCTGCTGAAGCTGCACGCGGCCGGCGATGCGGACGAGCTCGACATGCAGGTGTCGGTGCTCGAGCACCTTGCCGCCAAGGCATCGGATCTGTCGGTTTCGCGCGCGTTGCGCGATCGTTCCGGCGCCGTCACCGGCAAGATCGAACTTCGCGGTCCGCGCACGGCGCGGCTCCTCTCCTGGCTTCCCGGCGACATCTGGGCCAAGGCGCCGGTGCGCAACGCCGCCAGTGCCGAGAGCCTCGGACGGTTGCTGGCTGGTCTTGATCGCAGCCTCGAAGGCTTCATGCACGCTGGCACCAAGCGGCTCTATGCTTGGGACATCGGCCGGGCCGACATGCATCGCAAACACTTGGAATTGATCGACGGCCCGGACAAGCGCGCGGCGGTCGACGCGATCCTTGATCATTTCGCTTTGGCTGTCCTGCCTCGCCTTGCGACCTGCCCGATGCAGGTCATTCACAACGACGCCAACGATTACAATGTGCTGCTCGACGGCCAAGGCCAGGTCAGTGGTCTGCTCGACTTCGGCGACATGGTCGAGACCTGGCGCGTTATCGAGATCGCCGTCGCTTCGGCCTATGCGCTGATCGGAGCAGCGGATCCGATCGGGACCATTGCAGCATTGGCCGGCGCCTATCACCAGGTCAATCGCTTGAGCGAAACCGAAGTCGAGCTGGTCTTCGATCTCGTCATGACCCGCTACGCCGTCAGCATGTGCATGGCGGCAAAACAGATCCGCGACAATCCTGAAAATACCTATCTGCTCGTCAGCCAGGAGGATGTCTGGCGCGAACTGAAGTGGCTCCAGAGCGAGAACCGGGCGATCGCCATCGCCCGCATCCGCGATGCCTGCGGTTTGGCGCCGATTCCGCATGCGGCCGCGGTCGTCCGTTGGCTCGAGAAGAACGCGCACGATTTTGCGCCGATCGTTCGTCCTGACGTCGCCAAGCCGGAGGTCGCGGTCTTCGACTTCTCCGCATCCGGCCCGGAGGCCGCGCAATGGGCGAGCCCTGATGCAGCAGAAGCCGAAGCGCGCATAGCGGCGAGGATCGGCAGCGAGCGTGCGGCCTTCGGCATAGGTCTTTATGGCGAAGACCGGGGCATCTATCAGGGTGAGGCTTATCAGACGTCGGTCGAAGGCGCGCGTCGCTCCGTGCATCTCGGCGTCGATATCTTCGCGCCGGTGCACGAGCCGGTTTCGGCACCCTTTGCCGGCAAGGTCGCCTTCATTCACGATGACGCCGTCCCTTACGGCTTCGGCCCGACCGTGCTGCTCGAGCACGAGATCGATGGTGGTGTCTGCTTCTGGACGCTCTACGGCCACCTGTCGCGCGAAATCGTCGCCAAGCTCTCCGAGGGGCAGGCGATCGCCAAGGGCGAGGTCTTCGCCGCCTTCGGCGCGGCCGAGGAAAATGGCAACTGGGCGCCGCATCTGCATTTCCAGATCGTCACCGATCATCTCGGCCTCGGCGGACGCATGCATGGCGTCGGCGTGCGCGACCAGTGGCAGGTGTGGCGCGATGTGAGCCCGGACCCGAGCGTGGTGCTCGGCCTCTCCGTGCCGGTCTCGGTGATCGTGCCCCGCGACAATGAGTTTCTGGTGCGCGAACGTCATCGCCGCATCGGCCGGTCGCTCAGCATCGCCTATAGCGTAGCACCGCTGAAGATCGTCGGCGGCGAGGGCGCACACCTGATCGACGAGGAGGGCACGCGCTGGCTCGACATGGTCAACAATGTCTGCCACGTCGGCCATTGCCATCCCCGCGTCGTTAGGGCGGCGCAGGCGCAGATGCGGCGGCTCAACACCAATTCGCGCTACCTGCACGATTCGCTGGTCGAGTACTCCCGCCGGCTTGCCGCGCAGTTTCCGGATCCGCTCAACGTCTGCTTCTTCGTCAATTCCGGCAGCGAGGCGAACGATCTCGCCATCCGCTTGGCGCGTGCCTATACCGGCAACCGCGACATCATCACGGTCGACCATGCCTATCACGGCCACCTGTCGAGCCTGATCGACGTCAGCCCCTACAAGTTTGCCGGCAAGGGCGGGGAGGGGCAGCAGGCGCATGTGAAGGTCGCCGAGATGCCCGACCTCTATCGCGGGCGCTACCGTTACGGCGACGTCCATGCCGGCAGGAAGTATGCCGAGGACGTGCGCAGGCAGGTTGAGGCTCTCGCTGCAAACGGTCGTAGCCCGGCGCTGTTCTTCAGTGAAGGCATTCTCGGCACCGGCGGACAACTATCGCTGCCGGAGGGTTATCTGCGTGAGGCCTATGCGCATGTGCGCGCGGCAGGCGGACTCTGCCTTGCCGACGAAGTACAGGTCGGCTTCGGCCGCGTCGGCAGTCATATGTGGGCGCACGAGTTGCAGGGTGTTACGCCTGATATCGTCACAATGGGCAAGCCGATCGGTAACGGCCACCCGATGGCAGCCGTCGTCACCACGGAGGCGATTGCCGCCTCGTTCGCCAACGGCATGGAGTATTTCAACACCTTCGGCGGCAATCCGGTTTCGGCCGAAATCGGCCTTGCCGTGCTCGACGTCATCCGCGACGAGCGGCTGATGCACCATTGCCGGGTCGTCGGCGACCGGTTGATGGACGGTGCCCGAGTGCTCGCCGGAAAACATGCGATCATCGGCGACGTCAGAGGCTACGGTCTCTTCACCGGCATCGAGCTGGTGCGCGATCGCGAGACGCTGGAGCCGGCCGCGCGTGAGCTCGATTTCGTCATCGCCGAGATGAAGCGCGAGCACCGAATTCTGCTCAGCAGCGAGGGGCCGCACCACAATGTGCTGAAGGTAAAGCCGCCGGCACCGTTCAGCGTCGAGGATTGTGACCGCTTCCTCAATGCGCTCGACGAGACGCTCGGTCGTCTAACCGTCTGAGACAAAAGCCCAAAACGGCCGCCCTCCGAGCGGCCGTTTTGTTATTGCTCCTGGCCTTCAACAGCAAAATCGGACCCATGCGATTTTCCGCTTTACAAGAAAGTTAAACGTTTTTATCGTTCATATAAACGTTTAACTAGGCGCATAGCTCATGCCGTTGGCCTTTGCTAAGCGCTCCGCCGGCAGGGAGGGCCCGTTGGCAGCGATCCGTATCGAAAATTTGCGCAAAGGCTTTGGTTCGCTTGAAGTCTTGAAGGGTATCAACCTCGATATCGCCGACGGCGAGTTTGTCTGCTTCCTTGGCCCGTCGGGCTGCGGCAAGAGCACGCTCCTGCGCTCCATCGCCGGGCTCGAGGAGCTGGATAGTGGCTCCATCCGCCTCGGAGAGCGCGACATCACCGACGTTTCCTCGGCCAGGCGTGACATCGCCATGGTCTTCCAGAACTACGCGCTCTATCCGCACATGAATGTGCGCAAGAACTTGTCCTTCGGCCTGGCGCTGAACGGCATGAAGCGCGACGAGATCGACCGCCGCGTGAACAATGCGGCCGACATCCTGCGCATCAACGAATTGCTTGCCCGCAAGCCGCGTCAGCTTTCCGGCGGCCAGCGCCAGCGCGTGGCGATCGGTCGAGCGATCGTGCGCGAGCCGAAGCTCTTCCTGCTCGATGAGCCGCTGTCGAACCTCGATGCGGGCTTGCGCGTCACCATGCGCGTCGAGCTTGCAGCGCTGCATGAGCGCCTCGGCGTGACGATGATCTATGTGACCCACGACCAGGTGGAGGCGATGACGCTCTCCGATCGCGTCGTGGTCCTCGACAAGGGCAAGGTCAGCCAGTTCGGCACGCCGCTCGAGCTTTTCTACCAGCCGGCGAACCTGTTCGTCGCCGGCTTCATTGGCTCGCCAAAGATGAACTTCGTCGCCGCGAACCTGGTCCGCCAGGACCGTTCCGAATTGACGCTTTCGGGCGGTGGCCTGGTGCGGGACCTGACGCTCGAAACGCTGTCTTCGGCTGTCGTCACCAAGGACAAGCCAATCACCATCGGTATCCGGCCGGACAAGCTCGAGCTTGTTTCGCCCGAGGAAGCGCATCTGGTCGGCGAGGTTCGCCTGGTCGAGCGCCTCGGTACCGAAAGCCACGTCCATATCGGC
Source organism: Ensifer sp. 22460 (assembly GCF_052044935.1). NCBI lineage: Bacteria > Pseudomonadati > Pseudomonadota > Alphaproteobacteria > Hyphomicrobiales > Rhizobiaceae > Ensifer > Ensifer sp. 22460. Next base: position 51,796 of record NZ_JBQENZ010000032.1, read on the forward strand.
CTTGAAAACGGTTCCGACATGACCGCGGTCGTGCGCGGCACGCACCCGGTTTCAAACCGCGAGCGCATCTATCTGCGCATCCCTGCCGAGCATTGCCATCTGTTCGATGTCGACGGCAAGGCGATTGCGCGGGCGCTCGATCCCGAGACGCAGATGCTGATCAATCAGGAAAAAAGCAAAAGGGTCGCGTGACCCGAATGAGGAGGAGAAGCATGCTCAACAGGAAGTCGATCATCGGCTCGCTGATGGTTCTGGCAATGGCCGGAACCGCCACGGCCCGCGCGGAAGAAGTGCTGCGCTTTGCGACCTGGGACACGGAGGAAAGCCTGGCGATCCAGCAGGAAATCGCCAAGAAGTTCGAGGAAAAGCACCCGGGCGTGAAGGTCCAGGTGGAGCCCTATGCGGATGGTTACGATCAGAAACTGATCGCCGCCTTCGGCGCCGGCAACCCGCCTGACGTGATGTATATGTGGAACTTTCCGCAATACTACACGTCGCTAGAGCCGCTCGACGACCTGATCGCCAAGGACGCGGCCGAGATCAAGCCGGACGATTTCCCGAAGGGCCTGATGAACACTGTTCGTGTCGAGGGCAAGACCTACGGCATGCCGTCGGGCTTCACCACCCAGGTGGTGTTCTACAACAAGGACATGTTCGCCAAGGCTGGCGTCGAGGAGCCGAAGGACGGCTGGACTTGGGACGACCTGCGCGCCAAGGCGGCCAAGTTCCGCGATGAGCCGAACAAGGTCTATGGCTTCGCCGTCGACGCCAAGCCGGACCCTTACGACTTCGAGCAGTTCCTCTGGTCTAACGGCACCAAGTACATCTCCGACGACGGCAAGCAGGTCGACGGCTACATGAACAGCGATGCGGCAGCGCAGGTGCTCGACATGTTCGGCGACATGGCCAAGAAGCAGGAAGCGATCACGCTGAACCTCGGTGACGACACGTCTGGTAGCACGCTCTTCAAGGGCGGCAAGATCGCCATGTTCCAGAGCGCCATGTGGTCGAAGTCCGGCATCGATGCTTCGGGCATCAAGTATGGCGTCGCGCCGCTGCCGAAGTTCGGCGACAAGACCGCCCATTCGGCGCTCGGCGTTTCGGCGATCTCGATCGCCAAGGACGCGGCGCATCCGGATCTCGCCTGGGAATTCGTCAAGTTCTTCTCTTCGCCCGAAGCCGTCGCCATGCGCGTCAACGACCTGCCGGTGCGCACCAGCGTTGCGGAAGAAAAGGGCATGACCAGGGACCCGATCTACAAGCCCTTCTTCGACATTCTCGCCACCTCGAACACCGAGACCCATGCGTTCCTAAAGAATGCCAACTGGGGCAAGGTCCAGGACAATCTCGCCCGCGCCATCGAAGCGACCATGATCGACCAGGGTAATGCCAAGCAGCATCTCGACGATGCGGTCAACCGCTCGAAGCGGCTGATGAAGTAAGAAAAGGGAGTACGGGGAGATGGATATGACCTATGCCGGTGCAGAGCCAAAGGTGGCAAGGCGCAAGCGCTCCGCCATCGCGCGCTATGCGGCGCCCTATCTGTTCATCTCCCCGTGGATCCTCGGGTTCCTGTTCTTCACGCTCGGCCCGCTCGTCTTCTCGCTGACGATGAGCTTCTACGACTGGCCTGTTGTCGGTGAGCGTACCTTCGTCGGGCTCGAAAACTACCGCTCCATGCTGTTCGAGGATCCGCAGTTCTGGGAAAGCCTCTGGATTACGGTGAAGTTTGCGGCGATCTACGTGCCGTTCAACATCGTCATGTCGTTCCTGCTGGCGCTGATGCTGCACCACATCACCTTTGCCAGCGGCTTCTTCCGCACCGCCTTCTACCTGCCGAGCGTCATTTCCGGCGTCGCGCTGGTGACGATCTGGAGCTGGATCTACAGCAGGGAATACGGCCTCTTAAACTTCATGCTGTCCTTCGTCGGCATCGAAGGGCCGAACTGGCTCGGCGATCCGAACCTTGCGATCGTCGCCATCATCATCGCCAGTCTCTGGGGCCTTGGCGGCACCATGCTGATCTTGCTTACCGGCCTCAAGGCGATCCCGAAGGAACTCTACGAGGCGGCGACCGTCTCCGGCGTTCCCGGCTGGGCGCAGATGGTGTTCATCACCCTGCCGATGCTCGGGCCGATGCTGCTCTTCACCTTCATCACCTCGATCATCTCGGCCTTCCAGCAGCTGACGATCGCGCTGCTATTGACCAAGGGCGGGCCGCTCGGCTCCACCTATTTCTTCGCCATGTACATCTACGACAACGCCTTCAAATATTTCGACATGGGCTACGCTGCCGCCGGCTCCTGGGTGATGTTCATCATCGTTCTGCTGCTCAGCCTTGGCGTCATGCGCTGGTCGGCCGCCTGGGTCTATTACGAAGGTGAAGTCCGCCAGAACGATGGAGACGGCCATGCGTAAGACGCTGCTCTATTCCGCGCTCATCCTGCTCTCGGCGCTGTTCATCGCGCCGTTCTATTGGACCTTCATGACGGCGATCAAAAGCAGCGCCGAGCTCTACCAGTTCCCGCCGGTCTTCTGGCCGTCCGAATGGCATTGGGGGAACTTTGCCGCCGCCTGGAACAAGCAGCCCTTCGGCACCTACCTCACCAATTCGCTGATCGTGGTGGTGCTGTCGACCGTCGGCCAACTCATCTCCTCCTCGCTGGTGGCCTATGGCTTCGCCCGCTTCCGTTTCCCCGGCCGCGACCCGTTGTTCATCCTGCTCTTGGCGACGATGATGATCCCGTGGGACGTGAAGATGATCCCGCTCTATATGGAGTTCAACCTGCTCGGCTGGATCAACACGCTGAAGCCCTTGATCGTGCCCGCCTATTTCGCCGACGCCTTCTTCGTCTTCCTGCTTCGCCAGTACATCATGACCGTGCCGATGGAGATCGACGAGGCCGCGCGCATGGATGGCGCCAACGCCTTCGACATCTACTGGCGCATCCATCTGCCGCTGATGATGCCGGCGCTGGTGCTGGTCGGCACCTTCCACTTCATGAACGCCTGGAACGACTATCTCGGCCCGTTGATCTTCCTCAACGATCAGTCGAAATACACGCTGACGCTCGGCCTCTCGATGTTCAAGGGCCTGCACGAGGTGGACGTGACGTCGATTGCCGCAATCACCGTCATCCTCTGCCTGCCGCCGCTCGCGCTCTTCTTCGTCGCCCAGCGCTACATCATGGATGGCGCGGTCGGATCGTCGGTGAAGGGATAAAGGCATGCTGTTCGATATCGACTACGTCCCCTTCAGCCGCAGGGGCCGGTTCCTGACGCTCTCGATGATGCGGGTGCCGGGCCGCGACGGCGAGCGTGCGCTCTATCTGCGCCATGTCGCCGGCGGCGACGAGCGGCGGTCCCTCGGTCGCCTCTGCCGTGTCGAATTCCTCGATGCGGCGGGCAAGACCGCGACGCCCGTGCTCGTGCTTTCGCCGGAACGGCTCGACGCCCGCATCGGCGAGGGGGAGGTCACCTTCGTCATCGGCGAAGGAGAGCGGCTGCACATCGCCGGCAAACGGGCCGGCGTGCGCTTCTATCTCGAAGGCTCGCGCTACGACTATGTCTACCGCACGCCGAACGGCGAGGATTGCCTCGTTGCCGCGGTTGAGAACGTCAAGTTCATCCCGCGCGCGATCACAGGCGACCTTAAGGTCACCGGTGCCTGGCAGCGCGACCATTCGGAGGACGTATCCTTTTCTTTCTCGGGCACCGATGCCTTCGAGGGCCATGTCGATTTCTTCCGCACGGTGCCGCCTGTTGATCGACCCGGCCGTTTCGCTGAGGCCCTTTCGGGTGCAACGGCCGATTTCGCCCAGTGGCACGCGCGCGTTCCGAAGGGCGTCGCAGGCCAGGACGAGGCACATCGCCTGGCGAGCTATCTGCTCTGGGCGAACGGCGTACCGACCGGCGGCGCGCTGACGCGGCCGGCGATCTACATGTCGAAGAACCACATGATCAACATCTGGAGCTGGGACAACGCCTTTTCCGCCCTTGGCGTCGCCGCCTTCGATCAGGACCTTGCCTTCGATCAGTTGGCAGTGATCTTCGACCATCAGGACGCGTCCGGACTGCTGCCGGATTATATCAACGACCGCGACGTACTCTTCGCCTTCACCAAGCCGCCGGTGCATGGGTGGGCGGTGTCGCTGATCGCTGCCGCCGACCCGTCCTTCCTGACGGCAGAGCGCAAGCGTTACCTGCGCGACGCGATTGGCAAGCAGGTCGACTATTGGCTGACTTATGGGCGCAAGGATGCAGCGAGCCTGCCGTCCTACTTCCACGGCAACGACAGCGGCTGGGACAATGCCACCTTCTTTGCCGAAGGCGGCCCGGTAATCTCGCCGGATCTGCCCGTTTTTCTGATCCTTGCCTGCGAGGCGCTGGCGACCCTCTTGGAGGACGACGCGGGCCCTCAGGCGATGTGGCGGCAAAAGGCCGACGGTCTGCAGACCCTACTGTTCGAGCGGCTGTGGACCGGGGAGACCTTCGGTGCACGGCTTGCCGCGGATCCGGAGCGGATCCTGCCGGGAGACAACCTCATCCAGTTCATGCCGCTGCTCTTGGGTGCGCGACTGACTTCTGAGATGCGCAAGAAACTCGTGGCGCGGCTCGTGGCCGGCGGCTTCATCACGGAATGGGGCCCCGCCACCGAGAGCCCGCAGAGTTCGTATTACGAGGACGATGGCTATTGGCGCGGACCCATCTGGGCCCCGACTACCCTTCTCCTCTGGGACGGTCTTCGCCGGCAAGGGAAGATTGAACTTGCGCGCGATGTCGCGGAAAAGTTCTGTTCACTTGCCAGCAAAAGCGGTATGGCCGAAAACTTCGATGCGCGCTCGGGGAGGGGCCTTCGCGATCGGGCATTCGCCTGGACATCCGCAGTCTACCTTCAGCTGGCGGCATCGCTCAGCCGACCCAAATCATCGTGATCTAGCAACCCGTGACGAACAGAGACGCCATGCAGAGACCGACGATCAAGACCATCGCGCAGGAGACGGGGCTTTCCATCGCCACCGTGTCCAAGGCCCTGAAGCATTCGCCTCAGGTTCGCCCGGAAACGCGCGCGATCGTGATCGAGGCGGCCGAGCGCGTCGGCTACGAACTCAACATGCATGGCGTGCAGTTGCGCACCGGCAAGACCTACCAGGTTGCCGCGATCATGACCGCACCTGGCCCGAAGCAGAACGAGTGGGAAGGCGTCGAATACGCCCAGCTCTTGAGCGGCATTTCCTGGGCGCTTGAAGACAGCCCCTATCGCGTTTCGCTCTATGCCGTCCGAAATTTCGAGGAAAGCCAGGCGGTCATCAAGCAGATCGTGTCGCTGAAGAAGGCCGACGGCATCATCATCTCGGGCACGCGCGCCGACGATCCGCGCATCCGCACCATGCAGGCGGCGGACTTTCCCTTCGTCACCTACGGCACCAGCATCCACAACGCGCCACACGCCTATGTCGACGCCGACAATGAACAGATGATCCGGGTGTCGATGGCGCGGCTGGTCGAGCGCGGCCATCGCCGCATCGCGCTGCTCAATCCGCTTTCTGACTTGAGCTACGGCATCACCCGGCTCGAAGCCTACAAGCGTGCCCTTGAAGTCGCTGGCCTGCCCTATGATCCGGCCCTCGTCGCCCATGGCCGGCTGACGCCGGCCTTCGGCCGCGAGAACGTGCTCACGATGTCTGAACTCAGCAATGCGCCGACCGCCTATATCTGCGCCAACGAAGCCTCAGCGCTCGGCGCTTTCTCCGGCTTCCATGAGCGCGGTCTGGTGCATGGGCGTGATGCGGTGATCAATGCCACCGACGACCTCAATGTCAGCCAGTATTTCGCGCCGCCGATCACCACCTATTACCTGCCGATCAGTGAGCCGAGTAGCCTGCTCGGCGCCTATATTTTGAGGCGCATGGAAGGCGAACCGCCGGAGGCGCTGCAGACGCTCCTGATGCCTAACCTCATCGAACGCTGCGACGATCGCTTGAACCCGAACCGTTGACGATTTTTTTGCCCGAACAGGGCGCCCTTTCATGCTCGTGGATATAAACGTTTATATCCACGACAAGCAGACAAAACCCGAGGCTGGAACCAACCGGCCGAATGAAATGACGAAGGACCGGACCCCCGTGCACATGCCCCTGACGAGATCGAACCGCTTCAACGCCAAAGAGCAGCAGACCGACATGCTGGAACTCGGCGTCTGCTACTATCCAGAGCAGTGGCCGCGCGCGAAGTGGGAGGAGGACGCGCGCCGCATGGTCGAGCTCGGGCTTGCCTGGGTGCGCATCGGTGAATTCGCCTGGGCGAAGATCGAGCCGAGGTCGGGTGAGTTCCATTGGGAATGGCTGGACGAGGCGATCGAAGTGCTCGGCAATGCCGGCCTCAAGGTGATCCTCGGCACGCCGACCGCCGCCCCGCCGAAGTGGCTGATCGATCGCTATCCGGATATCCTGCCCGTCGACGTCAAGGGCGTGGTGCGCAAGTTCGGTGCCCGCCGTCACTACTGCTTTTCCAGCCGCCGCTACCGCATCGAAGCGGCGCGCATCTCGCAAGCCATGGCCGAGCGCTACGGCAATAATGCCTTCGTGCACGCCTGGCAGACGGATAACGAATATGGCGACCACGACACGATCTACAGCTATTCCGACGAGGCGCTGCGCGCCTTCCGCGAATGGCTGGCTGAGCGCTACGGCACGGTCGAGGAACTGAACCGGGCTTGGGGCACGGCATTCTGGGCAATGAACTATCTGAGCTTCGACGAGGTCGAACTTCCCAACAATCTTGTGGAAGAGCCGAGCCCGACTCATATCGTCGACTATATCCGCTTCTCCTCCGACCAGGTGAAGAGCTTCAACAAGGCGCAGGTCGATATCATCCGCAAACACTCGCCGGGCCGTCCGGTGACGCACAATTTCATGTCGCAAAATACCGATTTCGATCACTACAAGGTCGGCGAGGACATCGATATCGCGTCGTGGGACGTCTATCCGATGGGTGGACTGCTCAACGGCCGTCTCTCCTCCGAAGACAAGGGCCGTTACCTCCGCGTCGGCGATCCGGATCAGCCGGCCTTCAACCACGATCTCTACCGCGCCGTCGGCAACGGTCGCGTCTGGGTGATGGAGCAGCAGCCGGGTCCGGTGAACTGGGCTTCGCACAACCAGTCGCCGGCCGACGGCATGGTCCGGCTCTGGACCTGGCTCGCCTATGCCCATGGCGTCGACATGGTTTCCTATTTCCGCTGGCGTCAGGTGCCGTTTGCGCAGGAACAGTTCCATGCCGGACTGCTCTTGCCGAACAGCGAGGCGGACCAGGGATATCTCGAAGTTGCGCAGGTCGCCGAGGAGATGAAGCGGCTGCCGAAGGGCGAGCGCCGCGAGAAGGCCAAGCTCGCGATCCTGCTCGACTATAATTCGCGCTGGGCGACCCGGGCGCTGCCGCAGGGCCGCACCTATCTGGCGTCGCAGATCGCGCTCGACTGGTACTCGACCGTCGCTCGCTTCGGCGTCGACGTCGACATCATCGGCCAGCACTCGGATCTCGAGGGCTACCAGTTGGTGCTGGCGCCCGACCTCGTAATTCCGGATCAGGCGTTCGTTCAGAACCTAGCCGCTTCCGGCGCCAAGGTTCTGTTCGGACCGCGCAGTGGAAGCAAGACCGAGGATATGCACATTCCCGAAGGCTTGCCGCCAGGGCCGCTCGCCTCGCTGATCGACGTCAGCGTCGCGCGCGTCGAGTCGCTTCCGGAGTTTCATGCCGAGAGCGTGCTTTACGGCAACGAGACTTACCCGGCTGGCGTCTGGCGCGAGACGGTCAGGACCAGAGAGAGCGTGCTTGCGACCTTCGAGGGTGACTACCGCAATGGTGCCCCGGCGCTAGTCGGCAACGACAAGGCGCGGTATCTGGCAACCGCGGCACGCGGTGAATTCTTGAGCAAGGTGATCGGCGATGCGCTTGGTTGGGCTTCGGTCGAGGCGCTCGCAGATCTCGGCGATCTGCGCATCACCCGTCGCGGCAAGCTTACCTTCGCCTTCAACTACGGCAAGACGGCCGTCGACGTGCCGGCAGCGGCCGGTGCGACCTTCCATGTCGGCGGCCGCAGGCTCGATCCGGTCGACGTCGCGATCTGGACGGAGTGATAGGGAAGCGGGCAACAGACCCGCTTTCCAACCGATCTCGCTCGTCACGCCGTGCATAGATCCGGGTGCGCGGTGTGGCGACGATGGCCTGTTTTGGCGCGAGACTCATGTCCGGTCGGCTTCGACCTGAGGATGCGATGAGTGGCAGCCAGCGCAGAGGAGAATGCTCGCTCCGACCGGACGTGGGTGGCGCGCCGATATCTGCTGCCTGAAAAACGGTGCCCAGAAAGCGAGCTGACTGCATCCGGATAGGCGAAAGATGAGAACGGATCTCCCGCAAGCCTTTGAAGACGCGGGTATATGAGACTGGCACAGGCTTTGCATTCCTGTCTTGTATGCAAGATAGAGCAGCACCGACGTTCCATAATCCGATCGAGAAGGCCATCGTCTCCGGCATCCTCTCGGGCCGCATAAAGCCCGGCACACGGCTCAGCGAGAACCAACTGGCCTCTCTCTTCGGCGTGTCGCGGACTCGTGTGCGCGAAGCGATGATGCGCCTCGAGACACGCTGCATCGTTCATGTCAGCCCGCGTAGAGGCTGGTTCGTCGCGGAACCGTCTGCCGAAGAGGCGACGATGGTCTACGGCGCGCGACGCGTCATCGAAGCTGGGCTGCTGCGCAGCATGCGGCGGCTGGCGGAGAGCGGCCGCGACAGGCTGCATGCCCACCTTGCCGAAGAGAAAGCGGCGATCGAAGCCGGCGATCGCCAGCGCCTCACCTGCCTGATGGGCGATTTCCATATTCGTGTGGCCGAATTGGCGGATAACGCCGTTCTCATCGAGATCCTTCGCGATCTCACGGCCAGAACCATTCTGATCTCGATGCTCTATCAGTCGGATTTTCACGCCGTGCAATCCCACCTCGGGCATTGCCGCATCGTCGAAGCGATGGAGCAAGGGGATTTTTCGAAAGCAGCCGCGCTTTCCGTCGAGCACCTGGACGAGGTGGAGACCGGGCTGGACCTGACGCAACACCCCGATCCCCTGGCCGACCTCCGGCGGTCGCTCGCGCTTCCTCCCCAGACCGTGACCCCGCCGTCAAGGACGTCACGCAGCAAAACACCGCGAACCCAAAAAGGAGAATGACCCAATGCTCGCAAGACGACTGTTCATAGCCATGGCGGCGATGGCCGCCACCATCGGCTTCGGCTCGGTTTCCCACGCCGACGCGCTTGGCGATATCACGTCCCGCGGCACGCTTCGCGTTGCCGTTCCCCAGGATTTTCCGCCTTTTGGTAGCGTTGGCACGGACATGGCGCCAATGGGCTATGACGTCGACATGGCCAATCTGATCGGCGACAAGCTCGGCGTGAAGGTCGAGCTGGTACCGGTCACTAGCGCGAACCGGATTCCCTATCTGCAGACAAACAAGGTCGACCTGGTGATTTCGAGCCTCGGCAAAAATCCAGATCGGGAAAAGGTCATCGATTTCTCCGCCGCCTATGCCCCCTTCTTCAATGGCGTGTTCGCGCCCGCGGAACTCGGGGTCACCAAGCCGGAGGAACTTACAGGCAAGGTCGTAGGCGTCACGCGCGGCGCGGTCGAAGACCTGGAACTGACCAAGATCGTGCCGGCCGATACCGTCATCAAGCGTTATGAAGACAACAACGGCACCATCTCTGCCTTCCTGTCCGGGCAGGTCGAGGCGGTTGCAACCGGCAACGTGGTGGCCGCTGCCATTCTCGCCAAGAACCCACCGAAGCGTCCGGAGCTGAAGTTCCTTATCAAGAACTCGCCCTGCTATATCGGGCTCAGCAAGGAGCAACCCGCCCTTCTCGAAAAGGTCAATGGCATCATCGCCGCCGCCAAGGCCGACGGCTCGCTGAACGCCATTGCGCAGAAGTGGCTCGGCACCGACCTGCCGACAGATCTCTGATCAACCGTCGCCGCGCCGTCTCGCCGCAGTGCGGGACGGCGCCACTGGATGTTCGTCAAACCAGGGGTGCATCTTGAATTACCATTTCGAATTTGGCTGGCTGCTCGAATATTATCCTCAGATTGGCAAAGGGATAGGCATCACCGCTGAACTGATCGCGGTTGGCGCAGTCGCCGGTATTTCGCTCGGAATCTGCTGCGCCTGGGTGAGGGCGCTTGGTCCGGCCTGGCTAAAGCCGGTGGTCGCAGCCTATGTCGAGCTGATCCGCAACACGCCATTCCTGATCCAGCTTTTCTTCGTCTTCTTCGGCCTCCCATCGTTGGGCCTGCAGCTCAGCGAATTGCAAGCCGCCAATATCGCCATGATCGTCAATCTCGGGGCCTATAGTTGCGAGATTATTCGAGCCGGCATTCAGGCGACGCCAAGGGGCCAGTTTGAAGCTGGCGCCAGTCTCGCCATGACTCGCTTCGAGACCTTTCGACATGTCATTCTGGTGCCGTCGCTTCAGCGCATCTGGCCCGCCCTGTCATCCCAAGTGGTCATCGTCATGCTCGGCTCCGCCGTCGTGTCGCAGATCGCTGCCGAAGACCTGACCTTCGCCGCCAACTTCATCCAGTCGAGAACTTTCCGCGCATTCGAGGCTTACATCGTTTCCACGATCATCTACCTCGCGTTGGCGATCTTGCTTCGCCAAGCGCTGGCGATCATCGGCGGGTTCATTTTCCCACGGAGGACCGCGCGATGATCGAGTTCACCCTTTGGGATATATTGCGCAACCTGCTGCTCGCAACTCGCTGGACGGTCGTCCTTTCGCTCGTCTCTTTCCTGGGCGGTGGCATCGTCGGGCTCGCTTTGCTTTTCCTGCGCATCAGCAAACGCAAATCGCTGCGATCGCTCGCCAAATATTACATTGAGCTGTTTCAGGGCACGCCGCTCCTGATGCAGCTCTTCATCGCCTTCTTCGGGCTCGGCCTATTTGGCATCGACGTACCGGCCTGGCTTGCTGCAGGATTGGCGCTGGTCCTCTGGACCGCGGCCTTCCTGGGCGAAATCTGGCGCGGTTGTGTCGAGGCGGTCGCCAAGGGGCAATGGGAGGCCTCCGCCAGCCTCGGCATGGGCTGGCTGCAACAGATGCGTTACGTCATCCTGCCGCAGGCGATGAAAGTCGCCGTTCCGCCGACCGTCGGCTTTTCGGTGCAGGTCATAAAGGGTACCGCGCTGACCTCGATCATCGGCTTTGTCGAACTGTCGAAGGCCGGCACTGTCGTCACCAACGCCACCTTCCAGCCCTTCACCGTCTACGGCCTCGTGGCCCTCATCTATTTCGCGCTCTGCTGGCCCCTGTCGAAGAGCAGCCAGATCCTCGAAAGGAAGCTCAATGTCGCTCATCGAAATCACTGAAGTCCGCAAGAGTTATGGCGCGACGGAAGTGTTGAAAGGCATCAATCTTGATGTCGCGTCAGGCGAAGTCATTGCCATCATTGGCAAGAGCGGTTCGGGTAAATCGACGCTGCTTCGCTGTATCAATGGCCTTGAGACGATCAACAGAGGCTCGATTTCAGTTGCGGGTGCGCAGCTCCTGGACGACGAGGTGCATCTGAAGGCGCTGCGGTTGAAGGTCGGAATGATCTTTCAACAGTTCAATCTTTTTCCTCATCAGACGGTCGGTGGCAACGTTATGCTGTCGCAGACGGTCGTGAAAAAGACGCCGAAGCCAGAGGCGGAGGCGATCGCCCGCAAGATGCTGGAGCGCGTCGGCCTCGCACACAAGTTCGACGCCTATCCCGACGAGCTTTCAGGCGGGCAGCAGCAGCGCGTGGCAATTGCACGCGCGCTTGCCATGCAGCCGATCGCGCTGCTTTGTGACGAGATCACCTCGGCGCTGGACCCGGAGCTGGTCTCGGAAGTCCTGGCGGTTGTGCGCGAACTTGCCGCCGAGGGCATGACGCTGCTAATGGTGACGCATGAGATGAAATTCGCACGCGACGTCTGCTCGCGGGTCGTGTTCATGCATCAGGGCCGTGTCCACGAAGTCGGGCCGCCGGAAGAGGTTTTCGCCCGTCCGCAGACACCGGAACTGAAACAGTTTCTCGGCCTTCATTGAGAGGCCGAGCCAACCGGGGTCCCGCGTCGCAGCTTGGCGCGGCGGCTAGACGCGCTCCAATGCCACCGCGATGCCCTGGCCGACGCCAATGCACATGGTGGACAGCGAATAGCGCCCGCCGGTTTCGTGCAACTCCAAGGCCGCCGTGCCGGTGATGCGCGCGCCGGACATGCCGAGCGGATGGCCGAGTGCGATGGCGCCGCCGTTGCGGTTGACGCGCGCATCGTCGTCGGCGATGCCGAGGTCGCGCAGCACGGCAAGGCCCTGCGACGCGAAGGCTTCGTTGAGTTCGATGACGTCGAACTGCGACTGCTTGAGGCCGAGGCGCGCCATCAGCTTCTTCGATGCGGGGGCCGGGCCCATGCCCATGATGCGCGGCGGTACGCCAGCGGTCGCGCCGCCCAGAATGCGAGCGATCGGCCGCAGCCCATATTTCTTCACTGCTGCTTCCGACGCGATGATCAGGGCGGTCGCGCCATCGTTGACGCCGGAGGCATTGCCGGCCGTCACCGTACCGCCTTCCTTCTTGAAAGGCGTGCCAAGCTTGGCGAGCGCCTCCATCGTCGTTGCGCGCGGGTGTTCGTCGCGGTCGACGACGACAGGCTCGCCCTTGCGCTGCGGGATCGTCACCGAGACGATCTCCTTTGCCAGCCGGCCATTGCCTTGAGCTGCAGCAGCCTTCGCCTGGCTGCGGACGGCAAAGGCGTCCTGGTCTTCGCGGCTAACGTGAAAATCCGCCGCGACGTTCTCGCCGGTCTCGGGCATGGAGTCGACGCCGTACTGCTTCTTCATGAGCGGGTTGACGAAACGCCAGCCGATCGTCGTGTCGTAGATCTCGGCGTTGCGCGAGAAGGCGGTATCCGCCTTCGGCATGACGAAGGGTGCGCGCGACATGCTCTCGACGCCGCCGGCGATCATCAACTCGGCTTCGCCCGACTTGATCGCCCGCGCTGCAGCGATCACCGCATCCATACCGGAACCGCAGAGCCGGTTGATCGTCGTGCCGGACACGCCGACCGGCAGGCCGGCGAGCAGCAACGACATGCGCGCGACGTTGCGGTTGTCCTCGCCCGCCTGGTTGGCGCAGCCAAAGATCACGTCATCGACCGCGTCCCAGTCGACATCGGTGTTGCGTTCGAGGAGTGCCTTGAGTGGGATCGCGCCGAGGTCGTCGGCTCGCACCGAGGAGAGTGAACCGCCGAAGCGGCCGATCGGGGTGCGGATGTAGTCGCAGATGAATGCCTCGGCCATTACGCAGCCTCCTTGTCGCCCTGATGCGCCTTCTTGGTGCGGGCATTGATGTCGCGAAGGGTTGTCAATTCCAGTTCCGTCGGCGCTGGCGTCTCGATCACATGCGCGGCGAACTTGATCGCCCAGCCGCAGTTCTCGACGATCTGCTCGCGGGTCACGCCCGGGTGGATCGAAACGACCGTCAGTTCTTTCGTCTCTGGATCCGGTTCCAGGATGCAAAGATCGGTGATGACGCGGGTCGGTCCCTTGGTCTTCATGCCCAGCCGCTCGCGCTGATCGCCGCCCTCGCCATGGCCCATGGAGGTGATGAACGGCAGCTTCTCGACGAAGCCGCGCTTCGACAGTGCCATGGTGATGAAGATGCGGCCGCAATTGGAAGCGATCTCCGGAGCGCCGCCGCCGCCGGGCAGCCGCACCTTCGGATGGTCATAGGGGCCGACGACCGTGGTATTGAGGTTGGCGAACCTGTCGATCTGGGCGCCGCCGAGGAAGCCGGTGGTGATGCGGCCGCCCTGCAGCCAGTAGCGGAACATCTCTGGCACCGAGACAGTGAAAAGTGCCGTGTCACAGAGTTCGCCGTCGCCGATCGAAAGCGGCAGCACGTCCGGCTTGGTTCCGACCGTACCGCTCTCGTAGATCAAGGTGATATCCGGCGCATGCGTCAGCCGCGCGACGTTGCAGGCGGCAGAAGGCGCGCCGATGCCGACAAAGCAGACATCGTCATTGGAGAGCGCCCGCGCGGCGGCGATGGTCATCATTTCGGTGGGGGTGAAGTCGCTCATTCTATCCTCCCTTTAGGCCGCTCTTGCCGGCTTGGTGCCGGCATGCTTGGCGAAGTCTTCCGGCTTGGCGTCGAGCACGTTTTCCTTGATCCATGCGGTGAAGCTGTCGCGGTCGCGGGCGATCTCGTCCCAGCCGATGTAGAAGGCGTTGGAACGCGGGTAGTAGCCGTGCGCATAGGATGGGAAGGCGCCGCCCGGGACTTGGGCAACTGATGTAACCGCCCAGCCCGGGAGCACGAGGGAGTTGGGAGATGGCGGGTTGAGTTCGTCGACGATCTCCTCGACCGTGACGATCGAGCGCTTGGCCGCGAGAACGGCTTCCTTCTGCACGCCGACGATGCCTTCGATCAGCACGTTGCCCTTCCTGTCGGCGCGCTGGGCGTGAATGATCGTCACATCAGGGCGGATCGCCGGCACGGCGGCGAGCACCTCGCCGGTGAAGGGGCAGGTGACCGACTTGATGTTGGGGTTCACTTTCGGCAGGTCGGCGCCGATGTAGCCGCGCAGCGTCGCGAAGGGCAGGTTGGCAGCACCCGCCTCATAGGCGTTGGCCATGGCCGCATGGGAATGTTCCTCGATCTCCAGCGGACGCGGCCACTGGTTTTCGACAGCATCACGGAAGCGGTGTAGCGAGCCGACGCCCGGATTGCCGCCCCAGGAGAACTTCATGCCACGCGCAGCACCGACGCCAATCAATTGGTCGTAGAGAATGTCAGGCGTCATGCGCACGAGATAGAGATCCTTGCGGCCCTGGCGGATCACCTCATGGCCCGCGGCATAGGGGATCAGGTGGGTGAAGCCTTCCATGGCGACGGTGTCGCCATCCCTGACATTGTCGCCGACGGCCTCGGCGAGCGAAACGATCTTCGCCATGTTTCCTCTCTTCGCTGCTGTTTGGTGCGCCTGCGGCCTGTCGGGCGGCGGGGCGGCTTGCTCTCTTCCGCATGCCAATAAGCGCCGATCGAACCGAACCGTCAAATATTTTGTGCGATATTTGACTTTTGTTCGTATATCGCACAAAATGCCGGCGGATAGATCGAGGGATGTCAGATGCGAGAGACGGATTTCGTCAGCGGCTTTGCGCGAGGGCTGACGGTGATCGAAGCCTTCGACGAGACCCGTCCGAAGCTGTCGATCGCCGAGGCGTCGAAGATCACGGGCCTTGACCGGGCGACCGTCAGACGGTCGCTTCTGACGCTCTCCGAGCTCGGCTATGCCGACTACGACGGCAAGTTCTTCGCGCTGACGCCAAAGATCCTGAGATTGGGCCATGCCTATCTCTCGGCGACGCCGCTGCCGACAATCATACAGCCCTACCTCGACCAGCTTTCGGATCGCGCCGGGCAGAGCGCGTCGGCCTCAGTGCTTGATGGTACCGAAATCGTCTATATTGCCCGGGCCTCGCAAAAGCGGGTGATGTCGATCAACCTGACGACTGGTTCGCGTCTACCGGCCTATTGCGCGTCGATGGGGCGGGTGTGGCTGGCGGCACTGCCGGAGCACGAGGCGCGCGAGATCCTGGCGCGTTCGAACCTGAAGGCGAACACGCCCCATACGAAAACCGATCCTGACGATTTGATCGCCGAGCTTCGTCGGGTGCGCGATCAGGGCTATGCCCTCATCGATCAGGAACTGGAACTTGGTCTCTGCTCCATCGCCGTTCCGCTCGAGAACGACCGCGGCCGGATCGTTGCGGCGCTGAACATCGGTGCGCCGGCCGCGCATGTGGCCGCAGCGGAGATGGCGGAGCGTTACCTGCCGCTGCTCAAGGAAACGCAAGCCGCGTTGCGCTTGGTCCTAAGATAGCAACTTCGCGCTCCTGCGCTTGACGTTCTGCAGCGGCGCCCTTCTTATTTCCGCTTGGCGAGTGAATTCGGGCCGGGAGTAAAGATTCATGACCGACGACACGCATCCGCCGGAAACCAAACTCACGACGACGAAGCGACGCTGGGCCGCAGACGGCAAGTTCCTGACCGGACGGATCGCCCGGCCGGAAGACGAACGCCTGCCGCCCGGCCAGCACCTGGTCAAGGATTGGCCGGTGCTCGACCTCGGCCAGCAGCCGATCATTCGGACGGAAAGCTGGCGGCTCGATGTTACCGGCCTTGTCGAGCATTCCTTGTCGCTCGGATGGGCGGCCTTCAAGGCGTTGCCACAAAGCGACAGGCTTTCTGACATGCACTGCGTCACCACCTGGTCGCGCTATGACAACCGCTGGCAGGGTGTCGCGACCCGCGACCTGCTGGATCATGTGATGCCGAAGCCCGAGGCCAGCCACGTCATGCTGACGAGCTATGACGGTTACACTGCCAACCTGCCGCTTGAAGACTTCGCCTCCGAGGACGCGATCCTGGCGACGGACTGGGAGGGGCAGCCGATCAGCCGCACCCATGGCGGACCGATGCGGCTCGTTGTTCCGCATCTCTATCTGTGGAAGAGCGCCAAGTGGCTGACGCGGATTGATTTTCGCGCGGGTGATGCCGCTGGGTTCTGGGAGAAGAATGGCTATCACATGCGTGGCGACCCGTGGCGCGAGGAGCGCTATTCGGACGACTGAGAGCCTGGCCCACCCTTACCTCAATGCTTGGGAGCCATGAGCGACTTCAGTCCTGCCAGCTGGTAGCGCCAGACGAGGTCGATCGCCGCCTGAAAGGACGGTCCGTCCTCATATTGGCCGAGCGTGTCGGCAATGGTGTCGATGGTTGGGGTAAGGCGCGCTCCAGCACGAAGGGCATCAGGGGCGACAGCGCTGCCTCGCCCTGTGTTTCGATCATGTATCGCCACGCAAGCCGGGTCATCTCGCGAAGGACGACGAGCCGCTGCTTGATCCAGAACGCCAGCAGGGCGCGCGCGTGCTCCGAACCCCGGGCATCTGCCGTCAGTCGATGAATTGCTTCGGGACGTGTCAGGTTGCATCCTTCGGCTTCCCGCAATGCTCGTGTAATCCGCTCCCCCCAAAGCTCGGCAATAACGCTTTCAAACAAGGACGGTTGTCGATGCGGTTGGTCGTCTTACCAATGTGGATGATGCTTTTCGGCGCGGGTCCGGGTCATGCCGACGACAAAGGGCTGTGGATTGCGGACGATCCGCACCGCACCGCACAGCACCTGTACGATCCCTGTCGTGATGGTCGGCTAAGTGACGGAAAGCCACGCACCTGCGCCGAGGTCAGGCGCATGTACGGCGGCAAGAGGTGGGGCGATCGGTCCGAGCCGGACCTTAGCCTGGATCCATGTTCGGATGGGCGCGTCAGCGATGGCCGCCCGCGCACGTGCCGCGAGTTGCTGGAATAGATGGAGCGTCATTGATGATTTCAGAGCGCAGCCGCGCCCTTTCGAAGGCCAGGTATCTGCTAAAGCGAATACTGCGATATCTGTCCTGGCCTTTGGTGTTCTTCTCCGGACTGTTGGGTTCTTATTTTGCCTTCGCAAGCACCCATCCGATGATCGCCTTCGCGACGGTCTATGCCGCCGCGGTCTTTGTCTTGTTCCTTCTCGAACGCTACATCCCCTACGAGCGACGCTGGTTGTTGTCGGATGGCGAGACGGTAAACGACATCGGGCATACGCTGGCGACAAAGGGGTTGCTGCAAGGGGCAGGCTTGATCGCCGCCGTCTTCCCCATGTACGCCGCCAACATTCTGCAGCCACTTGCCGCGCTGAAGTTTGGCTTGTGGCCCGCGGATTGGCCGATGGTGGTTCAGGTGGCGTTGGCAGTGCTGATTGCCGAACTGGGACTCTACTGGGCGCACCGCATTGCCCATGAAAAACTGTTCTTTTGGCGGTTCCACGCGCTGCACCACAGTGTCGTCCGGCTCTGGGTCATCAATACCGGCCGCTTCCACGTTGCCGATTCGCTCTTCAAGCTCGCGATGAGCCAGATCCCGCTCTATTGCCTCGGTGCGCCGCTCGACGTTTTCTGGTGGCTTGGGGCCGTTACGGCCTTCATGGGCATCCTCACCCATTGCAACGTCGATATGCGCACCGGCATTTTCGATCTCGTCTTCAGCACGCCGCGCCTTCATCGCTGGCATCATTCGAAAGACCTTCGCGAAGGCAACATGAACTACGGCGAGAACGTCGTGATCTGGGATTTGATCTTCAGGACCTACTACAACCCCAACCGTCCATCCTCGATCGATATCGGCATCAAGGGACAGATCGCACCGGGATTTCTAAAGCAACTGGCTCAGCCCTTCACCAAAGAAGGTGTCCGCCAAATTCTCGGTCGCCCAAGCCGAGGCTCGTGATGTCGTGGATGCCGTACCCGATCGTCCGACCGGGTACGGCATTGAACGACTAGGAGGCAAAGGCAGGTTTGCGTGCGCCGATCCTTAAGACGTAGTAGATTGCCCCACCGATCGCGACGCCGAAAAACCAGCCGTAGGTCCCCCACCAGGCCGGCAGGATGTTCGTGAACGTCGGCAGGATCGACGAAAACAGCGCCCCGATCGCAAAGGCGATGAAGGCGCTGCCATGCCATCCGCCCTGGAAGCGGAATTCGCCATTCTCGTGGTAAAGCGCCTCGACGTCGAGCTGGCCTCTGCGGATGAGATAATAATCAACCATCATCACCCCGAAGATCGGCCCCATCGTCGAGCCGATGAAGTTGACGAAATGTGCCGCACCCGTTTCCCACGGCGCGAAGGGATAAAGGATGAGGGCAATCAGGGCGGCGATGTAGCCGCCGCGTTTGAAGTTGATCTGCCGCGGGAAGACATTGGCGAAGTCAAAGGCCGGGGACACGAAGTTTGCCACGACGTTGATGCCGAGGGTCGCGACCGCAAAGGTGAGCGCTGCGAGCAGAGCCAGGAACCAGCTGTCGAACTTCGCCGAAATCTGGTCCGGATGCAGCAGCACTTCGCCATAGACGGCAAAGGCCGCCGTCGTCGTCACGCCGGCGACCAGGCAGAAGGCGAGCAGGTTGATCGGCAGGCCCCAGAGATTGCCCTTGCGCAGCGTCTTTACGTCCGTCGCATAGCGCGAGAAGTCGCAGAAGTTCAGGTAGAGCGCGGCGAAATAGGTGATCCAGGTGGCGGCGACCGCAGCCAGCGCCGGGAAGGTGCCGGGTTCCCAGGGAACGCCCGCGTCTTTTGTCTTCTCGATGAGAACGTCGCGCGGGATTTCAGAGCCGAAGGAGAAGGTTCCCGATTTGACGATGAGATAGACGGCAAGGATCAGCATCATGATCCAGACTGCAGGGCCTGCCCAGTCCTGGAATTTGCGAACGGTCTCCATGCCCCGCTGGATGATGAGCAGCTGCAGCGACCAGACGACGACGTAGCAGATGACCTCAAGCGTCGAATGGCCGAGCATGTGGCTATTCTGGTGGAAGGCCAGCATGCCTTCGTTGCGGATCAGAAGGGCGACGATTGCGCCCGAGGCGGCGGCCGTCTGTGCGCCATACCAGAAGCAGGCGACGACCGCGCGCACGAGGGCAGGGACGTTGGCGCCGAACGTGCCGAAGGAGGCGCGCGCGAGTACGGGGAAGGGCACGCCGGTGCGCACGCCCGCATTGCCGACGAGGCTCATCAGGAAGAAGATCACCAGCGACCCGATCCCGATCGCGATGACGAAGTTCACGAAGCTGCCGCAGAGCAGAAATAGGCTCGCGGCGAGATAATAGCCCCACAGGCTATGCACGTCGGATGTCCACACATTGAAGATGCTGAAAGCGCCCCACCGGCGTTCCTCGGCCGGTGCCAGATCCTCGTTATACAACGAGGGCGACGGATCGCGTACTGCCATGTCTTCCTCCGTATATCCTCCGGGTCCCCCTCGGACCCGAGTATTGATTCTGCTCCTGTTTTGAGTCGTTGCAAAAATCTTTTTGACCTTGGGAAGGCGAGCGGGCCTATGGCGACCAGCGGTGGGCCACGCGGCCCTGCCAACGTCGATGAAGATGCTATCGCTGCGAGTGATTTTGTATATCCCGTTGACATATCCCGCAACCGATACCATCTTGGATATACGTAAAGCATATCCCGGAGATAGAGATGTCGGAGCAAGGCGCTGTTTTCCTCAGCAATCGTAGTCAGGCGATCCGGCTGCCGAAGGCCGTCGCACTTCCAGAGGATGTCAAACGCGTCGATATCGTCGCGGTGGGGCGAACGCGGATCATTGCGCCCGCAGGCGAAGCCTGGGACAGTTGGTTCGATGGCGAGTCCGTAACGACCGATTTCATGACAGAGAGAGAGCAGCCGCCTCCACAGGAGCGCGAGGCTCTCTGATGCTGAAATATATGCTCGACACCAATATCTGTATTTTTACGGTGAAGAACCGGCCACAGCAGGTTCGCGAGGCGTTCAACAGGCACCACGGCCAACTATGCATCAGCTCGATCAGTCTCATGGAGTTGATCTATGGGGCGGAAAGATCCGCCATGCCCGAGCGCAACCTTTCCGTCATAGAAGGCTTTTCTGCGCGTCTTGAGGTTCTCAACTACGACCAGGCAGCAGCGACCCATACAGGCCAGTTGCGCGCCGAACTCGCGCGCAGTGGGACACCCATAGGCCCTTACGATCAATTGATTGCCGGTCACGCGCGATCGCAGGGCCTGATACTGGTGACAAACAACAGGAGGGAATTCGATCGTGTGCCCGGTCTGCGGGTCGAGGATTGGACGACCGCTCCTTAATCCCAGCGTCTATTGCGTCGCCGTAGCTCCTATGCGCCGAGCCTTTCCCGCTCAGCCATGCGCCAGGCGCGCGGTGTCATGCCCGTCTGGCGCAGGAAGAAGCGGGAGAAGTAGGCGGGATCGGCAAAGCCGAGGCGGAAGCTGATTTCCTGCACGCTGGCCCTGGTGAAAACGAGTTCGCGCCTCGCTTCGCCGATAAGCTTTCGCGAGATCATCTCGTGGGCGCTGAGCCCCATGATAACACGCGTTATCCGGTTCAGATGCGTCAGCGACAGGCCGAGTTCGCGGGCATAGGCGGCGGCCGGCCAATGCGAGCGGTGGTGCTGCTGCAAAAGAGCCTGGAAGCGCTGGACCCGCTGTTCGTTTTCGCTATCGGCTGTATCGTCTCGGCTGTCGCTTGCCTCGTCGAGACGTGCCGCCAGCGTCAGCACGGAGGTAAGGTAGGCATCCAACAGGTCGGTGCGATTGCTGCGGTTGGTTTCCCATTCCCTGGCCAGACGCGTGAGGGTTGCTGCGACATAGGCCGCATCCTCGCGGCCATCGAGCCGGGTCAGATGAGGGGTCGCAAGAAAGGAGCCGAGACGACTGCGTTCCCCGGGGGTTGTCTTCAGATGCGACGCTAGGATGGTGAAGACGAAGCCGTCGATGTCGCGCGAGAAGCGGAAGCCGTGGCTGAGGCCTGGCGGAACGGTGATAACCATAGGCGGCTCGATCGTGTGCACCGCGTAGCCAAAGACCGCGTCGCCGGAGCCGCCGGCAATGTACAAGATCTGAAAGAAGCTTTCGTGGCGGTGCAGCCCGATCTCCCAGTGGTAGAGGCTGCTTCGTGACGGAATAGTCTCGCAATGCAGCCAGAAATCCGGCCGTTCGCCGGTCCGTTCGCCGTAAAGCTCATAGGTCGGAACCGTCTTCTTCATATCACGTTCCCTGAAGTCATGTTCGATTTGTGCAATTTCATGGCGGATTTGTCCATTGAGAGCGAAGCCCGCTCGGCGCAGATTTTGTCAAAAGACAATTCTGGAGGAGAGCATGCGCACCAAGGTCGTCATCATCGGGTCAGGCCCATCAGGGCTCTTGCTTGGGCAATTGCTGACGGAAGCCAGCATCGACAACGTCATTCTCGACCGCGTCAGCCAGGATTACATCCTTGGCCGCGTGCGCGCCGGCGTGCTCGAGGAAGGCACGGTCGGATTGATGGATCGCGCCAGGGCCGGCGAGCGGATGCACAAGGAGGGGCTGCCGCATGACGGTTTCTCGCTTGCCTTCGACGGCCGCGACCACCGCATCGATCTGTTGCATCTGACCGGCGGCAAGCGCGTCATGGTCTATGGCCAAACGGAACTGACGCGCGATCTGATGGAGCATCGCGAGCACTCCGGCGCGACGACGATCTATGAAGCTCCCAATGTCGAACCGCATGATTTCGACAGCCATCAACCCTACGTCACCTTTGAGAAGGATGGTGCGACCCGGCGTATCGATTGCGACTTCATCGCGGGCTGCGACGGCTTTCACGGTGTCAGCCGCAAGTCAGTTCCCGAAAAGGCCCTGCACACCTTCGAAAAGGTCTATCCTTTCGGCTGGCTCGGCATCCTCGCCGACGTGCCGCCGGTCGATCACGAACTCATCTACGCCAACCATCCGCGTGGTTTCGCACTGTGCTCGATGCGCTCTCAGACGCGCAGCCGCTACTACATTCAATGCTCGCTGAACGAAAAGATCGAGGACTGGTCCGACGAGCGCTTCTGGGACGAGTTGCGACGGCGGCTGCCGCAGCATCATGCCGAGGCGATGGTGACCGGACCGTCCTTCGAGAAGTCGATCGCGCCGCTCCGATCCTTCGTCGCCGAGCCGATGCGCTTCGGCCGGCTTTTCCTCGTCGGCGATGCCGCCCATATCGTGCCGCCAACCGGCGCGAAAGGGCTCAATCTCGCGGCCAGCGACGTGCACTATCTTTTCGAAGGGATGCTTGAACACTATCAGGACCGCTCGAATGCGGGGATCGATGCCTATTCGGCACGGGCGCTCGCGCGTGTCTGGAAGGCGGTGCGTTTCTCCTGGTGGATGACGACGATGCTGCATCGTTTTCCGGATACCGGCGATTTCGACCAGCGCATCCAGGAGGCCGAACTCGACTACCTGACCCATTCGGTCGCCGCCGAGACGGCGCTGGCGGAGAACTATGTCGGGCTGCCGTTCTGACGCTTCGCCGCGCGGTCAGTTCCATTCATTCCGGAGCAGGCCGTAGATCGCCGTGTCCCACCTGACGTCACCGACCTTGGCCGACGACCGGCGCACACCTTCCTCGCGAAAGCCGAGGCTGCGGTAGGTGCGGATCGCCGCCTCGTTGAAGGTGTAGACGTTCAGCTCCAGCCGCTCGAAGGCGGGATGGGCGAAGAAGCGGCTGGTCACCTCACGGAGAAACGGCCGGGCGAGGCCGCGGCCCCGCATGCGCGGATTAATGGCAACCCGGCTGAGGCGGCCGACGCCGTTTTGCCAATCGAGTGCCACCTGCGCATGACCGGCGAGCTTTTCGTCGGCCAGGCCGGCGAACATCCATCGCGTGGGCTCGACGGTCGTTGTCTCTGCGAGCATTGCCTCGAGCTGCGCGGCCTCCAGTGGAAACGAGAGGCCGGGGCCGCCCCATTGCACCAGCGCTTCGAGGTTCGAAAACCAGTCGAGCATTTCGGGAACGTGCTTTTGGGAAAAGGCTTCAACGGGGAGGGGAGCAGTCGGCATGGGATCACCAGTCTGTCGGAACCCGCAATCTCGGTCGCTGGCCGGGGCTTGTAAAGCCGTGAATTCCCGGCATGCCTCCTTACAGTTTGGTGGCGACGATGGTCGCTGCCTCGCGAATGGTCTGCATCAGGATCGAGAGAGCCGCTGACGGTGCCGCATCGGCGCGCATGGTGAGGCCGACGGGGCCCTTCGTCTCGCTGGTGTCGATCGGCAGGATTGCGATCGTTCCATCGTCGACGTCGCTGGCGACGACGCCGGCGGAGATGATCCAGATCGCGTCGCTCGCCCGGACGAAGGCACGGCCGAAGGCATCGGACACGGTCTCGATCTGGTTCGGCAGGCTGGCGATGCCGTTGGTGATCAGGAAACGCTCGACGAAGGGGCGGATGATCGAGGCACGTGTAGGCATCAGTACAGGAAAATCTGCGAGCCGCGCAAACGTGGAATGCGAGCCCGCAAGCAGCGGATGGCCGGCCCGGACGGCAAAGACAACCTGTTCGGAATAGAGGTGCTCGAAGGAGAAGCCAGCCATCTTCTCCGGTGCCGCAAGCCGCCCGACGACTAGATCGAGATCGCCGACGCGCAGCTGTTCGAGGAGAACTGCGTTTTCGCCGGTGATGATCTTGATGCGCGCGCCGGTATCCTCCTGGAGGAAAAGCGTCATGGCGTGCGGCATGATCCGGGTCGAGACTGTCGGCAGCGCTCCGACCCGCACCGGTACACCGTCGCCGGCGCGTTCCTGCGACACGGAATCGAGCCCTTGCCGCAGCGCCGTCAGCGCTGCGCCAGCGTGGCGCAGGAAGACCTCGCCGTAACGTGTTATCTTGATGCCGCGCCCGTCGCGCTCGAAAACCGCGACGCCAAGAACCTCTTCCAGCTCGCGGATCGTCTTGGTCACGGCCGGCTGGCTGACATGCAGCAGCTCCGCCGCCTTCATCACGCTCTTCTGCCGGGAGACCTCGACAAAAGTCTGCAGATGGCGAAACTTAACCCGGGTGTCGATCATGGAATTCATAACCCTCAAGTTAATGAAATGCCATGAAATATCATTTTACCTAACCAGATTAAATATCCAATTTGGTGTCGGAGGAGAGAGCCCGTGCAGTTTGCCCGCATCAACGACATCACGATCCACTATCAGGTGATCGGCGCGACCGGCGACCGACCGGTGCTGGTTTTTGCCAATTCGCTCGGCACGGATTTTCGCATCTGGCGCGACGTCGTGGTCCGGCTCGCCGGCGACTATGCCATCGTCCTCTATGACAAGCGCGGCCATGGCCTCTCCGATATCGGGCCGATCCCTTACGCGATCGAGGATCACGCCAACGACCTGGCCGGTCTGCTCGACATGCTCTCCGTCAAGCAGGCGATCATCTGCGGCCTGTCGGTCGGAGGGTTGATCGCACAGTCGCTCTACCAGCGGCGGCCCGATCTCGTTCGTGCGCTGGTTCTTTGCGACACGGCGCACAAGATCGGCACCGCCGAGATGTGGGCGGCACGCATCGCTGCCATCGAGGAACTTGGTATCGAGGGGATCGCCGACGGCGTGCTTGAGCGCTGGTTCACGCCAGCCTTCCGCCGGCCGGAAAACACCGCCTATGCCGGCTATCGCAACATGCTGGTGCGCCAGCCGGTGACCGGCTATGTCGCCACCTGCGCCGCCATCCGCGATGCCGACTATACCGAGGCGGCCGCCCGCATTGTGGTGCCCACACTCTGCGTGGTCGGCGACCAGGACGGTTCGACGCCGCCCGATGTCGTGTTGTCGACCGCCCGCCTCATTCCCGGCGCGCGCTACGAAGTTATCCGCGACGCCGGCCACATCCCCTGCGTCGAAAACCCGGAGGCTTTGACCGCGGTGCTTCGCGCCTTCTTCGAAATCGCAATGCATGGAGACAAGCCGCATGAGTGACGCCTTCACGCCCTCGGACCGTTATCGCCAGGGCATGGCCACGCGCCGGGCCGTTCTGGGCGACAATCATGTGGACCGGACCCAGTCGGCTTCCACCGATTTCGATCGCCCGTTTCAGGAACTGATCACTGAGGCCGCTTGGGGCCACGTCTGGTCGCGACCGACCTGGACGAAGCGGGAGCGTTCGATTGTGACGATCGCGCTGCTCGCAGCCCTTGGTCAGGATGACGAGGTGGCCATGCATGTGCGCGCGACCGTCAACACGGGCGCCAGCCGCGACGATATCTGCGAGGCGCTGCTGCATGTGGCGATCTATGCCGGCGTGCCGGCGGCCAATCATGCGATCAAGATCGCCAAGCAGGTCTTTGCCGAGATCGATGCCGGCAAGGCTGCCTGACGGGGGAAGATGATGACCGACAGATCGAACGGAAAGCCGGAGACGGGTGCCTTTTTCCCCCGCGACCGGCAATGGCATGCGCCGGCGTTGACGCCGGGCTACAAGACCTCGGTGCTGCGCTCACCACAGAAGGCATTGTTGTCGCTCGACGGCACGATCTCGGAAATCACCGGCCCTGTCTTTGGCCATTCTGTCATCGGTGACCTCGACAACGACCTGATCCACAATTTCGCGCGGGCAGGCGAAAGCGCCATTGGCGAGCGCATCATCGTGCATGGGCGGGTGCTCGACGAGCGCGGCCGCGCCGTGCCGGGCGCGCTGCTCGAATTCTGGCAGGCCAATGCCGGCGGCCGCTACCGCCATAAGAAGGAAAGCTACCTCGCGCCGCTCGACCCGAATTTCGGCGGTTGCGGCCGCACGATCACTGACGACGAGGGGTTCTATGCTTTCCGCACGATCAAGCCCGGCCCCTATCCCTGGCCGAACGGCGTCAACGACTGGCGGCCAGCCCACATCCATTTCTCGGTCTTCGGCCACGGATTTGCACAGCGCCTGATCACCCAGATGTATTTCGAGGGTGATCCGATGATCTGGAAGTGTCCGATCGTCAACACGATCCCGGATCGCCAGGCGATCGAGCAACTGATCGCGCCGCTCGACTGGGCAAACACGATCCCATTTGATGCGCGCGCCTACAAATTCGACATCGTACTGCGCGGTCGCCGCTCGACCCTTTTCGAGAACCGGCTGGAGGGCAACTGATGGTGCAGCAGCTGAACTATCTCAAGGAAACGCCGTCGCAGACGGCCGGGCCTTACGTGCACATCGGACTAACGCCAAACTTCTGTGGGATCGGCGGCGTTTATCAAGCCGACCTCGGATCGTGCATGGTGAATGAGCAGACGAAAGGGCAGCGCATTACCATTACTGGCCGCGTGATCGACGGCGCCGGCATGCCGCTCAGGGACGCGCTCGTTGAGATCTGGCAGGCGGATGCTGCCGGCCTCTATAATTCGCCGACCGAAATTCGTGGCTCCGCCGACCCGAACTTCTCCGGTTGGGGGCGTTGTGCGACCGGTGCCGAGGATGGTGTCTTCACGTTCGAAACGGTGAAGCCCGGGGTCGTGCCTTACAGCCGTGACCGGAAGATGGCGCCGCATATCAGCTTCTGGATCGTGGCGCGTGGCATCAATGTCGGCCTGCAGACGCGCATGTACTTTCCGGACGAGGCGGAAGCCAACGCCGCCGATCCGCTGCTTGCGCGGATTGAACATCGTCATCGCGTCGCGACGCTTGTCGCGACGGGAGCGGCGCCTAATTATGTTTTTGACATTCACCTGCAGGGTGAGAAGGAAACGGTCTTCCTCGACATCTGAACAGGAATGTCACGCCTGGACATGGGGCGGTGATTGATACCGCCATGCAGCAGGTGGCATTTCGTTCGGCAAGCAGAAACGGGGAACCCATGACCTATTCCGCCTTCGACCATCCTTATCTCTCCGGGCTTCTGGGTGATGAGGCGGTAGCCGCCGAGTTTTCGGCCTCCGCCGACATCCATGCGATGCTCGCATTCGAGGCGGCGCTTGCGCGGGCGGAAGCCGTGCACGGTATCATCCCAGCGAGCGCTGCGGATCGGATCACCGAGGCCTGTCGCGCCTTTTCGCCCGATGTCATCGCACTGAAGCGCGTCATGGCGGTGGATGGCGTGGTCGTGCCGGAACTCGTCCGGCAATTGCGCGCCGCCGTCGGGGGCGAGGCGGCGGAATACGTGCATTTCGGCGCCACCAGCCAGGATGTGATCGACACCAGCCTGATGTTGCGGATGAAGGCGGTCGCCGAGCTTTTCGCCGTGCGCCTCGGCAATGTCGTCTCGGTGCTCGAAGAATGCGACAGCGAATGGGGGGATCGCGCGCTGATGGGGCGTACCCGCATGCAGGCGGCAATCCCGATCACCGTCTCCGACCGGTTGCGCAGCTGGATCGAGCCGCTGCTCGATCATATCGATCGGCTCGAGGCGATGGACCGTGATCTGTTCGCCGTGCAGTTCGGCGGCGCCGCGGGGACGCTCGATAAACTTGACGATCGAGCCGACGAAGTGCGCGCCACGCTCGCCGAAGAGCTCGGCCTTGCCGATTTTCCGCAATGGCACAGCCAGCGCTCGGAGGTCGCGGATTTTGCCAGCGCGCTGTCGCTGGTGACCGGCAGCCTCGGCAAATTCGGTCAGGATGTCGCGCTGATGGCGCAGCAAGGCGATGAGATCGAGCTTGCCGGCGGCGGTGGTTCCTCGGCGATGGCGCACAAGCAGAACCCCGTAGCGGCGGAGGTTCTGGTGTCCTTGGCGCGGTTCAACGCGACCCAGCTCTCCGGCATGCACCACGCGCTGGTACACGAGCAGGAGCGCTCCGGTGCCGCCTGGACGCTCGAATGGCTGATCATGCCGCAGATGGCCGGCGCGACGGCGGCCGCACTTCGCCTGGCGGCCGAGCTTGCGAGCAACATACGCCGGCTTGGCCGCGCCTGAGTGGGATGCTCTAGCGGGCCGCGCGCAACATCGAACGATAGCGCACCTGGCTGTTCTTGAGGTGCTGGCGCATGGCGCTGCGCGCCTGTTCCTCGTCGCCATCCTGGATCGCGATGAGAATGGCCTCGTGTTCCGAGATCAATCGCGACAGTTCCGCCGCCGCCAGAACGGTTTCCTCGCCGCTTTCGGAAACCGCGCGTCGGGGAATGAGCGCCGTGCCCAGCATCTGCAGGAACTCGCTGAAGCGCGGATTGTTGGTCGCCTGGGAAATCGCCAGGTGAAAGTTGAAATCGGCTTCCGCAGTAGGGCGACCCTCAGCAGCACTCGCGCAGAAGCTGTCGAAGGCTTCGACGATTTTTTCTTCCTGGGCCGGCGAGCGGCGCAGGGCGGCAAGGGCGGCGGCATCACCTTCGACGGCGGTCCTGAGTTCCAGCATTTCGATCAGCGAAGAGACGCGCGCGAGATCCACGCCATGGAAAGGCAGCGGAGCCACTGGCGTGGGTTCCAGCACGAAAACGCCGATACCGTGTCTCGCTTCGACCAGCCCGCCGGAGCGTAGCGCCGCGATCGCTTCGCGCACGACCGTGCGGCTGACGCCGAACTCCTGGGTAAGCTGCGCCTCCGATGGCAGGCGATCGCCCGGCTTATAGTGTCCGCCAGCGATCTGTCCGCCAAGTGCGTCGGTCACCCGGGCCACCAGCGTCTTGCCTTGCGGGGTTGTGTTGTCGGGGGCGGTGACGTTGCTCATGGGTATGGCCGTTTCTGGGACTTGGTGTGAGTTTCTGGATACGCCATTGCCGATCAAGGGCGCAATCCATTGGCAAGGCGTAGAACCTACTCCTCAAAGATCGGATCATCGACGAATGCGCCGCCCTGATACCGCACGAGCGAGTCGCTCGGGTCCGGCTTCGGGCTGCTTGCGGCAATCTTGTCGCGGAAGACTTCGGCATTGTCCTTCGGTCGCCAGCCGAGCCATCCAATGTGCGAATTGTCCCACCAGCCGGCGTCGTTGGCAGACGCGCCCCAGACGACCGGGCAGCCGAGAACCGGGACGCGGAATACGGCTTCGATCAGGGATGCGAAGTCGTCATGCGAAAGCCAGGTGGACAGCATGCGGTAGTTGATGGGCTCCGGCAGGCACGAGCCTATGCGCACCAGCGCCGTCTCCTGGCCGACCTTCTCGAAGTACATGCGGGCAAGTGCTTCGCCGAAGCACTTCGACACACCGTAGAGCCCGTCCGGCCGGTAGGGGGCATTCGGGCCGAGCCGCTCGTTTTGCGGATAGTAGCCGATCGTGTGGTTGGTGCTGGCGAACAGGATGCGCGGCTTGTCGTTGGCGCGCGCAGCTTCGTAGAGGTTGTAGAGGCCGAGAATGTTGCCGTCGAGGATTTCGGAAAAGGGCCGTTCGACGGATATGCCTCCCAGATGCAGGATTGCATCGCAGCCGGCAACAAGGTCATGGACAGCGCCGGCATCGGCGAGGTCGCACTGAACGCATTCTTCGTTCTCACCGGGTGGGTCGAGCTGCGAACGGTCGGAAAGTCGGATCACCTTTGCCATCGGGGCGAGCTTTTTGCGCATGACGCGGCCCAATTGGCCTGCTGCGCCGGTGATCAGAAGTCGTTCCATCGCCCATCTCCTTCATGTCGGCGGGTAGGGTCCCGTCGACCATCAGTCAGTCACATCATACAATATCGGCTAACATATAATATATGTTATCTGCAACATGAATGGAGAGCCTGGCGCGTTTGAATACCTAGCTCGCTGGGGTTTTGTGCTGCGTGGCAGATGAAACGAGATTCGGCGCCGAAGGCGTGGGTCATTGAATTTCGAAGGTCATATGATAACTTGTATTATGACATATTGACATGTGTGTGATCACTTGCTTAGTAGGGCGCGTCGAGTATTAGGGAGGAGCCGCGCGAAATGACCCCAGAACAGATCAAGGCCGCGCTTGGATCGGGCCTCCTTTCCTTCCCGGTCACGCACTTCGACAAAGACGGTCGCTTTGCGCCGGAGAGCTACAAGGCACATGTCGAGTGGCTGGCCGGCTACAAGGCGCCGGTGCTGTTTGCGGCCGGCGGAACTGGCGAGTTCTTCTCGCTGAAGCCCGATGAAATCCCCGGCATCGTCGCCGCCGCCAAGGAGGTTGCCGGCGATACGGCGATCGTATCCGGCTGCGGCTACGGCACCGAGGTTGCGGTCGATATTGCCCGCTCGGTCGAGCGGGTGGGTGCGGACGGTATTCTGCTTCTGCCGCACTACCTGATCGATGCGCCGCAGGAAGGGCTCTACGCCCATGTGAAGACGATCTGCCAGTCGGTCGGCATCGGTGTCATGGTCTATAACCGTGACAACTCCGTGCTGCAGCCCGACACGCTGGCGCGGCTCTGTGACGAATGCCCGAACCTGATCGGCTTCAAGGATGGCACCGGTGATATCGGCCTCGTGCGCCAGGTCACCGCCAAGATGGGCGACCGGCTGATGTATCTCGGCGGCATGCCGACCGCCGAGCTTTTTGCCGAGGCCTATCTCGGTGCTGGCTTCACCACCTATTCGTCCGCCGTCTTCAACTTCGTTCCGGGTCTTGCCAACGAGTTCTACGCGGCGCTGCGCAGCGGCGACCGCGCCACCTGCGAGCGCATCCTCAACGATTTCTTCTATCCGTTCATGGCCATCCGCAACCGCGCCAAGGGCTATGCCGTTTCGGCGGTCAAGGCGGGCGTGCGCCTGCAGGGGTTCAATGCGGGTCCGGTGCGCAGCCCGCTCAAGGACCTGACGGGGGCCGAAGTCGAGCTGCTCGACGCCCTCATCGGCAGTCACAAGCGCAAAGCGTGACGGGCAGGGAGGAGTGGCATGAAGATCACCGCCGTCCGCACCCATCTCCTCGAGCACCGGCTGGCGGTGCCGTTCGAAAGCGCGTCGATGCGCTTTGATCGGCGCGCGCATGTGCTAGTCGAGATCGAATGCGATGACGGGACCGTCGGCTGGGGCGAATGCCTTGGGCCGGCGAGACCCAATGCGGCCGTGGTCGCCGCCTATTCCCCCTGGCTGATCGGCCAGGACCCGCGCCAGACCGAAAAACTCTGGGCGATCCTCTATAATGCGCTGCGTGATCAGGGGCAGCGCGGTCTGGCGATCACGGCGCTGTCCGGCATCGACATCGCGCTCTGGGATATCAAGGGCAAACATCACGGTGCCTCGGTCTCCATGCTGCTCGGTGGCCGCTGGCGCGAGAGCGTGCGCGCCTATGCGACCGGCAGCTTCAAGCGCGACGGGGTCGACCGCGTCTCCGACAATGCCATGGAGATGGCGGAACGCCGGGCGCAGGGGTTTCACGCCTGCAAGATCAAGATCGGCTTTAGCATCGACGAAGACCTGCGCGTCATCCGCGCCGTGCGCGAGGCGATCGGCGATGAAATGCGGCTGATGATCGACGCCAACCACGGCTACACCGTCACCGAGGCGATCCGCCTCGGCAAGGCGGCGGCGGACTACGATATCGACTGGTTCGAGGAGCCAGTGGTGCCGGAACAGCTTTCGGCCTATTGCGAGGTGAGAGCCGGGCAGCCCATCCCGGTCGCCGGCGGCGAGACCTGGCATACACGCTACGGCATGTGGCCAGCGATCGAGAGCCGCGCCGTCGATATCCTGCAGCCGGATCTCTGCGGCTGCGGTGGGTTCTCCGAGATGGCGAAGATTGCAAGTCTTGCTACGTTGCACGGCGTGCGCATCGTGCCGCATGTCTGGGGTACCGGCGTGCATCTTGCCGCGGCGCTACAGTTCATGGCGGCGATGACGCCAGATCCGGTGCGGGTAAACCCGATCGAGCCGATCATGGAGTTCGACCGGACGGAGAATCCCTTCCGCCAGGCGGTGCTGAAGACGCCGATCGAGGCCGTGAATGGTGTCGTTGC
>NZ_JBQENZ010000033.1:2500-75529 GCF_052044935.1 Ensifer sp. 22460
GCGTGGTTCCAATAAAGCGACCGTATCGAACACGTCGATGGCATCTCATAAGGATTGGGTTGTAAAAGGTAACCCTTTCTGCCGCGTCCCTTCGGGACGACGGCTAATGGATGAGCATTGGCAATGAGAACGATCAAGTGAAAGAAGGGCATTTGGTGGATGCCTTGGCATGCACAGGCGATGAAGGACGTGATACGCTGCGATAAGCCGTGGGGAGCTGCGAATGAGCTTTGATCCATGGATCTCCGAATGGGGGAACCCACCTTAAATGCTTGGAAAATTTAAGTCGTACGCAAGTACGGCTTAGGTTTCCAAGTATTGTTTAAAGGTATCTTACTCTGAATACATAGGGGTAAGAAGCGAACGCAGGGAACTGAAACATCTAAGTACCTGCAGGAAAGGACATCAACCGAGACTCCGCAAGTAGTGGCGAGCGAACGCGGACCAGGCCAGTGGCACTGAGGAATAAAGTGGAACGACATGGAAAGGTCGGCCGTAGAGGGTGATAGCCCCTTACACGTAGAACACTCAGTGTCCTTGAGTAAGGCGGGACACGTGAAATCCTGTCTGAACATGGGGAGACCACTCTCCAAGCCTAAGTACTCGTGCATGACCGATAGCGAACAAGTACCGTGAGGGAAAGGTGAAAAGCACCCCGACAAGGGGAGTGAAATAGAACCTGAAACCGGATGCCTACAAACAGTTGGAGCCCGCAAGGGTGACAGCGTACCTTTTGTATAATGGGTCAACGACTTAGTGTGACGAGCAAGCTTAAGCCGATAGGTGAAGGCGCAGCGAAAGCGAGTCTGAACAGGGCGTTCAGTTCGTCGCATTAGACCCGAAACCGAGTGATCTAGCCATGAGCAGGTTGAAGGTTGGGTAACACCAACTGGAGGACCGAACCCGCATCTGTTGCAATAGATTGGGATGACTTGTGGTTAGGGGTGAAAGGCCAATCAAACTCGGAAATAGCTGGTTCTCCGCGAAAACTATTTAGGTAGTGCGTCGACCGAATACCCTCGGGGGTAGAGCACTGGATGGGCTATGGGGACTCACCGTCTTACTGATCCTAACCAAACTCCGAATACCGAGGAGTACTAGTCGGCAGACACACGGCGGGTGCTAACGTCCGTCGTGAAAAGGGCAACAACCCTGACCTCCAGCTAAGGTCCCCAAGTCATGGCTAAGTGGGAAAGGATGTGAGGATCCCAAAACAACCAGGATGTTGGCTTAGAAGCAGCCATCATTTAAAGAAAGCGTAACAGCTCACTGGTCTAATTAAGGGTCTTTGCGCCGAAAATGTAACGGGGCTAAAGCCATGCACCGAAGCTGAGGATACGTCGCAAGACGTGTGGTAGCGGAGCGTTCCGTAAGCCTGTGAAGGGATACCCGTGAGGGGTCCTGGAGGTATCGGAAGTGCGAATGTTGACATGAGTAACGATAAAGAGGGTGAGAGACCCTCTCGCCGAAAGACCAAGGGTTCCTGCTTAAAGTTAATCTGAGCAGGGTTAGCCGGCCCCTAAGACGAGGCGGACACGCGTAGTCGATGGGAACCACGTTAATATTCGTGGGCCTGGTGGTAGTGACGGATCGCTTAACTTGTTTGGACTTATTGGATTGTCCAGGCGGGGACGCGGTTCCAGGAAATAGCTCCACCATTATAGACCGTACCCGAAACCGACACAGGTGGTCAGGTAGAGTATACCAAGGCGCTTGAGAGAACTATGCTGAAGGAACTCGGCAAATTGCACGCGTAACTTCGGAAGAAGCGTGACCCTTTTTGACGCAAGTCAGATGGGGTGGCACAGACCAGGGGGTAGCGACTGTTTATCAAAAACACAGGGCTCTGCGAAGTCGCAAGACGACGTATAGGGTCTGACGCCTGCCCGGTGCTGGAAGGTTAAGAGGAGGGGTGCAAGCTCTGAATCGAAGCCCCAGTAAACGGCGGCCGTAACTATAACGGTCCTAAGGTAGCGAAATTCCTTGTCGGGTAAGTTCCGACCTGCACGAATGGCGTAACGACTTCCCCGCTGTCTCCAGCATAGACTCAGTGAAATTGAATTCCCCGTGAAGATGCGGGGTTCCTGCGGTCAGACGGAAAGACCCCGTGCACCTTTACTATAGCTTTACACTGGCATTCGTGTCGGCATGTGTAGGATAGGTGGTAGGCTTTGAAGCAGGGACGCCAGTTCTTGTGGAGCCATCCTTGAAATACCACCCTTATCGTCATGGATGTCTAACCGCGGTCCGTCATCCGGATCCGGGACAGTGTATGGTGGGTAGTTTGACTGGGGCGGTCGCCTCCGAAAGAGTAACGGAGGCGCGCGATGGTGGGCTCAGACCGGTCGGAAATCGGTCGTCGAGTGCAATGGCATAAGCCCGCCTGACTGCGAGACTGACAAGTCGAGCAGAGACGAAAGTCGGTCATAGTGATCCGGTGGTCCCGCGTGGAAGGGCCATCGCTCAACGGATAAAAGGTACGCCGGGGATAACAGGCTGATGACCCCCAAGAGTCCATATCGACGGGGTTGTTTGGCACCTCGATGTCGGCTCATCGCATCCTGGGGCTGGAGCAGGTCCCAAGGGTTTGGCTGTTCGCCAATTAAAGCGGTACGTGAGCTGGGTTCAGAACGTCGTGAGACAGTTCGGTCCCTATCTGCCGTGGGTGTAGGAATATTGACAGGATCTGTCCCTAGTACGAGAGGACCGGGATGGACATATCTCTGGTGGACCTGTTGTCCTGCCAAGGGCATAGCAGGGTAGCTATATATGGAATGGATAACCGCTGAAGGCATCTAAGCGGGAAACCAACCTGAAAACGAGTATTCCCTTGAGAACCGTGGAAGACGACCACGTTGATAGGCTGGGTGTGGAAGTGCGGCAACGCATGAAGCTTACCAGTACTAATCGTTCGATTGGCTTGATCGTTCCCATTGCTTGTGCTCATCACGTTCGGACGAATGCTTTTGCATTCGCCTTGAGATGAGCGACGTGTTCAAAACAACTGAAGTGAAAACTTCAACCAGCTTCTCATTCGGTTTGCGCCAAGCTAGGCGCAAATCTTGCGCTTTGCCGACCTGGTGGTTCTGGCGGGGTGGCTGCACCCGTTCCCATTCCGAACACGGCCGTGAAACGCCCCAGCGCCGATGGTACTTCGTCTTAAGACGCGGGAGAGTAGGTCGCTGCCAGGTCTGCAAAGCGCAAGAGAAACAACCGCCGCTCCCCTTCGAGGCATCGCCGAGAAGGATAAGGTAGCGGCGGAAACAAACCGAAATCTTCTCGACACACACTTCGGCCCTGCCGAACACGGGCCGCCACCAAGCGGCCCTTTTGTTTTGCTAGGCTGAAAATAATCAGTGCGTCCCTTACGCGAGACAAATCCTACCGATTTGCTCGGCACAGACAAACAACGGGATTTTGCTTCGCAAAACTCGGACCGGATTAAACGGGATTTTGCCTTCGGCAAAACCCGGAAAGAGCGGATAAATCCCATAGGGATTTACCGCGATGACGGATAAACCGCTTAGCGGTTTACCTAGATGGCGCGGGGTGGAGCAGCCCGGTAGCTCGTCAGGCTCATAACCTGAAGGCCGCAGGTTCAAATCCTGCCCCCGCAACCAAATCAAAAAAAGCCCGCGCGGAGAAATCCGCCGGGCTTTTGGCGTTTCTCAACCACCAAAACCACCGTCACCACGCGAAACCACCACGCCCGCAAGCATAAAGCGCGCTGAAACGGCAAACCGCGACGCGATGCCAGACACTTGACCAACCCCTTCTAGCCAGCGGCGATTGTTGTGTTTTGACCAATGAAACCTGACGTCGCTGGGTGGCTAAGCAAGTAGAAGCAAGCGTATGGGCAGAGTGCACGACAGCGAAGCACATCCTGCTGATCGGCCCCTCCAGGCACCCGCTCTGCGCGATGCAGCTGGACAAGCTCTCGAAAATAGAAACTATCGCCATAATCAAAAGGGAGTCGCACCAGGCTCCGAAAATGGCGGGGGGATTCGCGAGCATGGCCTATCAGGGGACTTTGGGTATCGAGCGAACCCGACTGGTCTACGCACTCTTTCTCGTTTGCGCCGGACTGGCGATCCTCGGCAGTCTGCTTGCCGCTTCAGACGAGTCCCCTTGGCGCTGGTTGCACTATCTGACGAAGCCGACGGCGACCTTGTTGCTTTTCGTCGTGGTCCTGCGCAACAGCCCGGCCTCGTCACGCACCTACGGCATGGCAGTCGCCATCGGCCTGCTTTTTGCCGCGGCCGGCGACACGTTTCTGATGCTGCCCGGCGATTATTTCCTCGCCGGGTTGATCTGCTTCCTGCTGACCCATTGCGCCTACATCTTCGCACTCACCCGCGATGCCAAATTTGCGGCCCATCCCGGGCTGTTCGGTGCTTTCGCCCTGGTCGCCTTTGCCGTCGTCGCTGGCCTCTGGACGTCCCTGCCGCCGGAGATGGGCATTCCCGTCATCATCTACGCATTAGCGCTCGGGGCCATGGCCGCCCAGGCTGTTTCCCGCCTGCGGCAGTTCTCGGGAACGCCGGCGCAGGCAACCGCGCGGTTTGCCGCCTATGGCGGCCTACTGTTCATGATCAGCGACACGCTGCTTGCCTATGGCCGCTTCCGCTGGCAGATCCCCTACAACGCACTCTGGGTGCTCGGCACCTATTATGCCGCCCAGTATTTCTTCGCCCGTTCGACGCAAGCCCATGACAGCAAACGATAATTTATCCGCGCAGCTTCGCCCCACCTTCGACCGGCTGCGTGGCGCATGGCTGGAACAGCGTCCAACCACCGAGCAACGACGTAACGACCTGAGCCGGCTCAAGGATCGGCTGCGCGCCCGCAAGGACGAGATGTGCGAAGCGATCAATGCGGATTTCGGCCATCGCGCCCGGCATGAAACGCTGCTCGGCGAAGGCGGCGTCGTGCTCTCGGAGATCAATCACACGCTGGCGAAGCTCAAGCGCTGGGTCCGTCCGGAGCGGCGGAAGGCAGGATGGAAGCTCTGGCCGGCCAAGGCAGAAGTGCGCTTCGTGCCGCTTGGCGTCGTCGGCATCATCTCGCCGTGGAACTACCCGGTCAATCTGGCGCTCGCGCCCCTGGTCGCGGCGATTGCTGCTGGCAACCATGTCTACCTGAAGCCCTCGGAGCATACGCCGAAAACGGCAGAGTTCCTGCGGTCGCTGCTCGCCGAGGTCTTTCCCACGTCGCGGGTGGCGGTCGCGCTTGGCGGCCCCGAGCTTTCCGCCAGTTTCTCGGCTCTTCCATTCGATCATCTGTTCTTCACAGGCTCGACCGCCGTCGGGCGCAAGGTGATGGCGGCAGCCGCGCAAAACCTGACGCCGGTAACGCTCGAGCTCGGCGGCAAGTCGCCGGCGATCATCGGAGAAACCGCCGATCTCGCAAAAGCCGCAAGGCGTGTTACGACCGGCAAGTTCTTCAATGCCGGACAGACCTGCATCG
This sequence comes from Ensifer sp. 22460, assembly GCF_052044935.1. NCBI lineage: Bacteria > Pseudomonadati > Pseudomonadota > Alphaproteobacteria > Hyphomicrobiales > Rhizobiaceae > Ensifer > Ensifer sp. 22460. The sequence continues at coordinate 7,967 of NZ_JBQENZ010000033.1, forward strand.
CGCCCGACTACGTTCTGATTCATGAGAGCAGACGCGATGCCTTCGTGGACTTGCTGAAGCAGGAAATCGCCACGCGTTATCCGGCAAAGCGTCGCTTCGACGATTACACGGAGATCGTCAATGCCGGCCAGCACGAACGTCTGAAACGGCTGATCGCCGATGCCGATCGGCGCGGCCACAGGGTGGTCCCGCTTCTCGATGGGACACAGGACGCGCCCGGACGCCCACGCTTTCTCCCGCCGACAGTCATCCTCGATCCGGATCGCGACAGCGCCGTCATGGGCGAGGAGATCTTCGGCCCGATCCTGCCTGTTGTCAGCTACGCTTCGATCGACGCGGCGATCGGCCATGTGCTCGGCCATGACCGTCCGCTGGCGCTTTATTGCTTCACGCGCAGCGAGGCCGAAATCGAAGCCATGCTCTCGCGCGTCGTCGCCGGTGGCGTCTGCATCAACGACACGCTCTACCAGTTCGGCTGCAACGACCTGCCCTTCGGCGGCGTCGGCGCCAGCGGCATGGGACACTATCACGGGCGCGACGGATTCCTGACATTCTCCAAGGCAATGCCGATCTTGCGGAAATACGATCCGGCGCCGAGCGACCTGGTGAAACCGCCCTATAAAGGCATCGCCGACTGGGTGATCCGCTTCCTTTCGCGATAGCTGCCAAAAATACTGCATGCGCGCTGCAATTTCGCCTTGTAGCTCTAGTTGCTAGAGGTCGTAGCCTTGCTTCAAGATTGCAAGGAGCAGGTCATGGCGAGCACTGTTCGAGAAGCCCGTTATCGCGTCGAAGGCATGGATTGCGCATCCTGCGCGACCAAGATCGATACGGCGGTACGCAGGCTGTCAGGCGTCGAGGACGTTTCGGTCTCCGTATCGGCAGGCACGATGTCGGTAAAATTTGCCGATGAGAATGATCTCGCGACATCGATCGTCAGCAAAGTCGGAAAGCTGGGTTATCGTCTGCATCCGATCAATGCTGGCCAGACGCTGGAACGGAAAGCAGCGCATGTGTGCTCCGGCCATGACCATGACCATGATCATGGGCATCACCACGACCACCACGATCATCACCGTGAGGGCCACGCCGGACAGAAGGGCGAAAACGCAGCGGCTGCGGCAATGGGCCTTCATGGCCATGACCATGGCCCGGCGAGCGGCCCGTGGTGGAAATCGGGTAAGGGCAAGCTGACGATCGCCAGCGGCCTGGCGCTGATATCAGCCTATGCGGTCGGCAAGATGGTTCCGGCCACAGAGCCCTGGATCTTCACGCTGGCCATGCTGGTCGGCCTGTTGCCGATCGCGCGCCGCGCCCTTGCCGCTGCCACCATGGGCACGCCGTTTTCGATCGAGATGCTGATGACGATCGCTGCCGTTGGCGCGGTCTTCATCGGGGCGACCGAAGAAGCGGCGATGGTGGTGCTGCTCTTCCTGATCGGCGAGTTGCTGGAGGGCGTAGCGGCCGGCAAGGCGCGCGCCAGCATCCAGTCGCTGACAGCACTCGTTCCAAAGACCGCCTTCGTCGAGCGGGAGGGCCGGCTGGACGAAGTTCCCGCCGAGACGCTCAGTGTCGGCGCTGTCATTCTCGTTCGTCCCGGCGACCGCATTCCGGCCGACGGCGTGGTGCTTTCTGGCGAGAGTGCTGTCGACGAGGCGCCTGTGACCGGCGAGAGCACGCCGGTGCGCAAGGAGGTCGACGACACCGTCGTTGCGGGCACCGTCAACGGTTCCGGTGCGCTGCGCGTGCGAGTGACGGCCGCTGCTGCGGACAACACCATCGCGCGGATTGTCCGCCTGGTGGAGGAAGCACAGGAAAGCAAGGCGCCGACCGAGCGCTTCATCGACCGTTTCTCGCGGTACTATACGCCAGGTGTCGTCGTGGTTGCGGCGCTGGTCGGCTTGCTACCGCCGCTTCTCTGGGGCGGCGCCTGGGATGAATGGATCTACAAGGGCCTCGCCATCCTCCTGATCGGCTGCCCCTGCGCTCTGGTTATATCGACGCCAGCCGCGATCGCTGCCAGCCTTTCGGCTGGCGCCCGGCGCGGTTTGCTGATGAAGGGCGGCGCAGTGCTGGAGAATGTCGGCAAGGTGACCGCCGCCGCCTTCGACAAGACCGGCACGCTCACCGAAGGCAAGCCGAGGGTGACCGACATTGTCGGCTTCGGCCGATCGGAGACCGAGGTTCTGCGCCTGGCGGCGGCACTTGAGCAGGGATCGAGCCATCCGCTTGCCCGTGCCATCTTGGAGCGGAGCGCGGCTGACGGCCTTGTCGTCCCCAATATCGCGACCGTAAATGCGGTCGGCGGCAAGGGGCTCGAAGGGTCAGTCGAGGGTGGCGCATTGTTCTTCGGCTCGCCGAAGGCGGCCGCTGAGCGGGCACCGATAACGGCGGCTGAGACGGCGCGGGTTTCGGCCCTCAACGACGAAGGCAAGACGGTTTCGGTGCTGGTAGCCGGTGGCGTGATTGCTGGTGCCATTGCCATGCGCGACGAGCCGCGGCCGGATGCGGCCGCCGGCGTCAAGGCGCTGACCGATGCTGGTCTGCGCGTCGTCATGCTGACCGGTGACAACCGCCGCACGGCGGAAGCAATCGGCCGCCAGTTCGGCATGGAGGTTCGCGCCGAGCTCCTGCCCGAGGACAAGCAGCGGATCGTCCGTGAACTGAAGAACGAGGGCTTCAACGTCGCCAAGATCGGCGACGGCATCAACGACGCGCCGGCGCTGGCGGCCGCCGATATCGGCATCGCGATGGGCGGCGGCACGGATGTGGCGCTCGAGACCGCGGATGCGGCGGTCCTGCATGGACGGGTGGGCGATGTGGCGGCGATGATCCGGCTGTCCCGTTCGACGATGCGCAACATCGTCCAGAACATCACCATCGCGCTTGGCCTGAAGGCAGTCTTCCTGGTGACGACGATCATTGGGGTCACCGGCCTGTGGCCGGCTATCCTGGCCGACACCGGCGCCACCGTGCTCGTCACCATGAATGCTCTGCGTCTGCTTCGGCCCGTGCGAGCCGCCTGAACAGCTAAAATGCCTCAAAAAGACGACCGGCGGCACATGGTGTCGCCGGTTTTTCGCGTCCAGGTGCCTGTGTATATTCACGCTGGACTCTCACCAGCGATCTGGTGAGAGTATAAGGAGAACTCGATTGAGGGCTTCCGCCCCGAAAAATCGATGATAAACTTATACCAAATGGTAAAAAAATCGCCGGCACGGTTTCTGGGAAGAATGCCGAAGCGGGCCAGTTTGGGGATCGCAAGGCCAATATGGACAATATTGCCATCGAACTGCGTGGGATCGACAAAAGTTTCGGCCCGGTCCACGCCAACAAGAACATCAATCTGAAGGTCCGCAAAGGGACGATCCACGGCATCATTGGCGAAAACGGTGCGGGGAAATCGACCCTGATGTCGATCCTCTACGGCTTCTATCAGGCCGACAGCGGCGAGATCCTCGTCGACGGCAAACCCGTTGCCATCCGTGATCCGAACGCGGCGATCGCCGCCGGCATCGGCATGGTCCACCAGCACTTCATGCTGGTCGAGAACTTCACTGTTCTGGAAAACATCATGCTTGGCGCCGAGGACAGCCAGATCCTCAACAAGGGCATTGCCAAGGCGCGCGTCGAGTTGAAACGGCTGGAGCGCGAATACGCGTTGGAAGTCGATCCGGACGCCGTCATCGAGGAGTTGCCGGTCGGTCTGCAGCAGCGCGTCGAGATCCTGAAGGCGCTCTATCGCCGGGCCGATATCCTGATTTTGGACGAGCCGACGGGCGTCTTGACGCCGGCCGAGGCCGATCACCTCTTCCGCGTGCTCGAGCAATTGAAGAGCCAGGGCAAGACCGTCATTCTGATCACCCACAAGCTGCGCGAGATCATGGCGATCACCGACGAGGTTTCGGTCATGCGCCGCGGCGAGATGGTGGCGACCCGCACGACGGCCGAAACGTCGGTCGAAGAGCTCGCCGAGCTCATGGTCGGGCGCCGCGTGCTCTTGCGTGTGGAGAAAGGCGAAGCCAAGCCCGGCGAGGTCAAGCTCGCCGTCGAGGGGTTGACCGTCAAGGATGGCCGTGGGGTTACCATGGTCGACAATGTCTCGTTCAATCTGCGGGCTGGCGAGATTGTCGGCATCGCCGGTGTTGCCGGCAACGGCCAGTCGGAACTGCTGGAAGCGATCTCCGGCATCCGCCGCGCCGTTTCCGGCTCCGTGCTCCTGAACGGCAAACCGATCGATGTCACCGGGCGCGCCGACCCCTCCGAGCTGCGTGATCGTGGTCTCGCCCATGTTCCGGAAGACCGCCACCATGTCGGCCTCGTCCTGAAGTTCGAAGAATGCGAAAACGCCATCCTCGGCTATCACCATGACAAGCGCTATCTCAACGGCGTCTTCCTCGACGTTGATGCGATTCGCAAGGACGCCGAGAAGCGCATCGGCGAATACGACATCCGCCCGCCGAACCCACGCTTGAAGACCGCGAATTTCTCCGGCGGCAACCAGCAGAAGATCGTGCTGGCACGCGAGATGGAGCGCGGGCCTGATGTGCTGATCATCGGTCAGCCGACGCGCGGCGTCGATGTCGGCGCCATCGAATTCATCCATAAGCGGATCATCGAGATGCGCGACCAGGGCAAGGCTGTCCTTCTGGTCTCCGTCGAGCTCGATGAAATCCGCGCCCTGTCGGACCGCATTCTGGTCATGTTCGCCGGCCGTGTCGTCGGCGAGCGCGATCCTGATGCGACCGAGGGCGAACTCGGCCTCCTGATGGCCGGTGTAGAAGGCCGCAAGGAGGCCGCAGAATGAGCACCCCTTATGCTAAGCTCCCGGGCTGGGTCGAATATGGCCTCATCCCGCTGATCAACCTCGCGGTCGCCTTCCTCGTTGCCGGCCTCGTGGTGCTGCTCGTCGGCGAAAATCCCCTGGAAGCGGCCTATCATCTGATCAACGGTGCCTTCGGCCGAGGCGAGTATTTGGGCTTCACGCTCTACTACGCCACCACCTTCATCTTCACCGGTCTTGCCGTCGCCGTCGCCTTCCATGCCGGCCTCTTCAACATTGGCGGCGAAGGCCAGGCCTATGTTGGCGGCATTGGCGTGGCGCTCGCCTGCCTCTGGCTCGATCAGACGATGCCCTGGTTCGTGGTGTTCCCGCTGGCGATCCTTGGGTCCGCCTTCTTCGGCGCGGCCTGGGCCTTCCTGCCCGGTTGGCTGCAGGCCAAGCGCGGCAGCCACATCGTCATCACCACCATCATGTTCAATTTCATCGCGTCGAGCCTGATGGTCTATCTCTTGACACGCGTCCTGAAGCCGCTCGGCTCCATGGCGCCGCAGACGCGGACCTTCGCCGAAGGCGGGCAATTGCCGAAGCTCGACTGGCTGCTTGCGATCTTCGGACTGAATGTCGGTACGGCGCCGTTCAACGTCTCGTTCCTGCTGGCGCTCGTTGCGGCCTTCTGTGTCTGGCTGCTGATCTGGCGTACCAAGCTCGGATACGAAATGCGCACCATGGGCCACAGCCCGTCGGCGGCACGCTACGCGGGCATGAGCGAGAGCCGCATCACCGTTATCACCATGATGATCTCGGGTGGTCTCGCGGGCATGATGGCGCTGAACCCGATCATGGGTGAACAGGCGCGCATGCAGCTCGACTTCGTGCAAGGGGCAGGCTTCGTCGGCATCGCCGTGGCGTTGATGGGCCGCTCGCATCCGGCCGGCATCATCCCGGCCGCGGTGCTCTTCGGCATGCTCTATCAGGGCGGGGCCGAGATCTCCTTTGAAATGCCGTCGATCTCGCGCGACATGATCGTCATCATCCAGGGCCTGGTCATTCTCTTCGCCGGTGCACTCGAAAACATGTTCCGGCCGGCAATCACCCGGCTGTTTACGATGCAGAGCCGCCGTGCGGCCGTCGTGACGCAGACCAAGGGAGCTTGAAGCCATGGATTTCTTCCACGTCATCGTGGTGCTCCTCGAGTCCACCATCCGTGTTTCCGTTCCGCTGATCTTCGCAGCCCTTGCCGGGCTGTTCACCGAACGCGCCGGCGTTTTCGACATCGGCCTTGAAGGCAAGATGCTTGGTGCGGCCTTTGCGGCCGGCGCCGTCGCTGCGGTCACCCAGTCCGTGTGGATGGGGCTGCTTGCGGCGATCCTGATCTCGATCGCGCTGTCGTTGGTGCACGGCTACGCCTCGATCACCCAGCGCGGCAACCAGATCGTCTCCGGTGTCGCGATCAACTTCATCGTCGCCGGCTCGACCGTCATTCTCGGTGAAGCCTGGTTCCGCCAGGGCGGCCGCACGCCGGCGCTCGGGGAAGGTTCCCGTTTCCAGACGATCACCTTCCCCTATGCCGACAGCGTCAGGGAGATCCCGATCCTCGGCCCGATCTATTCTGACCTGCTTTCCGGCCATTTCCTTCTGACCTATGTCGCCTTCGCGATGGTGCCAATCAGCTGGTGGATCCTTTACCGCACCCGCTTCGGCCTGCGCTTACGCGCCGTCGGCGAAAATCCGGGCGCGGTCGATACCGCCGGCATCTCGGTTCTCTGGCTGCGTTATCGCGCAGTTATCTGCTGCGGCATCCTCTGCGGCTTTGCCGGTGCCTATCTGTCGCTGGCGATGACCGCCGGCTTCGTCAAGGGAATGACCGCTGGCAAGGGCTACATCGCGCTCGCAGCGCTGATCTTTGCCAAATGGCGGCCGTTCAACATCATGCTGGCCTGCCTGCTCTTCGGTTTCCTCGATGCGCTGGCGATCCGCCTTCAGGGCAATCCCCTGCCGCTGATCGGCCAGGTGCCGGTGCAGTTGATGCAGGCGCTGCCCTACATTCTGACCGTGATCCTGCTCGCCGGGTTCATCGGCAAGGCCATCCCGCCGAAGGCCGGCGGTGTCCCCTATGTCAAGGAGCGCTAGAACCATGGAAAAGGAACTGTTCGAGGCCGCGCGTGACGCGATGGCCAAGGCGCACGCGCCCTATTCGAAGTTTCCGGTCGGCGCGGCGATCCGTGCCGAGGACGGCAAGATCTATACCGGCGCCAACATCGAGAACCTGTCGTTCCCTGAAGGGTGGTGCGCTGAGACCACCGCTATCAGCCATATGGTCATGGCAGGCCAACGCAAGATCATGGAAGTGGCCGTCATCGCCGAGAAGCTGGCGCTCTGCCCACCCTGCGGCGGCTGCCGGCAGCGGCTGGCGGAATTTTCCGGTGCCAGCACGCGGATCTTCCTGTGTGATGAGACCGGGGTGAAGAAGACCCTGGCGCTGTCGGACCTGCTGCCGCACAGCTTCGAGACCGAGATCCTCGGATGACCGCGGCCGCTGAATTGCTGAAATCCAGGCTCGGCGGCCTTTCGCCGCGCTATGGCATCGTGCTCGGTTCCGGGCTCGGCTCGCTGGTCGATGCCGTGGACGAAACGCTGCGGCTTTCCTATGCCGACATACCAGGGTTCCCGGTCAGCAGCGTCTCCGGCCATGCCGGCGAACTCGTCGCCGGAACGCTCTCGGGCGTTCCTGTTGTCATGCTCTCCGGCCGAGTCCATTATTACGAACAGGGCGACGCCAACGCGATGCGCCTGCCGCTGGAAACCCTGAAAGCGCTCGGCATTGAGTGCCTGGTGCTGACCAATTCCGCAGGATCGCTGCGGGAGGATCTGCCGCCGGGATCGGTGATGCGGATTTCCGATCACATCAACTATTCGGGCTTCAACCCGCTGATCGGCGTGGAAAGCGACGATCGCTTCGTCGGCATGACCAATGCCTATGATGCCGAGCTCGCCGGAAGAATGCAGGAGAGTGCCGAACGCCTCGGCATTCCGCTTCTTGGCGGCGTCTATATGTGGTTCTCCGGCCCGAGTTTCGAGACGCCGGCCGAGATCCGCATGGCCCGCATCCTTGGCGCCGATGCCGTCGGCATGTCCACGGTTCCGGAGGTCATTCTCGCCCGTTTCTTCGGGCTGAGGGTCGTCGCCGCTTCGGTGATCACCAATTTCGGCGCCGGCATGACCGGGGGCGAGATCAGCCATCACGAGACCAAGGACATGGCGCCGGTTGGTGGCAAGCGGCTTGCCGCGATCCTCGCCGACATGATCGCAGCCGACGCGGTGCGCGGGTGACGATGCTTCCGCAGGAAACAATCAGGCGCAAGCGCAACGGCGAACGCCTCGCTCCAGCCGAGATCGCGGATTTCGTCCGCGGCCTTTCGGATGGCTCGATCTCCGAAGGGCAGGTCGCCGCTTTCGCCATGGCGGTCTGGTTTTCCGGCATGAGCCGCGACGAGACCGTGGCCCTGACCCTCGCGATGCGCGACTCCGGCGAAACACTCGACTGGAGCACCATCGGTCGCCCGATCGCCGACAAGCATTCTACCGGCGGCGTTGGCGACAACGTCTCGCTGATGCTGGCGCCGATCGTTGCCGCCTGCGGCCTTGCCGTGCCGATGATATCGGGGCGCGGCCTCGGGCATACGGGCGGCACGCTCGACAAGCTTGAATCGATACCCGGCTACGATATCCAGCCGTCGGCGGCGCTATTCCGCAGGACGGTCGACGAGATCGGCTGCGCCATCATCGGCCAGACGGCGAACCTCGCGCCGGCCGACAAACGGCTTTATGCGATCCGAGATGTGACCGCGACCGTCGATTCCGTGCCGCTGATCACGGCCTCGATCCTGTCGAAGAAGCTCGCCGCCGGCCTTCAGTCGTTGGTGCTCGACGTCAAGCTCGGCAATGGCTCCTTCATGAGCGATGCCAAGGAAGCGCAGGTGCTTGCGCGCTCGCTGGTCGATGTCGCCAACGGCGCCGGCGTTCGTACCTCGGCGCTTCTGACCGACATGAACGAACCGCTGGCCGATGCCGCCGGCAACGCGTTGGAGATCGACAATTGCCTGGCCTTCCTCCGGGGCGAGAAGAAGGGCACGCGGCTTGAAACGGTCGTCCTGGCCTTTGCTGCCGAAATGTTGGTGGCGGGGGGCGTCGCTGGTGATGCCGAACAGGGCGAAGCGCTGGCGCGCAAGGCCCTTTCAAGCGGAGCAGCGCTCGAATGCTTCGGAAAAATGGTGCACGCGCTCGGCGGCCCGGCGGATTTCGTCGAGCGCTCGGTGACCTATCTCGGGCGTGCGCCGGTCATCTTGCCGGTCGAAGCGAAGCAGTCCGGCTATCTTGCAGCCTGTGAGACCCGCGAACTGGGCATGGCCGTCATTGCTCTCGGCGGCGGACGGTCGCATCCGGATGACAGGATCGATCATCGGGTCGGCTTAGATGCATTGAAGCCGCTCGGTACGCGGATCGAGAAGGGCGACCTGATTGCCTTTGTTCATGCGGCCGATCGGGATGCTGCGGAGGTAGCCCGTCGTCGCCTGCACGAACTCTATACGATCGATGATATCGAGCCGACGAAGCATTCGCCGATTCTCGCGAAAATCACCTGACGAGATGCAGGGCACCGTCCTCGACGCGGAAGGATGACAGCCGGTTCAGGAACGTCATGCCGATAAGCGTGCCGGAGAGCGCCTTGTCCGGCAGCACCAGTGCCTGAACGTCGCGTACCGATATGCCGCCGATCTCGATCCGGTTCAGCATCGCCGGAGCCGCTTCGACGACACCATTGGCAGTATTGACGCGAGCCGTGAAGGAAAGCGTGCTTGGTGCAATGCCGAGCCGGCGTGCGGTCGAAAGGTTGATGGCGATGCTGCTGGCGCCGGTGTCGACTAGGCCGCGCTCGCTGCGGCCGTTGATGCGGAAAGTGCCAAAGAAGTGGCCCCTGCCATCGGCGTCGAGCACAACGCTCCGCCCCGCCGCATACTTTGCAGTGGTCGTCGGCGGGGCTGCAGCTTCCTTGGCAGCCGTCTTGTTACCGCCTTGCGTCAAGGCGGTCGTTGCCAAGTGCGGAACCACCATGGCTGCAAGTGCGGCCACACCTGCCAATGAGAGCAAACGGACGAGCATGGACATCACCCTTCAATGGCATCGGATGCAGCAAACGCAAATTGCTGCGGAGACCGGTCTGCACGCCCGAAAAGGAGGCGCGATCGCTATGGAGCAGTAGACCGCATGACGCCTAAGACGACATAAAAAAGCCGCCGGATACCGGCGGCTTTTTCGCGGATTTGCGATCCTGGTTAAGGATCAGGAAATCATTTGGTGCCGTACATCCGGTCGCCCGCGTCGCCGAGACCGGGCATGATGTAGCCGAGTTCGTTGAGGTGGCTGTCGATCGAGGCCGTGTAGATCGGCACGTCCGGGTGCGCGCCCTGGAAATTGCGGATGCCTTCGGGAGCGGCGAGCAGGCAGAGGAAGCGGATGTTCTTGGCGCCGCGCTCCTTCAGCTTGTCGATCGCAGCAATCGACGAATTGCCGGTGGCGAGCATCGGGTCGACGACGATGATGAGGCGTTCGGACAGGCTTTCCGGCGCCTTGAAGTAATACTCCACCGCTTCCAGCGTCTCATGGTCACGATAGACGCCGATGTGCGAGACGCGGGCCGAAGGCACCAGCTCGAGCATGCCTTCGAGCAGCCCGTTGCCGGCGCGCAGGATCGAGGCGAACACAAGCTTCTTGCCCTCGAGGACCGGCGAGTCCATTTCCTCCAGCGGAGTCTCGATCCGCTCCATCGTCAGTTCGAGATCGCGCGTGACCTCGTAGCAGAGCAACGTCGAGATCTCGCGAAGAAGCCGGCGGAAACCTGCGGTCGAGGTCTCCTTCTTGCGCATGATGGTCAGCTTGTGCTGCACAAGCGGATGATCGATCACTGTAACGCCGTTCATGGCTCACCTTTCCGGATTTTTTGTATCCGTCCTTTTTCCATGGAATGCGTCGTCGCCGCAAGGGTATTGGCCGGCCGGAGAACGTCATCCCCAGCCGACGGACGGCAATCCGGCGTCGCGGTTTCCAGAGCATCCCGCTTTCAAGCGTAATCGCTTGAAGCGGGAAGATGCTCTGGCATTATAGGCTAGAGCCAAGTGCGTTCACCTGAACGCACGGCGCTCTAGATCCGCGCGAGCAGCCGCTGGCGCGTCGGCTCGTCGACGAAGGCGGCCTCGATCGCCGTGCGGGTCATGCGGTTGATCTCCTCGTCGGTGAAGCCCATCACCGCAGAGGCGATGTCGTATTCCTGAGCGAGCGACGTATGGAAGAACGGCGGATCGTCGGAATTGAGCGTGACGCGCACGCCGGCCTCGTAAAGTGCCCGCAATGGGTGCGAGGCGAAGTCCGGGAAGACCTGCAGCGAGATGTTGGAGCCGGGGCAGACTTCGAGCACGACTCCGGCGTCGGCAAGGCGCCGCACCAGATCCATGTCTTCGATCGCCCGAACGCCATGGCTAATGCGCGAGGGGTGCACGTGGTCAAGCGCGTCGCGCACACTAAAGGCGCCGGAGAGCTCGCCCGCATGGATCGTCAGGCCAAGGCCTGCGTCCCGTACAATGTCGAAGGCGCGGGCAAAATCGGCCACGTTGTGCATGCGTTCTTCGCCAGCGAGGTTGAAGCCGGTGACGAGCGCATGCTCCCGCCTGGCCGCGAATTCTGCGGTCTTGATTACGGACTCCGGGCCGAGATGGCGAATGCCTGTGATCAGCATGCGCGATTCGATCCCGGTCTTCTGCCTTGCGGCTTCCATGCCGGCGGCAAGGCCCTCAAGGTAAGCCTTCGCGCCCAGGCCGATCGTGTTGCCGTGGTCGGGCGAAACGATGATTTCACTGTAGATTGTGCCGGCTTCGGCAAGCTCCGTCAGATAGGCTTCGGCGAGCAGTGCGTAGTCTTCCTCGGTCCGAAACAGCGAGGCGATGGCGTCGTAGCATTTCACGAAGCTGGTGAAGTCTTCCCAGACATAGGCCCTGTCACGGATGATCGCGCTGGTGTCGATGCCATACTTCTCGGCCTGAGCTAAAGCCAGCTCAGGCGGCGTCGCGCCTTCGATGTGGCAATGCAGCTCCGCCTTCTTCAGATGCGCGGTCAAATGAGGCTTCTCCCATGATGGCCCGGCGCGATGCCGAGATGTTTGGCGACGGATTCGCCGATATGCGCGAAGGTGTTGGCGACGCCGAGCGAGCGGCTGCGCAGCGACGGTCCGAACATCAGCACCGGCACCCGCTCGCGCGTATGGTCGGTGCCGCGCCAAGTCGGGTCGCAGCCGTGATCGGCCGTGAGGATGACGATGTCGGTGGGCTGCAGGCGGCGGTCGAGATCCGGCAGGCGCGCATCGAAGGCTTCGAGTGCTGCCGCGTAACCGGCGACGTCGCGGCGATGGCCGTAGAGCATGTCGAAATCGACGAAATTGGTGAAGACCAGGCTGCCGTCTTCGGCCTCGTCGATGGCCGCGAGACTTGCGTCGAAGAGCGCCATATTGCCGTCGGCCTTCGTCAGCTTCGTCACCCCCTGGTGGGCGAAGATGTCGCCGATCTTGCCGATCGCGTGAACCGTGCGCCCCGCTTCCGTCAGCCGGTCGAGGATCGTCGGCTCCGGCGGCAGCACGGAATAGTCACGGCGATTGCCGGTCCGGGTGAAAGTCTGCGGGCTGGTGCCGACGAAGGGGCGGGCGATCACGCGGCCGATATTGTAGTCGTCGACCAGGCGGCGGACCGTCTGGCAAAGCTCAAGCAGGCGATCGAGCCCGAAGCTCTGCTCATGCGCCGCGATCTGGAAGACCGAGTCCGAAGAGGTGTAGCAGATCGGCTTGCCGCTGCGCATGTGCTCCTCGCCGTGGCGGGCGATGATGTCGGTGCCGGAAGCATGGCAATTGCCGAGGATGCCGGGAATGTTGCCTTCGCGGCAGATGGTTTCGACGAGCTCGGGCGGAAAGGCATCGCCTTCAGCCGAAAAGTAACCCCAATCGAACATGACCGGCGTGCCGCCGATTTCCCAGTGCCCGGAGGGCGTGTCCTTGCCGCGCGAGACTTCGCTGGCGGCGCCAAAGGCACCATAGACCCGATTGGGCACCGGCATGCCCTTGGGAATCGTGCCGTTGGCGAGCTTTGCTGCGTGAACAAGGCCAAGGGCGGACATGTTCGGCAGATTGAGCGGCCCTTCTCGCAAACCAACCCGATCTGCGGCGCCGGCGGCGCAGAACTCCGCGATGTGTCCGAGCGTGTTGGCGCCCAGGTCACCGTAGGCTTCGGCATCCGGCGCGCCGCCTAAGCCGAAGGAATCGAGAACGAATAGAAACGCACGCGCCATGATGCACCTGACAGCGGAAGCGCTCGCATCGCGCTCCGAAAGCTTCTGGAAGAACGCGACGACGCCGGAGGCGCGCGCCACGCACAATCCCGAAGGGATAGCGCTGCGCACGGCGCAATGCAATTGCGCCGGATCAGTGCCCGATCAGCAATCAGTGCATTTTATAGTTTGGGCGAGACGCGAGTGGAAGTAGGCCGTCTTGGAGAGGTCTATCGTCTTCGCAGTGGCCTGAAGGCTCGGAGCGTAGAGCAGCAACTCGTGCGGCACGGTCAGCTCCGTGCGAATGACAAAGGACTTGTTGGCCGTGAATTGGCCGGGCAGGGTGACCTTCGAATTCACGCTGTAGGGAACCCCGCCGGCCTGATCGTGCGACCAAATGACGGTCCCCTCATTGGTGCTTGAGACCTCGATACCGGTGATCTTCAGTGTGTAGTTCGCGTTCCCATAGGGTTCGAGAATACTCTTTGCGATATTCGGCACCTTGGCGAGGAAGGCTTTGTTGACTTCCGATTGCTGTGCGATGATGTCGGCGACGGCGCTTGCGGCGCGGGCCGTCTTGCCTGCGACCGTAAAACCGACCGAAAGCTCGAACGCACCGAGATAGGTTATGATCAGCAAGGGTGCGACGATCGCGAATTCAACGGCTCCGACGCCGCGTTTGTCCCGCCGCAGCGCGTGAAACATGGCAGAAACCGCCCGAAGGCGCAGGATCTTTTGCTTCGCAATCTGCTTCACGGCAAACCTCACTCGCTCTCGTTTCGGAAGGTGGCGGTTGCCACCATGAGATAGTCCTTCGGCATGCTCGCGCCGGCGGGCCGCAAGTTGGTGACGAACGGCCTGACGAGGTCGGTGATCACGCTCCATCGATAGTAGGCACGCACCACGTTGAAGGTACCCGGACCGCCGGGGGCAAACTTGAAGTCGCCCGTATCAATATCGGTCGAGCCGGCCTTGCGCGGGATGTTCACAGGAAACGTGCTGAGATCCGAGACCGCCCTGACGTCCAGGTAGAACTGCGAGGGCTGGTTTGCTTCGGTGGCGGAGCATTTCATCAGGACCGAGATTTCATTGCAGAAGGCCTGGCGAAACTGCGCTTGAGTCATATCTGTCGCCTTCCCCCGCTGGAAGGTAATCTGGCCGGTACGGACCTTGCGCGCCATCGTCTCCGTTGCGTTCGCCAGGAGCTGGTCGCCGTAGAAGGCGGCAAAGGTTTCGAGTGAGGCGAAAATCACCACGAAGAAGGGCAGCGCGAGGATGGCGAACTCGATGCTCGTCGTGCCTTTGCGGTTGCGGATGAAGCGGCGCAGAATGCCTTTTCGCCTGATATCAGGCCCGCTCGCACGTTCGATTGCCTGCTCGCTGCTCATTGTGCCGTCCCATCATGTTACGCCAGACGGGCGGAAGATTATGGAGCAACCGTTGATATTTCGTTCCCGCAGATCATGTGCATTTTAACGAATCGCGGGTCTAAACCCATAAAATTTAGTTGGTGCTACCTGTGGTTTTACGCTCCGCGTGTCGTTCACAATTTGGCGTACAGGAGAGCACGGTGCGCGACGTCTGTTTGTAGACACGCACGGTGTTGCCTTCGTCGATCGACACCAGAATCCGCTCATCGACAATTGCGTTTCCATCCTGGTCGAGGATGACCAGATTGGTCGTGCCAAAATTGCGGCCGGTGATGACGATGGTTCGGGCGTCGGCAACCGTGGCGTCTGCCACTTCGGCATTGCCGATGATGACCTTGCTGACCGGGCGATCGAGTTTGAGCACGCGCGCGTGATCCATATAGACGCGCATCATGTCGTTCTCTGCGCCAGCGGCGACCACCGGGGCGAGCGATGCGATCACGAAAGCAAACAGGGCGGCTCGGCCGGTCGCGAATGGCATGGTCATGGCGGGTCCTTGAGGTGGGTTCACCCCATACTCACCCGTCTTGGTGAATGAACCGTTAAATCCATGATTTCGAGACCGGATAGGCCCCGCGCCGTTTTCTGTTCGTTTACCCAAAAATCAGGGATGCGTCGTTAACCTGTCGGTAACCGCCTTCTTTAAGTCGATGGAAATGCGCCAGGACTAGTTTGAGGACATCCGATCAACGGCAACAGTTGGCGGAAGTGCTGAACAACAAATGTGAAGTAGGAGAATCATCATGAAGAAGATTTTTGCCCGTCTGATGAAGGACGAGTCCGGCGCGACCGCTATCGAGTACGGCCTGATCGCCGCCCTCATCTCGGTTGCCCTCATTGCTGGCGCAAGCACCCTGGGCGACGCGCTCAACACCACGTTCGACGGCCTGGGCGGAAAGCTCACGGATAGCACGACTGGTAAGCTCTAATCGGTCTGACCGGTTCAAGCGAGGCGAGATTCGCATGGCGAAGATTTTCCGTCGCCTGAAGCGGGATGACAGTGGTGCGACCGCCATCGAGTATGGTCTGATCGCGGTGCTCGTTTCCGCGGCCCTGATTGCCGGCGCAACCACGATTGGCAATACGCTCGATTCCGCGCTCAATGCAATCGGATCGAGTATTGCGACGAGCGGCAAGATCTAATGAACCGGTCTTGCAAGGAACAAATGGAGCCGCTGCAAAAGCGGCTCCATTTCTATCTGGAGCCCCACGGGGAATCGGAGATTGCGTGCGCTCATCTTGGAGGCAGGAACCATGACTGAGGCTGCTATTTTGGTGGTTTTTCCCTTTTGCCTGGCGTTTGCAGCCTTTTCAGACCTGCTGACCATGACGATTCCCAATCGCGTTTCGGTAGTGCTTCTGGGCAGCTTTTTTGTCGTGGCGCTGCTGGCGGGACTCGATCTCGGGGAGATCGGCCAGCATGTGGCCGCGGCCTTGGTTGTCTTTGCCGTGTGCTTCGGCCTGTTTGCTGCAAACGTGATGGGCGGCGGCGACGCCAAGCTCCTGACAGCCAGCGCCATCTGGTTCGGATTCACCCCGTCGTTGACCGCTTTTCTGCTCTACGTTTCCATTTTTGGAGGTTTGTTGACGCTTGCCATCCTGATGTTGCGCCGGCAGGAAAACACGATACTGGCGAGTGGCATCCCCGTTCCGCAGCTCTTGCTGACGGCCAAGAAAATTCCGTACGGCGTGGCAATCGCGCTCGGTGGCTTTGTTGCCTATCCGGCTTCGCCGCTTATGGAGGCGGTCTTTGCGCGCCTTTCTTAAGGCTCAAGCGCGGGGCATCACCTTTCGTTAACTCTCCTCATAAGTAATCCGTTAACTATAATTACACCAATTCCTGATCAATCTGACCCTGGCAATTCTTCGGGGCTCGGAAACGATCATGAAACCGGTTCGCATCATAATACTGGCGGTGGCCGTTCTGTCGGCTGCAATGGCTGGTCTATTGGCGATGAAACTGACGCGCGCACCTGCGCCGTTGGCCGCCGAGCCTCTGATCGAGCGGGCGCCGACCGTCAACGTCCTGGTTGCCAGCAAGAGCCTGCCTGTCGGATCGCGCCTGGCCGGCGATTCCATCCAGTGGATGGCCTGGCCGAAGGACGGTTTGGTTGACGGCCTGATCACCGACGAAAGTCAACCGTCGGCAATCGACGACCTCACCGGAGCCGTCGTTCGCTTGCCGATCTTCAACGGCGAGCCGGTCCGTCACGAAAAGGTCGCAGACTCGTCCAACCGCATCATGTCGTCGCTGTTGCCGGCGGGCAAACGCGCCGTCGCGACGGAAATCACCGTCGCTACCGGTGCCGGCGGCTTCATCCTTCCGAATGACCGTGTCGACGTCATCATGGTCCGCAAGGGCGATGGCGAACTCTACCTGACCGAAACCGTGCTCAGCAACGTGCGTGTTCTGGCGATCGACCAGCAGGTCGAGGAGAAGGAAGACGGCACCAAGGCCGTGGTCGGAACCACGGCCACGCTGGAGCTGACGCCCGACCAGTCGAAAGTAATGACAGTGGCGCAGCAGATGGCCGAGCGCATTTCATTGGCGCTCCGAAGCGTCGCCGATGCACAGGAATCCGACACCGACGCCGCAGACTATCTATTGAGCGGCGACGGTCAGCCGAGCATTCAGGTCATCAAATCCGGGTCCATCGTCAAGAGCGATGGCGCCCTCGGCCAGACACAGCAGTAACCAGGCTAGAATGGGGCATAAGGTGAAACGGAGCGGAAACACATTTCGGGCGTCTGTCGCAGCCGGCCTATCATTCTGCCTGGCGTTTACCGGCATGTATCTGCCGGCGCCGACGGTCGCACTCGCCGCTGCTTCCTCCGTCGTGCGGATCGTTGAAAGCGGCCCAGGCGTCAAGAAGAAGGTCAGTCTCGGCTTAAACAAGGCCGTGGTCGTCGACCTGCCGGCGGACGCGCACGACATTCTCGTGGCGGACCCGTCGCTGGCGGACGCAGTGACGCGCACCTCACGGCGTATCTATCTCTTCGGCAAATCCGTCGGCCAGACCAACATCTTCGTCTTCGGCCCCAATGGCGAGGAGATCGTCAGCCTCGACATCGAAGTCGAGCGCGATATCGCCAATCTCCAGTCCAATCTGCGTCGCTTCATTCCGGACGCCGACATCAATGTCGAGATCATTTCGGACAACATCGTCTTGACCGGAACCGTGCGAACGCCGCTCGATTCCACCCGTGCCGTAGACCTTGCGAAGGCCTTCCTCCAGGGCGGCGAGGCGACCACGCGCAACATCACCGCCCAGGGCAACAATGGCGATGCCGACATCTTCGCTGAAGATCGCCAGGTTTCGCAGATCGTCAACCTCCTGACGATCGACGGCGATGACCAGGTCAACCTCAAGGTCACGGTGGCCGAAGTCAGCCGCCAGGTGCTGAAGCAGCTCGGTTTCAACGGCCGTGTTAGCGACGGCGAAAGCGGCATCGGTTTCCGCAATCCGGCCAACCTCGGGGATGCGATCGGCGTTGGTGTCAACGCCGTGATCAACAAGTCTGTCGGCGGCACGATGATCTCCAGCTACATCAACGCGATGGAGCAGGCGGGTGTGATGCGGACACTGGCCGAGCCAAGCCTGACGGCGATTTCTGGTCAGGAGGCGAAGTTCTATGTCGGCGGTCAGTTTCGCCTGTCGGGAACCCAGGAAGTCACGACCGACGATCAGACCGGCGAAAACAGGGTCACGCGCGAAGTCAACGACGTCGAATACGGCATCCGCCTGAACTTCAAGCCTGTTGTCCTGGGACCGGGACGCATCAGCCTGCAGATCGAGACGAATGTCTCTGAGCCCACCTATGAGGGATCCGTCGTCACTGGCAACGGCACGAGCAAGATTCCTGGCAATACCTTTCTCGGCATCCGCAGGCGCGAAGCTTCGACCAGCGTCGAGTTGCCTTCCGGCGGCTCGATCGTGATCGCCGGCCTGGTTCAGGACAATATTCGCCAGGCGATGTCCGGCCTGCCGGGTGCTTCGAAGATCCCGATCCTCGGAACGCTCTTCCGCAGCAAGGATTTCGTGCGCAACGAAACCGAGCTCGTCATCATCGCGACGCCCTATCTTGTCCGTCCTGTCGCCAGAAGCGCGATCTCCCGGCCTGACGACAATTTCAATCCGGCCAATGATCTCGACAGCTACTTCCTTGGCCGCGTGAACCGCATCTACGGGCGGCCGGAGGCGGCCGCTCCGGCAGGGCGTTACCACGGCAATGTCGGCTTCATCTACAAATAGGTCGGGTCATGACGCTTCGAACCGGTTCCCACCAGAATTCTGAAAGGCCGACTGCCATGCCCCTGAGCACATCCAGCGCCTTCATGCGATGCACGAGCCGCGTGGCCATGCTGGCCATCGCTGGTATCTTTCTTGCGAGCTGCGGGACAAAGGACAATCTCGCTACTGGCTCGATTCCGGACGACTATCGCACGAGACATCCGATCGTGCTCGCCGAAGGCGAACGCGCCATCGACATCCCGATCGCATCGGGCGACCGTCGCCTGACCCAGGGCACGCGCGATGTTATCGCCGGGTTCGCTTCCGACTATCGCAATTCGGCAAGCGGCGTCGTGCAGATCATGATGCCGCGCGGCGCGGCCAACAGCCATGCTGCGCAAGCGATGCGCAGGGAAATCCGCGGCGTCCTGGTTGCTGCGGGCATTCCCGCCAAACGTCTGCTCGAAACGAGCTACGACGCCGGACCTTATGGAGACGCGGCACCGATCCGCTTGAGCTACGTTGCGATTACCGCCCAGACCGCGCCTTGCGGCACCTGGCCGGAAGATCTGAACCTCAACACACTGGAAAACAAGAACTATTACAATTTCGGTTGCGCCTCGCAATCGAACCTGGCCGCCCAGATCGCCAATCCGACAGACCTGCTCGGCCCGCGCCAGACGTCGCCGATCGACGCGGAACAGCGTGGCCAGGTGATCAAGGACTGGCGTGGAACCGACAAGAGCGACGGCCCGGTCGTCATCTTCAACTGATAGCGGCGGGATGAAGAAATGAACACGATCGATTATAAGATCGGCACCGGCGGCGAGGGGGACGAGCCTTTCTTCGACCAAGTGCGCACGGGCGATCTGGAGCAAGTCCGCCCGCTACCGCGGATCTCGATCCACGCATTCTGCGAAACCAATGCAATGCAGCAGCTGATGGAGCGTTGCGGGCGGGACCGGCGCATGGCCAAGGTCAGCTTGCGCATCAACAGCGGCAGCATCGACGCGGCCGCAAACATGTTCGCGACCGTGTCTACCCCCAATCTCATCATCCTTGAAACATCGACCGAACCACGGTCGCTACTGGCCGAGCTTACGCCGCTTGCAGAGGTCTGCGACCCGAGCACCAAGGTGATTCTCGTCGGCAAACACAATGATATCGGGCTCTATCGCGAGCTCATCCGCAACGGCATTTCGGAATACATGGTCGCACCGGTGTCTATGCCGGACATTCTCACCGCCGTTTCGGCGATCTTCGTCGACCCGGATGCCGAGCCCCTGGGCCGAAGCATCGCCTTCATCGGTGCAAAGGGCGGTTGCGGTTCGTCGGTGATCGCGCACAATTGCGCCTGGGGCATCTCCAGCCTCTTCTCGACCGAGACCATTCTCGCCGATCTCGACCTTCCCTATGGCACGGCCAACATCGATTTCGACCAGGATCCGCCGCAGGGCATTGCCGAAGCGGTGTTTGCGCCAGAGCGCCTGGACGAGGTGTTCCTTGACCGGCTGCTGACCAAATGCTCCGACCACCTGTCGCTGTTGGCCGCCCCCTCCATGCTGGACCGCGCCTATGATTTTGAGACCGGTGCGTTCCACCCGATCCTGGAGATCCTGCAGCGCAGCGCCCCCGTTTCCGTACTCGATCTTCCGCATCTGTGGACGGACTGGACCCGCGCCGTGCTCGGAGAAGCCGACGAAGTGGTGATTACCGCGATCCCCGATCTCGCCAGCCTGCGCAATACCAAGAACCTGCTCGATGCAATGAAGAAGCTGCGTCCAAACGACAAACCGCCCCACTTGGTTCTGAACCAGGTCGGGATGCCGAAGCGTCCGGAGATTACGGCGAGCGAGTTCTGCGATTCGCTGGAAACCGAAGCGGCGGCCATCATTCCCTTTGACGCGGCCCTATTTGGCAACGCTTCGAACAGCGGACGGATGATAGCGGAAATCGACAAGAAGGCGCCGGCGGCTGAAACGTTCTCACAGCTCGCGCATCTTTTGACCGGCCGGGTAACGATGAAGAAGGCTCGGCGCGGCGGACTTGGAAAGGTGCTTGCCGCGCTCGGCAGGAAATAGACTGGACATAGGATCACGCAAATGTTTGGCAAACGCGGAAACGAAGGCTTCGGCAAAAGCGGCACCCCGGGTCCCGCCGTTCCGCCGCCCGTGGTTGCTGCGCAACCGATGGCGACCGAGCGGTCCGCGGTTCCGGTTCTCGGCGAAACGACGTCCGCGATCCCGAAGATCCAGCCGGCCGCCCCATCGACGACCCGGCGTCGCACAGCGCGAACGGAAGACTATTACGATACGAAGTCGCAGGTATTTTCGGCGCTGATCGACACGATCGACCTGTCGCAGCTCGCCAAGCTCGACACCGAGAGCGCGCGCGAGGAAATCCGCGACATCGTCAACGACATCATCACGATCAAGAATTTCGCGATGTCGATCTCCGAGCAGGAAGAGCTGCTCGACGACATATGCAACGACGTGCTGGGGTATGGTCCGCTCGAACCGCTGCTTGCCCGCGACGACATCGCCGACATCATGGTTAATGGCGCCGGTCAGACCTTCATCGAAGTCGGCGGCAAGGTGCAGGAATCGGAAATCCGGTTTCGCGACAACGCGCAGCTGCTGTCGATCTGCCAGCGCATCGTCGGCCAGGTCGGCCGTCGCGTCGATGAATCGAGCCCAATCTGCGACGCCCGCCTGCCAGACGGATCCCGTGTCAACGTCATTGCCCCGCCGCTCGCCATCGACGGCACGGCGCTGACCATCCGCAAGTTCAAGAAGGACAAGCTGACGCTGGAGCAGCTCGTGCGCTTCGGTTCGGTAACGGCGGAGGGTGCCGTCCTTCTGCAGATCATCGGCCGCGTCCGCTGCAACATTGTCATCTCCGGTGGCACCGGCTCGGGCAAGACGACACTTCTCAACTGCCTCACGCGCTACATCGACGCCGACGAACGGGTCATTACCTGCGAGGACACGGCCGAGCTGCAGCTGCAGCAGCCGCATGTCGTGCGCCTGGAAACGCGCCCGCCGAACATCGAAGGCGAAGGTGAGATCACCATGCGCGACCTCATCAAGAACTGCCTGCGCATGCGCCCCGAACGCATCATCGTCGGCGAAGTGCGCGGACCAGAGGTTTTCGACCTGCTTCAGGCGATGAACACCGGCCATGACGGCTCGATGGGAACGATCCATGCCAACACGCCGCGCGAATGCTTGAGCCGTATGGAATCGATGATCGCCTTGGGTGGCTACAGCCTGCCAGCCAAAACCGTGCGCGAGATCATTGCCGGATCGGTTGATGTGATCATCCAGGCATCGCGTTTGCGCGACGGCTCCCGGCGCATTACCCACATAACCGAAGTGGTCGGCATGGAAGGTGACGTGATCATCACGCAGGACCTGATGCGCTACGAGATCGATGGCGAGGACGCCGGCGGACGTATCATTGGCCGCCACACGTCGACCGGAATCGGCCGGCCGCATTTCTGGGATCGCGCCCGCTACTTCAACGAGGATAAGCGTTTGGCCGCCACCCTTGACGCGATGGACAAGAACTAGGAGCTGCGATGTTCGGCATAGACATCACCGTTCTGGCGCTGGCCGCCCTTGTCGCAATATCGGCGGCGGCGCTCGCCTACGGCCTTTTGTTCTCGCGTATCGAAAGCGAAAAGAAGGCGGAAGGCCGCGTGCGTAAGGTCAGCGCGGCTGAAACGGACCGCGCCAAGGTGAAGGCCGCGCGGGACCGCGTGAGCGAACTGTCGAAGCGGCGCAAGTCCGTGCAGGATTCGCTGAAGGAACTCGAGAAGAAGCAACAGGAGCGCTCGGCCAAGTCTTCCCCTTCGATGAAGGTGCGACTGACCCAGGCGGACCTCTCAGTTTCCTTGGGGCGCTTCTATCTGTTCAGCGCGCTTTTCGGCGCCTTCGCCTTTCTCGTCGCCCTGATCATGGGAGCCGGGCCCGCTATAGGCCTCGGCATAGCAGTGATCGCCGGCCTTGGCCTACCCCGTTGGTTTGTCGGCTTCCTGATCAAGCGACGCTGCAAGAAGTTCCTGGAGGAGTTTCCGAACGCTCTCGAGACCATGGTCCGCTCGATCAAATCGGGCCTTCCTCTCAATGACGCGCTCCGCCTCATTGCCGCCGACGCGCAGGAGCCGGTGAAGACGGAGTTTCGCCGCGTGGTGGAATCACAGCAGGTCGGGTTGAGCGTCACTGATGCCTGTGCCCGCATGATCAATAGCATTCCCTTGCCGGAGGTGAACTTCTTCGCGATCGTGATCGCCATTCAGGCGCAGGCGGGCGGCAACCTTTCCGAAGCCCTCGGCAACCTGTCGAAGGTTCTGCGCGAACGTAGGAAGATGAGGGCGAAGGTCAGCGCGATGTCGATGGAGGCCAAGGCGTCGGCGTGCATCATTGGTGCCCTGCCGTTCATCGTTGCTTTGCTGGTTTATCTGACGTCACCCGCATACATGATGGTCCTGTTCACCGACCCGCGCGGCCACTTGATTATCGGTCTCGGCCTCTTCTGGATGAGCGTAGGCATCATGGTGATGCGCAACATGATCAATTTCGATATCTGAGGGGGCATCGATGAGCACGGGCCTGATCAAGACACTGACCGATCCGAACGTTGTCCTGGCCGTTCTGGTTTCGCTCGCCGTGCTCGCGACTTTTTATTCGCTGATCGTGCCGTTCTTCGAACGGGGCGACCTCGGAAAGCGGATGAAGTCGGTTGCGAGCGAGCGGGAACAAATCCGAGCACGCGAACGGGCGCGGCTTGCTGATATGCAGGGCGGCAGGGCGAGCCTGCGTGGCCAAAACAACGCCTCCATTCGCCAGATCGTCGAACGGCTCAATCTGCGCACGGCGCTCGTGGATGACAAGACGGTCAACCGTTTGAAAATGGCCGGCTTTCGCTCACAGAATGCCCTCAATACCTTCCTGTTTGCGCGTTTCTGCCTGCCCTTCCTGTTTCTGCTCGTCGCCCTCGTCTACATCTTCGGGCTCGGCAACTTTGCCGAGAAACCGCTGATGGTACGTCTCTTCTTTGCGATCGGTTTCGCCTATCTGGGCTTCTACGCGCCGAACATTATCGTCGCCAATGCCGTCTCCAAGCGTCAGGCTTCCATTCGTCGCGCCTGGCCGGATGCACTCGACCTTCTCTTGATCTGTGTCGAATCGGGTGTGTCGATGGAACTTGCCATGCGGCGTGTCGCCGACGAAATCGCAGCCCAGTCGCAGCCATTGGCGGAAGAACTCGTGCTGACGACGGCAGAACTTTCCTTCCTGCCCGAGCGTCGCGCAGCACTTGAAAACCTCGGTCTTCGCACCGGCCTCGAAGAGGTCAGGTCGGTGGTCCAGGCACTCATCCAGGCGGACCGCTACGGCACCCCGATCGCCCAGGCCTTGCGCGTCCTTGCGCAGGAAAGCCGTGATCAGCGCATGAACGCGGCGGAGAAGAAAGCGGCGGCGCTGCCGCCGAAGCTGACGGTGCCGATGATCCTCTTCTTTCTGCCCGTGCTGGTTGCCGTCATCCTTGGACCCGCCGGCATTCAGGTGGCCGACAAGTTCTAGACCACCCTGCGTTCAGACGAACGCACGAACGACGCTCTGGAACCTTGATTCCAGAGCATCTTTTTCGCTTCCAGCGATTCCGCTCGACGCGGGATGCTCCAGCGAATTTCGGAGTGTAACTGAAAATCGTCGTCCGTTACGCCCACTGCTTAGGACAGTGTCGGCTTACGACGTCGCGCGGACTGATGCGCGCTTAAACGCATGCGTTTCTGAGGTGAAATACACCGGAGGAGGGGAGAGCCGCCTGACCGTGCCTCGCCTGCAAGGTGCTCAGTTGGTCTTCGCTTCGTCAGCCTTGGCCAACTGCTTCCACGCTCCCTGCTGGGAGAGCATCGAGCGCAGATAGGCGACGTTCGCTTCCGCCTGCTCGCTGGAAAGCTCCTGCCGGGCGATGGTCTCGGCCTCCTGAAAGCGGCCCTGAAGCCCGACGGCCAGCGCCAGGTTCTGGCGAACGCTGCTGTCAGCACCGGGCTGGGCCGCCGCCGATTTGAGATAGGTTTCGGCGGTGCGGAGATCCTTGGTCAGAAGATAGGACATGCCGAGATTGGAGAGCACCGACGGTTCGTTCGGCTTGAGTTCGAGCGCTTCGCGGTAGCGCGTGCGCGCCTCCTGCGGGCGTCCGAGTTGGTCGAGGATTGCGCCCTCGGCCGATTTCAGCTTCCAGTCCGGACGGTCCGGGGTCTGGGCGCGGCTGATCGTCGCCAGCGCCTGATCGAGCTGGCCGGCCGCGGCCTGCGCCTTGCCATAGGCGCCGAGCACTTCCCGGTCCGACGGATTGTTGATCGCGACCTGCTGCATGACCGCGAGGGCCTGCTCGTTGCGGCCGGTCATACGCAGGAGGTTGGCGTAGTTGAGCCCGGCTTCGCGATCCTTGGGGTTCTTTTCATAGGCCTGGCCAACGCTTTCGGCCGCCGCCGAAAGCTCGGTCGCGGTCATCGACTGAACCGGCGTCGACGTTCTCGAAATCGAGCCCGTGGTCAGCTCCTTCTTCGGCTGATTGGCGCAGCCTGCGAGCGAGAGCGCCACCAGCGCAATCGCCGCGCCCTGGAAGAAGTGAGCGACTTTCAACGGTGAAGTCGTGCGTTTGGCCATGAGTGTCCCCAGCATGCATTCGCGCACCTGAACTTCAGACAACACCGGCGCAACTTTCACTCCAGCAATAATCTGTTAACCCTAACGGAGCGTTAATGGCGCGATTCCATCTCTGTCAGCCGAGGACTTTCATGGCTCCCTATCAGTTCATCGAGCGGCCGTCGCCGTTCAACACCAGCGCCGGCAAGACCCTGCCGATCTTCGCGGTCACGCCGGCGCATATTGAGACGGGGACGATCGATCCGATCGCTTTGGACTGGGCGCGCAAGGCTGGCTTCACGGCCGAATCCGGCGCGGTGCTGTTGATCCCGTCCTCAGACGGCCATCTCGGCGGTGCGCTCTTCGGTCTCGGCAGCAACCCGTCGGAAGCGCCGTTTCTGGCCGGCAAGCTTGCGCGAGCACTGCCGGCAGGCAAGTGGCACATCGAAACCGCGCCGCTCACCGCCAACCGGCTGGCGCTCGGCTATGGCCTCGGTTCCTATCGCTTCGAGCGCTACAAATCCACCAAGGGCGAGCCGCCGACACTGCTGATCCCCGCCGACGCCGATGCGACCGATATCAAGCGGCAGCTCGCCGGCGTCTTCCTTGCGCGCGACCTGATCAACACGCCAACCAACGACATGGGTCCCGAGGCGCTCGAAGCGGCATTCCGCGCGCTTGCCGCCCACTACAAGGCCGATGTCTCGGTGATATCGGGCGAAGCGCTGCTGACGCAGAATTTCCCTCTGGTCCATACCGTTGGACGCGCCAGCGCCGAAGCTCCGCGCCTGCTTGAGCTGCGCTGGGGCAAGAAGGGCCACAAGAAGGTAACGCTGGTCGGCAAGGGCGTCTGCTTCGACACCGGCGGTCTCGACATCAAGCCGGCCGCCTCGATGCTCTTGATGAAGAAGGACATGGGCGGTGCCGCCAATGTCCTCGGCCTCGCGTTGATGATCATGGACGCCAAACTCAAGGTCGATCTGCGCGTCATCGTGCCGGTTGTCGAGAACTCGATCTCCGCCAATGCCTTCCGCCCCGGTGACATCTATCGCAGCCGCAAGGGGCTGACAGTTCAGATCGACAACACCGATGCCGAGGGCCGGCTGATCTTGGCCGATGCGCTCGCCTATGCCGACGAGGAGAAGACTGATCTTTTGGTCGACATGGCGACGCTCACCGGTGCCGCTCGCGTCGCGCTCGGCCCGGATCTACCGCCCTTCTTTACCGACGACGCCGACCTTGCCCATGATCTCTCGGAAGCAAGCCTCGAGGTCGACGATCCGATGTGGCGCATGCCGCTTTACAATGGCTACGACAAGGATGTCTCGGCACGGATCGCAGATCTCACCAATGCGCCGGCGGGTGGTATGGCCGGTTCAATCACTGCAGCGCTCTTCCTCCGGCGTTTCGTCACCAACACCAAGAGCTGGGTGCATTTCGACATCTTCGGATGGGCACAGTCCGAGCGGCCGCATTCGCCGGTTGGCGGCGAGGCGCAGGCGATCCGGGCGCTCTACCATCACGTCCAGAAGATGGCAAAATAGCCTATCGGAACGATTGGCAAGAAAGAAACGCTTGCGTAACGATCCGCCGCTATCGTGGCGGATCAGTTTCTTGCGCAGGAGCCGCCATTGCCGATCGAGCTTACGCCCTCCCAGGCCCTCGGGCTTTGGCATACGGTGTCGCTCGCCCAGGTGCGCGTCGACAGCCGCGACCTGACCCTGCGGCAGCTGGCGATCCTTCTGCACATCTACCTCGTGCCACCGCCCCACACGGTGCGCGGACTGGCGGCGACGCTTGGCGTTACCAAGCCGGTCATCACCCGCGCGCTCGATACCATGGGCGCTCTTGGTCTCGTGGACCGGGTGCGTGACGATATCGACCGGCGCAACGTGATCATCAAGCGCACCGTCGAAGGTGCGCTTTACCTTGAAAAACTCGGCGATCTGATCATTCTTCATGGTCGCAAATTGACCTTGTGAGTCTCAGCCATGTCGCAACTGCCGGACCGTCGTCTCAACGCCTATCGCAGCGATCTCGCCGAAATCGCGCTTCGCGGCCAGGTCGAGGCGGAGCGTTATGTCGAGGGAGAGGTGGCGACACTCGCCGTGCCGGTCGCGCCGCTCCGTGCCCGCCCGGACGCCGCCTGCGGCACGGACACCGAGGTGCTCTATGGCGAGGGCGTGCGGGTGCTTGATACGGCCAACGGCTGGGCCTGGGTCAAAGCCGATCTCGACGGCTACGTCGGCTACATGCCGGAGACGGCTCTTCTGCGCCAGACCGCAGTTCCGACCCATATCGTCACCGTGCCGCGCACATTCGTCTACAACGGTGCCGACCTCAAGTTTCCGCAGGCCTTCGCTCTCTCGATGGGAAGCCGTGTCGCGGTTATCGGCGAGGCGGAAACGCGCGGAACGCGCTACTTCCTGCTTGAAGGCGGCCGCGCGATCGTCGCCAATCATTGTGCGCCCGTTGGCCACGCCGTCAGCGCCGACTACGTCACGGTCGCCGCCCGCTTCCTGGAAACGCCCTATCTGTGGGGCGGCCGCTCCGGCTTCGGCATCGATTGCTCAGGCCTCGTCCAGACGTCGATGTTGATGGCAGGCCGCGTAGTCGAGCGCGATTCCGACATGCAGGCGGCTCGGCTCGGCGCTCCGATCGCCCGTGAAGAGTTGCGGCGCGGCGATCTCGTGTTCTGGAAGGGCCATGTCGCGATCATGGAAGACGAGCGCACGTTGATCCATGCCAACGGCCACACCATGTCGGTCGCGCATGAAGGATTGGAAGAGGCGATCGCTCGCATTGGCTGGCTCTATGACCAGCCGACCGGCTATCGCCGGCCCTGACGCAAGCCACTACAGGCGGGTTGATTCCGCCGCGCGCCTCGCTTCCGCTAAATCAATAGCCGGCTACTTTGTCGACCACGTGTTCGAGCGATTGACCGCTTTCGAAGCGGGCGATCTGCTGCTCGACATGGCGGAACAGCGCCTTGACGTCGGAGGATGCCGCCACATGCGGTGTGACATAGACGTTCGGCATCGTCCAGAAGCGGCTGTCGCTGGCAAGCGGTTCCTCTTCGAAGACATCGAGCGAGGCGCCGCCGAGCACACCACTGTCCAGCGCGCTCAGGATATCCGCTTCGACCTGGCTGCCGCCGCGACCGGCATTGATGAAAACAGGCGCGCCAAACGGACCGTTGCGGCTGAGCTTGGCAAACAGGCGCAGATTGAAAATGCCACGGGTGTCCGGCGTCAGCGGCAGCAGACCGACGAGGAAATCCGTGCGCGCCAGGAACGTGTCGAGCTCGCTGCCGCCGAAGGTCTCGATGCCTGCGACGTCTCGCTTGCTGCGCGACCAGCCGACGACCTTGAATCCCATGGTGGAGAGCTTGCGGGCGGCGTCCTGGCCAAGCACGCCCATGCCCATGATGCCGACCGTGATGTCTGCGGCTTCCGGCTGGGTCAGATCGCGCCATTCGCGCTTCGCCGCTAGCGCCTCATAGGCGCGGTGCTGGCGCAGATGCAGAAGACATTGCATGACGACCCACTCGCTCATGCGCGTCGTCAGCGTCTGATCGACGAAGCGCACCAGCGGCACCTCGGGAAGCCCGGGAAGCGTCAGCACGTGATCGACGCCGGCGCCGCCGGAGAAGACCACCTTGAGATCCGGCGCCCGCTCGAAGAGATCCGGCGCCGATTTCCACACCACTGCATAGTCGATCCCCGAGAGATCGCGGTTGTGGTGCACGACGTCGGCGCGATTGATCACCTCGCGATCGGGAAAGGCGCCGCGAAGAGCCGCCTCGACCTCCTCCGGAATGAACTTCAGATCGACGATGACGGGGCTCTTTGCGGACATTGCGGGCACTCTACTGGCGGATCGCGGTGAGATTGACGGCTTCGAGGTTGAAGGCCGCTGCCATCAGCGCCTTCGTGTAATCTTCGCTCGGCGCATTGAAGATGCGCTCGGCCGGCCCCTGTTCCACCACCTTGCCCAGGCGCATCACGATCATCTCGTTGGCAAGCGCCCGCACGACCTTCAGGTCATGGCTGATGAACAGATAGGCGAGATCGTGTTTGCTCTGCAGGTCGCGCAAGAGATCGACCACCTGCGCCTGCACGCTCATGTCGAGCGCCGAGGTTGGTTCGTCGAGCATGACGAATTGCGGCTTCAGCACCATGGCACGCGCAATGGCGATGCGCTGGCGCTGGCCGCCGGAAAATTCGTGCGGGTAGCGCCAGCGGGTCGAAGGATCGAGGCCGACTTCTTCGAGAGCGGCGGCGACGCGGGCATCGCGCTCGTTTTCCGAAAGCGAACGTTCATGGATCTTCAGGCCTTCGGCGATGATATCGGCCACCGACATGCGCGGGCTGAGCGAGCCATAGGGGTCCTGAAAGACGATCTGCATCCGGTTTCGAAGTGGCCGCATTTCGTTGAAGCTGTAGCGGTCGATGTCCTTGCCGATAAAGGCGATGCGGCCCTTCGACGAGATCAGCCGCGTCAGCGCCAGGCCGAGCGTCGTCTTGCCGGAACCGGATTCGCCGACGACCCCGAGCGTCTGGCCGGCGCGCAGCTTCAGGTCGATGCCGTCGACGGCCTTCACATGGTCGACCACCTTGCGCAGAAAGCCGGCCTTGATCGGGAACCAGACCTTCATGTCCGAGGCTTCCATCACGATCGGCTTCGACGCGTCTGACGGCGGCGGGTTGCCCTTCGGCTCGGAGGCGAGCAGATGGCGGGTGTAGGCGTGCTGCGGGTTGGAGAAGATCTCGGCGGTCGGCCCGGTCTCGACGATCTTGCCCTTGGTCATCACGCAGACCCGGTCGGCGATCTTGCGCACGATGCCGAGGTCGTGGGTGATGAACAGCATCGACATGCCGTGCTCGTCCTTGAGCGTCTTCAGAAGCTCGAGGATCTGCGCCTGCACCGTGACGTCGAGCGCCGTCGTCGGCTCGTCGGCAATCAGCAACTCGGGGCGGTTGGCAAGCGCCATGGCGATCATGACGCGCTGGCGCTGGCCACCGGAGAGCTCGTGCGGATAGGCGCTGAGGCGCTTCTCCGGCTCGCGGATGCCGACCTGGTTGAGAAGCTCGAGAATGCGGGTGCGCGCAGCGGCTCCTTCGAGCCCCTGGTGCAGTTCGAGGATCTCGCCGATCTGCCGCTCGATCGAATGCAGCGGGTTGAGCGAGGTCATCGGCTCCTGGAAGATCATGGTGATGTCGTTGCCGCGCACGTTGCGCAGCTCCGCATCGCCGGCCTTCAACAGGTCCTTGCCGTTGAAGACGATCTCGCCGCTCGGGTGGCTCGCGGACGGATAGGGCAGCAGCTTCAGGATCGAATTGGCCGAAACCGACTTGCCCGAACCGGATTCGCCGACAAGCGCCACGGTTTCCCCGCGCTTGATCTCGAAGGAGATGTGGTCGACGGCGATCGAGGTGTTGCCGCCCTGGTGAAAGGCGACCGAGAGGTCGCGGACGGAGAGGATGGGATCTGTCATCGTCGCGCTCACCGGAATGTCTTTCTCGGGTCGAAGGCATCGCGCGTTGCTTCACCGACGAAGATCAGCAGCGATAGCATCAGCGACATGACGCAGAAGGCCGTCAGCCCGAGCCAGGGCGCCTGCAGGTTGGATTTGCCCTGCGCGATCATCTCGCCGAGCGAAGGCGAGCCCGGCGGCATGCCGAAACCGAGGAAGTCGAGCGATGTCAGCGTCGTGATCGAGCCGGAGAGGATGAAGGGCAGGAAGGTCAGCGTTGCGACCATCGCGTTCGGCAGCAGGTGGCGATACATGATCGTGCCGTTGCCGACGCCGAGCGCGCGCGCCGCATTCACATACTCGAAATTGCGCGCCCTTAGGAACTCGGCGCGCACGACGCCGACGAAGCCGACCCAGGAAAACAAGAGCATGATGCCGAGCAGGATGAAGAAGCCGGGCGGCAGAATCGCGGCAATGATCAACAGGATGTAAAGCACCGGCATTGACGACCAGATCTCGATGAAGCGCTGCATCAGGAGATCGGTCCAGCCGCCGAAATAGCCCTGGACAGCACCGGCGGTCACGCCGATCACCGCCGAGGCAATGGTCAGCGTCAGGCCGAACAGCACCGAGAGACGGAAGCCGTAGATCATGCGCGCAAACACGTCGCGGGCCTGATCGTCGGTGCCAAGCCAGTTGAGATTGCCGACGATGCAGTTGCGGTCATTCCGCCCCTCCGGATAGGCGGAGCAGCGCTCCTCCTTGTCCATCAGCCAGAAGGGTTTGGTGGGCGCCGAATGTGGGATGTTGGAATTGACGGTCTGATAGGAATAGCGGACCGGCGGCCAGATCATCCAGCCATTGGCCTCGATTTCGTCGCGGATGAAGTCGGAGCGGTAGTCGGTCTCGGCAAGGAAGCCGCCGAACTTTTCCTCCGGGTAATCGATGACAACAGGGAAGAGAAGCTCGCCCTTGTAGGAGGCGACAATGGGCCTGTCGTTGGCGATGAATTCGCCAACAAGGCTGAGGCCGAAAAGCGCAAGGAAGATCCAGAGCGACCAGTAGCCGCGTCGGTTCGCCCTAAAATTCTGCCAGCGCCGCTGGTTGACCGGAGACAGCCAGCCGCGCGGGGGCACCGCCACGCGGCTTGTCGGGGAGGTCGTCACGTCCACCATCAGACGTCCCTCCGCTCGAAGTCGATGCGCGGATCGACCCAGGTGTAGATGAGGTCTGACAGCAGGCTGACGAGCAGACCCATCAGCGAGAAGATGAAGAGCGTTGCAAAGACGATCGGGTAGTCACGCTTGACGACCGAATCATAACCGAGGCGACCGAGGCCATCGAGCGAGAAGATGTACTCGATCAGCAGCGACCCGGTGAAGAAGGCCGAGATGAAGGCGCCCGGGAAGCCGGCGATGATGATCAGCATGGCGTTACGGAACACGTGGCCGTAGAGCACCTGGCGATCGTTGAGACCCTTCGCCCGCGCCGTCGTCACATATTGCTTCTTGATCTCGTCGATGAAGGAATTCTTGGTGAGCAGCGTGGTGGTCGCAAATGCCGAAAGCAGCAGCGTGATCAGCGGCAGCGTCATGTGCCAGATGTAGTCGAGTGGCTTCTGCCACCAGGGCAGTTGCCAGAAATTGTCGGAGACAATGCCGCGGAGCGGGAACCAGTCGAAGAACGACCCGCCGG
Organism: Ensifer sp. 22460; assembly: GCF_052044935.1. Taxonomy (NCBI): domain Bacteria; kingdom Pseudomonadati; phylum Pseudomonadota; class Alphaproteobacteria; order Hyphomicrobiales; family Rhizobiaceae; genus Ensifer; species Ensifer sp. 22460. The sequence continues at coordinate 40,603 of NZ_JBQENZ010000033.1, forward strand.
CGAAGATGACGATCAAGAGGATGCCGAACAGGAAGCTCGGCACGGCATAGCCGATGACGATGATGCCGGAGGTCCAGACGTCGAAGGCCGAGCCGTCGGAAACCGCCTTCTTGATGCCCAGCGGGATGGAGATTGCGTAGGAAAACAGCAGAATCCAGAGGCCGAGCGAGATCGAGACCGGCATCTTCTCCTTGATGAGATCGATGACCGATGTGTTGCGGAAGAAGCTCTCGCCGAAATCGAAGCGGATGTAATTCCACATCATCGTCGCGAAGCGCTCAAGCGGCGGCTTGTCGAAGCCGAATTGCTTTTCGAGCTTGGCGATGAATTCCGGATCTAGCCCTTGCGCGCCGCGATAGCGGCCGCCTTCATCCCCCCCCGACGGCATCAGGTCGCCGCTGCTGCCGCTCAAGCGGTCCGAGCCGCCGCCAGCATTGGTGAGATCCGAAATCACCTGCTCGACCGGGCCGCCCGGTGCGAACTGTACGATGGCGAAGGAGATCGCCATGATCCCGAAGATCGTCGGGATCATCAGAAGCAGGCGGCGCAGGATATAGGCACCCATCAGGCGAGCCTTTCGATCGACGTGTGGGCGGTGGCCCGGACCGGCGAAGCGTCGGCATGCCGTCTATGGTGTTTCAATCCCTGTGTCTCCTTGCGGCTGTCAGGCCCGGATCGGGGCTTGTTTCAGTGATTCGTTTTTCTGCATTTGGAATCGAGACGCCATCCGAGTGCAAGGACTTCATTTGGGGGTGGCGTTTTTCGACCACCAGGCATCCGGGAAGCCTGTGCCGTAATAGGGAAGTTCCTTCGTGTGGGCGAGGTGGTTCCAATAGGCGACGCGCACCGACTTCGAATAGAAGAGCGGCACGACGTAGTGGTGGGCGAGAAGGACGCGGTCGAGCGCCCGCGTGGTCGCGACCAGTTCATCGCGGTTCGGCGCGAAGATCACTCTGCGAATGAGCTCGTCGATCGCCGGATCGGCGATCCCGGCATAGTTTCTCGATCCCTGTTGGTTGACCGAGGATGAGCCCCAATAGTCGAGTTGCTCGTTGCCGGGCACCAGTGTCTGCGCCCAGATGCCGTAGATCATGTCATAGTCGAAGCTTCTGACGCGATTGGTGTACTGGGAGTCATCGACGGTGCGGATGCGGGCATCGATACCGATCTTCTTCACACTGTTGATGAACGGGGTGACCGTGCGCTCGAAAGACGGGTTGGACAGAAGCAGTTCGAAGCTGAAGGGTTCGCCAGTCTTCACGTTGACGAGGCGGTTGCCCTTCAGCTCGTAGCCGGCCTCCTTGAACAGCGCGAGCGCCTTGCGCAGGTTGTCGCGCACCTTTTGCGGGTCGCCATTGATGGGGTTGGTGTAGGGCGTGGTGAAGACCTCGGCCGGAACCTTGTCCTTCAGCTCCTCCAGGATGGCCTTTTCCCGGCCTTCAGGCAAATCGGATGAGGCAAGCTCGGTGCCCCAGAAGTAACTGTCGACACGCTGGAAGGCATTGTAGGCGAGATTGCGGTTGAGATCCTCGAAGTCGAAGGCGTAGTTTAGCGCCTCGCGCACGCGCTGGTCCCGGAATTTTTCTCGGCGCATGTTCGGCACAAAGGCCTGCATGATCCCGGCCGCGCGCAAGGGGTTCTCGATTTCCTCGCGGATCACGCGGCCATCCTTCATGGCCGGAAAATCATAGGCCGTCGCCCAATGGCTGGCGCTGTTGTCCTGGTAGAAATCGACATTGCCGGCGCGGAACGCCTCGAATTGTACGTTCCGGTCGCTGAAGAAGGCGTAGGTGATCGTACCGAAATTATACTGACCGACATTCACGTTGAGGTTTTTGCCCCAATAGTCGTCCCTGCGTTCGAAGCGGATGGAGCCGCCGGCCTGGAACGAAGCGATCTTGTAGGGGCCGGAGCCCATGACCGGTTCAAGCGTCGTGCGGCTGATGTCGCGTTTGTTGCCTTTCTCGTCCTGCCCTTCCCACCAATGCTTCGGCAGGATCGGGAACTGGCCGAGAATGTTTGGCAGTTCGTGGTTGTTCTTCTCGTCGAAGCGGAAAGTAAGGTCGCGCTCGCCCGTCTTTTCCGCCGAAACGACGTGGCGGTAGTAGTTGGACAGGAGCGGATTGTGCTCCTTCACCTTTTCAAACGAGAAGACGACATCCTCTGGCGTCACTGGCTTGCCGTCCGCCCACTTCGCCTCGGCGCGAAGACGAAAAGTGGCGGAGGAAATATCATCGGGATAGGAGACGCCCTCGGCTAGCAGACCGTAGGCCGTGGTGATCTCATCCTCAGCGGATTTGAGCAGGGTGTCGAAGACGAGGGAGGTAACACCGCTCGCCGCCTCGCCCTTGGAAAGGATCGGATTGAACGTGTCGAAGGTGCCGCTTTCGGAGAGGTGCAATTCGCCGCCTTTGGGCGCATCCGCATTGACATAGTCGAAGCGGGCAAAGTCAGGCTTGTATTTCAGTTCACCGATTGAAGACGTGCCATGACGCCAGACGGGCTGATCTTCGGCGTTCGATGCAGGAGGGAAGAGAAGAAACGCTGCTGTCAGAAGCGAGGCAGCGAGGCCAGGTTTCACGGTCCTGCAGAAGTTTGGCATCCAGCCGGTACCCCTTATATTTCAATCTTCTTTTTCGAGAGCATAGGCGAAATCCGGGCAATTGACAGGCACCGCCGCAAATCAGGCAAAATTTTTGAGTCACATCCCGGTGATTCACAAGCGCGTGACGCGTAAGGCTGAGGCAAACACGGGGCCTTAGGATCGGGGTTCGTCGGACAGGGAATGCCGCGTGTTGGCGCTTCTGTCCGCGAGACAAATGGGACGAAATTCAATGATTGCTCCACTTCGACGTTGCGGCTCGGCGTTTCTTGCGTTGCTGCTGGGAACAAGCCTTCTGATTGCCGACAACGCGGCGGCCGAGGATGTGCCGGCAAAGGCGCTGTTCGGTGCCAAGGCCCTGCCGGCCGAAATGGCCGCGAACCCCTATGGTTTCTACGCGAAGGGCTGCCTTGCCGGCGGTGTCGCGATCCCGACCGACGGGCCCACCTGGCAGGCGATGCGGCTGTCGCGCAACCGACGTTGGGGTCACCCGCAGATGATCGCGCTGATCGAGCAGTTTTCGCACGATGCCGCCGAAAAGGTCGGCTGGCCGGGCCTTTTGCTCGGTGACATCTCGCAGCCGCGCGGCGGCCCGATGCTGTCGGGCCACGCGTCCCATCAGATCGGTCTCGACGCCGATATCTGGCTGACGCCGATGCCGCAGCGCACGCTCAGCTACCGCGAGCGCGAAGATATCTCCGCGACCTCGATGCTGCAGAAGAACAAGTTCCTGACGGTTGATCGCTCCATTTGGACGCCAAAACACGCGCAGCTGATCATGCTGGCCGCCAGCTACCCGCAGGTGGAGCGCGTCTTCGTCAATCCGGCGATCAAGAAGAAGCTCTGCGACACCTGGACCGGGGACCGATCGGCGCTTGGCAAGGTCCGGCCGATCTACGGTCATGACTATCATTTCCACATCCGCATCAAATGCCCCGCGGGTGCAGCGAGCTGCAAGGACCAGGCGGCGGTGCCGGCCGGCGATGGCTGCGACAAGTCGCTGGCCTGGTGGTTTACCGACGAGCCCTGGGCAAAGCCGAAGAAGAAGCCGGGCGAAAAGCCGGTGAAGCCAAGGCTCACGACCATGGCCGACCTGCCGAAAGCTTGCGCGCTGGTGCTGAACGGTCCCGCGCCCGCCTCGGAAGAGGCCGCCACGTTTGGCACGGCCTATCGGGCGGCGGCACCTGCCCCGGCGACTGAAGGTATCGAGCAGGTGATCGGCGCTGCCGCCGGAGACGTTCCGCCGACCGATATTCCAGTGCCGCTGGCCCGTCCGGCCTTGCAATGATCATGAACGCGTGAGCGGGGTGGGCGGGCTTCAACCTTCCCATTGCCGCGGCGTTCATGTATAGGGCGATCAAATCGATTTAAAGATTGATGCGAGGCCCGACATGGCGGATCGGAAATGCATTGCCCTGATCGCTCACGATCAGAAGAAGGACGATCTTGCGGCTTTCGCCAAGGTGCATGAAGCGGTTTTGTCCCAATGGCGCATCGTTGCGACAGGCACGACAGGCGGCCGTGTCCTCGATGTCTGTCCGGGGCTCGATATCACGCGCCTGAAAAGCGGTCCGCTCGGCGGCGACCAGCAGATCGGCGCGATGATCGCCACCGGCGAGGTGCAGCTTCTGATCTTCTTCGTCGATCCTCTGACGGCAATGCCGCATGACGTGGACGTCAAGGCGCTGATGCGTCTCGCGATCGTCTACGACATTCCGATGGCCCTCAACCAGGCGACAGCCGAACGGTTGATCGACTTCAACCCAAAATCATAAACGTGATCGCTTCTCATGAGTTAGGCGGCTGCGGGCGGAAAACCGGACACACTTTCCCTTATCCCGCTCTAGCTGATAGACAGCGATATACCTGCCACGACGATCAGGATGGATCTTGCGATGCCCGGCACCAGTGAAAACGCCTTCCCCTTTCCGATCCTGATCGGTGATATCGGTGGCACCAATGCCCGCTTTGCCCTGCTCCTCGATGCCTTTGCCGAGCCGAAGCAGCTGCCGCCGATCAAGACCGGCGATTTCGAAACGATCGAGGAGGCGATGCAGAAGAGCATCCTCGACAAGACCTCGGTGCAGCCGCGTTCGGCGATTCTGGCGGTGGCCGGTCCGATCCGGGGCGATGAAATTCCGCTCACCAATGCCGGCTGGGTGATCAGGCCGAAGGACATGCTCTCGAGCCTTGGCCTCGAGGACGTGCTGATCATCAACGATTTCGAGGCACAGGCGCTCGCCGTGGCTGCGCCGGCGGACGAGGATCTCGTGCAGATCGGCGGCGGCAGCGTTCGTCCCCTGACGTCGCGTGTCGTGCTTGGCCCGGGCACGGGTCTCGGCGTCGGCGGACTGGTCTTTGCCCAGCACACCTGGATCCCGGTACCGGGCGAGGGCGGCCATGTCGACATCGGCCCGCGTAGCGAACGCGACTTTCAGATCTGGCCCTTCCTCGAACCGATCGAGGGACGCATGGCCGGCGAGCAGATTCTCTGCGGGCGCGGCATCATGAATCTCTATCGCGCCGTCTGTGCCGCCGATGGCGTGGACCCGGTGCTCATCGATCCGGCGGAAGTGACGACGCACGCGCTGGCCGAGAGCGACAGGGCGGCGATCGAGACGATCTCGCTGTTCTGCACCTATCTCGGCCGTGTTGCCGGCGACATGGCGCTAATCTTCATGGCCCGCGGCGGCGTGTTTCTGGCGGGTGGCATCTCGCAGAAGATCCTGCCGGCGCTCATGAAATCACCGTTCCGTGACGCCTTCGAAGACAAGGCGCCGCACTCGGCGCTGATGAAGACGATCCCGACCTTTGCCGTCATTCATCCGATGGCGGCGCTCTCCGGTCTGGCCGCTTTTGCCCGCACGCCGAGGGATTTCGGTGTTGCAACGGAGGGACGCCGCTGGAGAAGCTGAGCAGTCGGCGCGCGCAAAGACTCGCCAAAGCGATACCAAACTACTATAGAGCCCCGGGAAAGGTCGGGCCGGAAACCGGCTCGCCACATTGGGTCCAGGGAAGACGGGCTTTTTGAGCGCCAGCAATAGAAAACAGCACGCGGTCGATTCCGATACGATCAGCGGAATTCTGAAACGGGTCATTGCGGAAAACGGTCGCGACCACATTCGCGGCTATGCTTTTGCCATTGCCTGTCTGGCCGTCGTCGCTGCCACAACCGGTTTCACGGCCTCGATCATGGAGACCGTGATCAACGAGGCTTTCGCCAACAAGCGGGCAGATATCGTCCTGCTCGTCTGCGGCGCGATCCTCGCAGCCTTCATTCTGCGTGGCTTCGCCACCTACGGCCAGGCCGTTGCCCTGTCGAAGATCGGCAACAACATCGTCGCGCGTTACCAGCGCCGGCTCTACGCCCATCTGATGGCGCTGAGCGTCGGCTATTTCAACGAGACGCGATCGGCACAGCTTGCAGCCCAGATCAGCCAGAATGTCAGCGGCATCCGCGACGTGCTCAACCTGACGGTCACGTCGATCGCCCGCGATCTCCTGACCCTGATTGGTCTGGTCGGCGTCATGTTCGCCAAGGACTGGTTGCTGTCGATCATCGTCTTCGTCGCGGCGCCGCCGTTGCTGCTCGGCCTGCGCTACGTTTCCAGGCGCCTGCGTTCGGCGACGCGCGAATCGATCGAGGTCAATAGCCGCGTTCTCGGCGCGATGCAGGAAACGATCCAGGGCATCACCATCGTCAAGGCCTTCACCATGGAAGGCGAACTGCGCGGCAAGGTCGATGCGATCATCGATCGGGCCGAGAACCGGGCGAACCGCATTGCGCGGTTGAGCGAGCGCACGGCACCGATGACCGAAACCTTCGCCGGCCTCGCGATTTCTGCTGTGCTTGCCTATTCCGCCTTCCGCGCGATCTATGCGGACGTGCCGCCCGGCGCCTTCTTCGCCTTCGTGGTGGCTCTCCTGATGGCTTACGATCCCGCCCGCCGACTGGCGCGGCTGCAAGTCTCGATGGAGCGTGCTGCCGTCAATGCCCGCATGGTCTACGAAATCCTCGACACCGTGCCGCATCAGCGCGACAAGGCGGACGCCAAGGAACTGGCCTTCACGAGTGCCGCAGTCGAGCTGCGCGACGTCCGCTTCCAGTACGCTAACGGCGACGAGGTTCTGAAAGGCGTCAGCTTCGTTGCAGAAGGCGGCAAGACGACGGCGCTCGTCGGCCCCTCCGGTGCCGGCAAGTCGACGGTCATCAGCCTCATCCCGCGGTTCTACGATCCGGCTTCCGGCCAGATTCTGATCGATGGGCAGGATATTGCCGACGTCACCAAGCAGTCGCTGCGCAAGAGCATCGCCTATGTGTCGCAGCAACCCTACCTCTTCGAAGGATCGATCCGCGACAACATCCGCTACGGGCGCATCGATGCGACCGACGCGGAGATCGAGGAAGCCGCGCGGCTTGCCTATGCGCATGATTTCATTCTGGCGCAGCCGCAGGGATACGATACCCCGGTCGGCGAAAACGGCATGACGCTTTCCGGCGGCCAGCGCCAGCGGCTGTCCATCGCCCGTGCACTCGTGCGCAATGCGCCGATCCTGCTGCTCGACGAGGCCACCTCGGCGCTCGATACCGAATCGGAAGCCGCCGTGCAGAAGGCGCTCGATTACGCCATGAACGGCCGTACGGTGATCGTCATCGCGCATCGCCTTTCGACCGTCGTCAATGCCGACAAGATCATCGTCATGAAGGATGGTTCCGTCGTCGAGGAGGGCACGCATGCCGAGCTTGCACGGCGACCGGACGGTCTCTACGCTCGGCTTCACAATCTTCAGGGCCAGTCGCCTGAGGCCAAGGCGCCCGAAGCGCCGGCCGGCGCCGAAATCTAGAACATTTCCAGCAAAAGCGCGTAGCGGTTTTGCGTCCGGAAATGCGTAAGAACAATGAGATAGAGCGTTTCCCGACGCCGTTTTGACTGGGAACGCGCTAACAGCGGACGAGAAGGAAATCACCGATGGGCGAACCCGATATGAAGCTCGTGGTGGTGGGTGCTGCAGGCCGTATGGGCCAGACGCTGATACGCACGGTCCACGCGATGGACGGCGTGCGCCTGCATGCCGCCATCGAACGCCCGGGTTCTCCCTTCATCGGCCGTGACGCCGGCGAAGTGGCCGGTCTCGGGCCGATCGGCGTGCCGGTCACCGACCAGCCGCTCGAAGCGTTCGTCGAGGCGGAAGGCGTGCTTGATTTCACAGCACCCGCGGGCACCGTCGAGTTTGCCGGCCTTGCGGCCCAGGCCCGCATCGTCCATGTCATCGGGACCACCGGCTGCTCGGCCGACGACGAGGCGAAAATCCGTGCTGCTGCGCGTCACGCCCGGATCGTCAAGTCGGGCAATATGAGCCTCGGTGTGAACCTGCTCGGCGTGTTGACGGAAAAGGCGGCGCGTGCGCTCGGCCCCGCCAATTGGGATATCGAAATCCTCGAAATGCACCACAAGCACAAGGTCGATGCGCCCTCGGGCACCGCATTGCTTCTCGGCGAAGCGGCGGCGACGGGACGCGGCATCAGCCTTGCCGACAATTCGGTGCGCGTGCGTGACGGTCATACGGGCCCGCGTCCGGCCGGTACGATCGGCTTTGCGACGCTGCGCGGCGGCTCGGTCGTCGGCGAACACTCGGTCATTCTCGCCGGCGAAGGCGAGCAGGTGACGCTCTCGCACAGTGCCACGGATCGCTCGATCTTCGCGCGCGGCGCCGTCACGGCGGCGCTTTGGGCACGCAGCCAGAAACCCGGCTTCTATTCCATGCTCGACGTTCTCGGGCTCAACTGACCTTTCCACTCTCAAGTCTCAAGGGGAATTCGACATGAGCGGTACTCTCGTCCTCGTCCGGCATGGCCAGAGCGACTGGAACCTGAAGAACCTGTTTACCGGCTGGCGTGATCCGGACCTGACGGAACTCGGCGTCGCGGAAGCCAGGGCCGGCGGCAAGGCGCTTGCCGAATATGGCATCAAGTTCGACATCGCCTTCACCTCGGACCTCGTCCGTGCCCAGCGCACCTGCCAGTTCGTGCTCGACGCCGTCGGCCAGTCCTCGCTCGAAACGATCCGCGACCAGGCGCTCAACGAGCGCGACTACGGCGACCTCTCCGGCCTTAACAAGGACGACGCACGCGAGAAGTGGGGCGAAGAGCAGGTGCACATCTGGCGCCGCTCCTACGACGTGCCGCCTCCGGGCGGCGAAAGCCTGCGTGACACCGGTGCCCGCGTCTGGCCCTATTACCTGACCGAGATCCTGCCGCGCGTGCTGTCGGGCCAGAAGGTTCTGGTCGCCGCCCACGGCAACTCGCTGCGCTCGCTGGTCATGGTGCTCGATCATTTGACCAAGGAAGAGATCCTGAAGCTCAACCTCGCGACCGGCGTGCCAATGGTCTACAAGCTCAAGGCCGACTCGACGGTCGCTTCCAAGGAAGTGCTGGGCGACATGTCCGGCGCCCACTGAGCGCTGACAAAGATGGAAATGAAGAAGGGGCGCCGAGCGCCCCTTTTTTGTTTTTCCAAGCAGTTCCAGGAAAGGTGCGAAGCGGCTTTCCGTCCGGATCTGCGTGACTTGAAAGCATCAGATCGTGCCGTCCGCCGCCTTGCCGGCTTCCCAGCCGAGGATCGCGCGCTTGCGCGTCAGGCCCCAGTGGTAGCCGGTGAGATCGCCGCTCTTGCCGAGTGCGCGATGGCAGGGAACCACGAAGGAGATCGGATTACGCCCGACCGCGGCACCGACGGCGCGCGAGGCCGTCGGCTGGCCGATCGTCCCGGCGATGTTCGAATAGGTGGTGGCGCAGCCGAGCGGGATCTTCAACAATGCCTGCCAGACCCGGATCTGAAAATCGGAGCCGATCAGGAAGATATGCAGCGGCTCTTCCTGGCGCCAGCGCGAGGGATCGAAGATGCGTGCCGCATAGTAGGCGGTGGCCGCACTGTCTTCGATATAGCTGGCGTTCGGCCAGCGTTGCGCCATGTCCTCGAAGCTCGCCTGTTCGCCGCCGCCATCGTTAAAGGCGAGGCCTGCCAGGCCGCGGTCTGTGATCATCACCAGCGCCGTGCCGAAGGGCGAGGGATGGTAACCGTAGCGGATCGTCAGGCCGGTGCCGCGCGCCTTCCATTCGCCGGGCGACATCGCCTCGTGGGTGACGAACAGGTCGTGCAGGCGGCTCGGCCCTGACAGGCCGACCTCGATGCTGGTTTCGAGCAGCGGCATGTCTTCCTGGCGCAACAGGCGCTTGGCATGGTCGAGCGTCACCGCCTGGAGGAAGGCCTTCGGCGAAAGCCCGGCCCAGCGGGTGAAGACCTTCTGGAGTTGCGTCGGCGACTGCTTCAGGCGGTGCGCCACCGTTTCGAGCGACGGCTGGTCGCGATAATCCTCGGTGAGCATTTCGATCACGCGGCTGACCGTATCGTAATCGGTGCCTTTCGGCGTGATGTCTGTGGGTACGGATGTCGCAATGTTCATGGCTCTTCTCCTGTCATGTCACAGGTAATCCCTTGCTGGTCCAGGAAACCACCCGAAACTTGAACGAATGCGCGGATTTGCGTCCCATTGGTCGTTCGGCGAGCGTCAGCGGCGGCGAACGGTCGCAAGCGCACCCGAGAGGGCGAGCGCGAAGGTCTCGCGATCGTCGCGATTGAGAAACGAACCGATGTCGGTCCGGCGGCCACCACCGCTGATCGTCATCGAGATGATGCCGATTTCCTGATGGCGGGCGACATTGAAGCGGGCCCAGAACGGATTGAAGCGGTGTTCGGTGATCTGGCCCGACGGCGTGAACTTGCGCACGGAAACATCGGTTCTGGAAACGCTGACCTCTTCGCGGCTGAGCGCCGAGCGGTAATTCAGCCAGAAGGCGCCGAACAGCAGCAGGTAGTCGAGCCCGAAGAAGAACACGATCGGCCAGGCGCCGATGACGAGGAAGACAAAAGCGTGCACCAGGCTGAGCAGTCCGGCGATCAGGAAGACGATCCTGAAGCCTTTTCGCCCGAGCGAACGATAGGGCGTAAGCTCGGCGGTGAAGACCGGCGCATCCTCGGGCGGGGTGGTGACGTTGCCATTGATCATGACCTTTGACTATAGATGCATCATGAAAAACGTGAAGCCGAAATTCCCCGTCAGCGCCGCAAAACCCAAGACGAGCCGCCGCGCAACGCCGCGGGTGAAGAGCCTCTACAGCCAGGACGAGCTCAAGGAGATTTTCCGCCGCTTCTCGATCCAGCGCCCCGAGCCGAAGGGCGAGTTGGAGCACGTCAACCCGTTCACGCTCGTCGTTGCCGTGGCGCTCTCGGCGCAAGCGACCGATGCCGGCGTCAACAAGGCGACGCGCGCGCTCTTCGCCATCGCCGATACGCCGGAGAAGATGCTGGCGCTTGGGGAAGAGAAGGTCCGGGACTACATCAAGACCATCGGTCTCTACCGCAACAAGGCGAAGAACGTCATCGCGCTCAGCGAAAAGCTGATCCGCGATTTCGGTGGCGAAGTGCCGCGCACGCGGGAGGAACTGGTGACCCTTCCGGGGGTCGGTCGCAAGACCGCGAATGTGGTGTTGTCGATGGCCTTCGGCCAGTCGACGATCGCCGTCGACACCCACATCCTCCGCATCGCCAACCGCCTCTGTCTGGCACCGGGCAAGACCCCAGACGAGGTGGAAGACAAGCTGATCAAGATCATCCCGGATGAATACCTCTACCACGCGCATCACTGGCTGATCCTGCACGGGCGCTACTGTTGCAAGGCGCGCAAGCCCGAATGCGAGCGCTGCGTCATCGCCGATCTCTGCAAGTCGCCGGAAAAGACCTGCGATATCCCGGCGCCGCTCGTCGAACTACCGCCGCAGATCATCTCCGCCGCAGGCTGAGGCACCCTGGTATTGTCTTGACGGTTGGCGTCAGGCCGACACCAGCCGGTCGATCAGCGTGCCGATCGTCTCCGCGTAAAGCTCGGCCGAAGCACCATCGGCGATGTCGAGCGCCGCGCGATCGAAGGCGGCCGAAAGCAGCGAGGCCATGGCCGACAGCCTTTCCGGGCCCGGCACTGCCGGCGCCATCGCCTCGGCAATGCCCTCCTCCAGGGTTCTCTGGGCATTGGCCGCGTCGATCGCGGCCATTTCCTGCTTGCCGAGCACCGCCGGCCCGTCGAGCAGCAGCAGACGGATTCGGCCCGGCTCGCGCATCGCGTCGAAATAGGCGCGGGCACCGACTTTCAGTGCGTCGCGGGGCGTGAGGTCGTTGGCCGTTGCCTGCTCGATCGATATCGCCACTGCGCCCGCCTCCCGCTCCGCCACGGCACGGAACAATGCCTTCTTGTCTTCGAAGTGGTGATAGAGCGCGCCGCGGGTCAATCCGGCGGCGGCAACAATATCGGGCGTGGAGGTATCGGCATAACCCCGGGTGACGAAAAGGCCACGCGCGGCATCGAGGATCGCGGTGCGCGTCGTGTCGGATCGCTCGCGATTGGAGCGACGGGAGACTTCCTGTTGCATACATGCAGCCTGTATGTTAATTAAAGATACATACAGATTGTATGATATTGCCGGAGCGAGGGAAAGCCATGAAATCGACGAGCTACTATCCTGTCATCATGACATCAGATGTTGCCGCCACCGCCGCCTTTTACATCGAGCACTTCCGCTTCCAGGCGCTCTTCACCAGCGATTGGTATGTGCATCTGCAGTCGGTCGAGGACGAGCATGTGACGCTGGCGGTGCTCGACTACCGCCACGAGACGATCCCGGAGGAAGCACGTACGCCCACCCGCGGTCTTCTGCTGAATTTTGAGGTCGAGGATCCGGATCGCATTTACGCGCAAGCGGTTGCCGCTGGGCTTCCGATCCTGAAGACGTTGCGAGACGAGGTCTTCGGTCAGCGTCATTTCATCACCGCCGATCCGAACGGCGTGCTGATCGATGTCATCAAGCCGATCCCGCCGAGCGCCGAATTCGCCGCAGCTTACGACGAAAGCGCGCTTCCGACGGCCTGATGCGATGGCCCCACGTCTTTTGTCTTCCAAATGGCCGGAAAACCGGTATTAACGAACACCGGCCATCACGGAGACCGGACGAGGTTCATGACAAAATACGACGTGCTGACGATCGGCAATGCCATCGTTGATATCATCGCGCGCTGCGACGATGCCTTTCTCAATGAAAACGGCATCATAAAGGGCGCCATGAACCTCATCGATGCCGAACGAGCCGAGTTGTTGTACTCGCGCATGGGCCCGGCCGTCGAAGCGTCCGGCGGCAGCGCCGGCAATACGGCAGCCGGTGTCGCCAGCCTTGGCGGTCGCGCTGCCTACTTCGGCAAGACCGCGAGCGACCAGCTCGGCGAGATCTTCGCGCACGACATCCGCGCCCAGGGCGTTTACTTCCAGACGAAGCCGCTCGAAAACGTGCCGCCGACCGCGCGCTCGATGATCTTCGTCACCGAGGATGGCGAGCGCTCGATGAACACCTATCTCGGCGCCTGCGTCGAGCTTGGCCCCGAGGATGTGGAGGCCGACGTCGTCGCTGAGGCCAAGGTCACCTATTTCGAAGGCTATCTCTGGGATCCGCCGCGGGCCAAGGACGCCATCCGCGAGACCGCGCGGATCGCTCACGAAAACGGCCGCGAAACCGCGATCACGCTGTCTGACAGCTTCTGCGTTCACCGCTATCGCGAGGAGTTCCTCGAACTCATGCGATCAGGCACGGTCGATATCGTCTTCGCCAACAGGCAGGAAGCGTTGGCCCTCTACGAGACCGAAGACTTCGATCTGGCGCTGGAAAAACTCTCGAAGGATTGCAAGCTCGCTGCCGTGACCCTCAGCGAAGAAGGCTCGGTGGTCGTGCGTGGAGAGGAGCGGGTTCGGGTCCGCGCAACGCCGATCGCCCAGGTCGTCGATACGACCGGTGCCGGCGACCTCTATGCCGCGGGCTTCCTGCACGGCTACACGACCGGACGCTCGCTCGAAGACTGCAGCAGGCTCGGCAATCTCGCCGCCGGCATTGTCATCGGTCAGATCGGCCCGCGGCCGATGGTCTCGCTGGAAACGGCCGCCAAGCAGGCGGGTCTCGCCTGATTCGTCCTGATTGAATTTTGTGAAAAGCAGGCGTGGCCTTACTTGAAGGCCTCGCCGGGATAGGCGCCCCAGATCTCGCTCTGGGCGATCCAGCCTTCGACGCCCTGCGTCTCGGCATGGCACCAGTCGCCATTGCATTCGCCGACATGCACGATGACCCCCGGCTCCATGCGGGCGACGATCGGGGATGTACCCTGCGGATCGCGGCGCATGTTGACGAAGACGCCTTCGCCCTTGCCGCGCATCCAGGGCGCTGCGACGGCTGTACGGTCGCCGGAAAGCAGCGCCTGGTTGACCCAGCCTTCGGTGCCGTCGGCGTCGCGGATACGGCGCCAGTTATCGTATTCCTGGATGATCTCCACGGGAACGCCGGGCTTCATGTAGCGGAAGGCGACCGCGTAATCGACGCTCGGGCCGATCCGGAGATTGACGCTCTTCGACTTGAGGCTCACGAAGCGCGGCAGCGGCAGTCCGCTGGCGCCCTTGGCAGCTTGAGCGTAAGCCGCCGACGCCATGATCCCGGCGCCAAGGCAGGCGGCGATCAACGAGAACGAGAATCTGGAAATGACATGACGCATGACGAAGCTCATTTTCCGTGGCACTAGCTTTTGCGGGCGCAGTTCACCTGGGGCCCAACACACGGGCTGAAATCGCGGGGACGAACGCGCGAGTTTTGTTTGTCTTCCCGGTGGGGTCTGGTAGAAATTGCGGCTACAGGGAGAAAGTATCGCCCAACTTGGTTAAGGACCCGTCAACAAGGCCCGTCGCAGCAATGACAAGCAAGAAGAAGCCCACGGTCTACATCACCCGTAAACTGCCTGATATCGTCGAGACGCGCATGCGCGAACTTTTCGATGCGGAGTTGAACATCGACGACACGCCGCGCAGCCAGCCCGAGCTCGTCGCGGCGGTGAAGCGCGCCGACGTGCTGGTGCCGACAGTGACCGATCGCATCGATGCGGCGCTGATCGAGCAGGCCGGCCCACAGCTGAAGCTGATCGCCAGCTTCTCGAATGGGGTCGACAATATCGACGTCGACGCCGCAGCGCGCAAAGGCATCACCGTCACCAACACGCCGAACGTGTTGACGGAGGACACCGCCGACATGGCGATGGCGCTGATTCTCGCAGTGCCGCGCCGGCTTGCCGAAGGTGCGCAGATCCTGACCGATCGCAAGGGCGAATGGGCCGGGTGGTCGCCGACCTGGATGCTCGGCCGGCGCATTGCCGGAAAGCGCATCGGCATCGTCGGCATGGGCCGGATCGGCACCGCGGTCGCACGCCGCGCCAAGGCCTTCGGCCTTTCGATCCACTATCACAACCGTCACCGGGTGAACGCGGAAACCGAAGAGATGCTGGAGGCGACCTACTGGGACAGCCTCGACCAGATGCTGGCCCGCGTCGATATTGTTTCGGTCAACTGCCCGTCGACGCCGGCGACCTATCACCTGCTCTCGGCCCGCCGCCTGGCGCTGATGCGGCCTGACAGCTATATCGTCAACACAGCCCGCGGCGGCATCATCGACGAGACGGCGCTGATCAAGTCGCTGCGCGAAGGCAAGATCGCCGGTGCCGGCCTCGACGTTTTCGAGAACGAGCCGGCGGTCAATCCGAAGCTGATCAAGCTTGCCGGCGAAGGCAAGGTCGTGCTCCTGCCACACATGAGTTCGGCGACGCTCGAGGGCCGCATCGATATGGGCGACAAGGTGGTCATCAACATCCGCACCTTCTTCGACGGCCATCGCCCGCCGGACCGCGTGCTTCCGGGCCGCGACTGATCGCGGAGCGCCGCACGGTCCTGCCGTGCGGCTGTCCGTCCGGCCTGCTCAAGGTTAGAAGCTAGCTAGAGTGTCTTGCGCATCTCGATCGCCGTCGGCCGGGTAAAGCCGGGGTGGCACATCGTACCGGTTTCGACGAAGCCCCAGGCGGCGAACGCCCGGTGGTTTTCGGTGAGTTCGATGCGGGTGAGTAGCCGCAACGCCGAAAGGCCGAGCGCTCGCGCTGTCGCCTCCGCTTCCGCGAGCAGCAACCGGCCGATACCCTTTCCCTGTGTCTGCGGGGCAACCGCGAGCTTGCCAATATAGAGACAATCGGCTTCAGGCTTGCAGAAGATGCAGCCGACAAGCCGCTCGCCGTCGCTAACGCCAAAGGCGATCTCGTTGGCACTCTTCTGCCGGAGCGATTCGACGGTGAGTACGTGCGCCGAGGAGGGCGGGTCGACCCGTCCGTCCATGTAGGAGAAGGCGCCAAGGATCAGCTTTAGCAGCTCCTCGTGCCGGTCGAAGCTTTCACTGATGCGAAAGATCTGCACCATGATCGGCCTACGCTCGGCGACGGTAGCGGATCGTGTTGAACTGCGCCGTCAGCGCGTCATACATCAACAGCCGACCGACCAGCGGTTCACCGAAACCGGCGATCACCTTGATCGCCTCCATCGCCTGCAATGTACCGATGACGCCGGTCAGGGCGCCGACGATGCCGGCCTCGGCGCAGGAGGGCACGACGCCGGCCGGCGGTGGTTCCGGGAACAGATCGCGATAGGAGGGGTTCGGCCGTCCATCGCTGCCTGCCTTGTACGGCATCAGCACCGTCAGCGATCCGTCGAAGCGGCCGACGGCGCCGGTCACCAGCGGTATGCCGACCGCGGCTGCCGTATCGGCTGCGAGATAGCGTGTGTCGAAATTGTCCGAGCCGTCGATCACCAGGTGATATTGCCGGAACAGCGCCTCGGCATTGTCGGGGTTGAGCCGCAGCCTGTGTTCGTCGACGCTGACATGCGGGTTGAGTGAACCGATCGCTTCGGCTGCCCTTTCGACCTTGGCGCGATCGATGTCCTCGGTGCGGTGAATGATCTGCCGCTGGAGGTTCGAGAGCGCAACGATGTCGTCGTCGACGACGCCGATCCGGCCGATGCCAGCGGCCGCGAGATAGACGAGCACCGGGGCGCCGAGCCCGCCGGCGCCGATCACCAGCACACGTGCCGCTTTGAGTTTTTGCTGCCCCGCGCCGCCGATTTCCGGCAGCACGATATGGCGGGCGTAGCGGGCGATCTCCGATTGGTCGAGCTTGTTCTCACCGGTCATGCAACATCCTCCTCATCCGGGCGGCCGATCGATTCTCAAGCGAGAGCGGATGCGGGCGGAAAACCGCACACACTTTTCCTCATCCGCTCTTGCTTATCCCGTAACGCTCCCGTGCGAAACGGTCAGGAAGCGACCGCGTTCGCCAAGCGCCTCGAACATCGCCTGGTCGGTACCGGTCATGAAGGCCTGGCCGCCAAGACCATCGACGAGGTCGAACAGCGACGCACGCCGGTTGACGTCGAGATGCGCGGCGATCTCGTCAAGCAACAGGATCGGCGCGTGGCCAGTCATGTCGCCGACGAGGCGCGCATGCGCCAGCACCAGTCCGACGAGCAGCGCCTTCTGCTCGCCGGTCGAGCAGCGTGCGGCTTCCATGTCCTTGTCCCGATGACGCACCAGCAGGTCGCTTCGGTGCGGTCCATCGAGCGTCCGGCCCGCCGCTGCGTCGCGCGGCCGCCCGTCGCGCAACATTGTCAGATATTGCTCTTCGAGATCATAGGCCGGGCGATGGCCCTCGTCGTCGAGAAAGCCGGACAGCGCCAGGCGGGCGGACGGAAAAACGCTGTCATCGACATTCCGCTCGACGAGCGCGGTCAAGAGGCCGAGCATCTCCTGCCTTGCCAGCGCCATGGAAACCCCGAGACCGGCCATCTCTCGCTCAATTGCGGTCAGCCAGGACGGATCCGGGCGAAACTCGCTGAGCAGCCGGTTTCGGCTGCGCATCGCCCGATCGAATTCGCTGGCGCGTCGGCCATGCTCAGGATCGAGCGAAAGCACCAGCCGATCGAGGAAGCGCCGCCGGTCGGCCGAAGGCCCGGTGAAGAGCCCGTCCATCGATGGCGTCAGCCAGAGAACGCGCAGGTGATCCGTCAGTTCGTCGACGGTTGATGCCGGAGTTCCGTTGAGCCGCAGCCGCCGGGATTGGCCCTCGGTTACCCCGGCGGTGCCGGTGCCGATTTCGACCGGCCCCTCCATGCCCTCGACCTCCGCAAAGACGGAAAACCCGTCGCTCGCGCCGACGCGGGTGACGTCGGCGTAAGCCGCGCGCCTCAAGCCTCGTCCTGGCGAGAGGAAGGAAACCGCTTCCATCAAATTGGTCTTGCCGGCGCCGTTCTCTCCCGTCAGCACCACATGGCGCTGGTCGAGCTCCAGCGAGAGAGCCGCATAGTTGCGGAACTCCGTGAGCTTCAAGCGGTTGAGAAAGACCTTGTGGGGCATGGGCAAACCGGATTCGACGTTGGGCGCCAGCTACAGCGCCGCGCGTCATATCAGACGCGCAAAGGTCGCTGTAGCACTTTGAATTGCTGCATGTCTTCGTCCTTAAATCGAGGTCGATTTAAGGAGACATGCAGTAGGACGAAAGCGTTGGCCAAGGCAAGACGAAATGGCCAGCGCGTCGATATCGCCTGGGATAGGTCGATATCGGCAGGGGATAGGCGACAAACCCCTTGAATCAGGTGCTTTTCTTGAGCGCCTCGGTCAAATATGACAGTTTCATGACAATCCACGGATGGATATATTTGTAATGCTGGCTTGGTTCCGCAAACTGCTTCCCCGCGAAGATCGCTTCTTCGACCTTTTCGCAAAACACGCGCTCACCGTTGTCGGTGCCGCCGAAGCGCTCGACAGGCTGCTTGCCGGTGGCGACGACATGGAGAAACAGTGCGACCGGATCGTCGCGCTTGAGGATGAAGCGGATCATATTACTGGCGAAGTGCTCCTGGCGGTGCGCCGGTCCTTCATCACGCCCTTCGACCGCGGCGACATCAAGGACCTGATCCAGTCGATGGACGATGCCATCGACATGATGCACAAGACGGTCAAGACGATCCGGCTCTACGAGCAGAAGACATTCGATCCGGGCATGCGCGAGATGGCGACGATCATCGTCCAGGCCGCGCATCTGATCGGCGAGGCCATTCCGTTGCTCGACCGTATCGGCGCCAATCACAATCGCCTTATCGCCATCGCCGAGGAAGTTACCCGCATCGAGGGGCGTGCCGACGAATTGCACGACCTCGGCCTCAAGGATCTCTTCCGCCGTCACGGCGCCAGCAACCCGATGGCCTATATCATCGGCAGTGAGATCTATGGCGAGCTCGAAAAGGTGATCGATCGCTTCGAGGACGTCGCCAATGAAATCAGCGGCATCGTGATCGAGAACGTCTGATGGATGCGACGCTCGCCTTTCCGTTGCTCGTCGGGCTGATCGGCATCGCGCTGTTCTTCGACTTCCTGAACGGTTTGCACGACGCTGCCAACTCGATCGCGACAATCGTCTCGACGCGGGTGCTGAGACCGCAATACGCGGTCATCTGGGCAGCCTTTTTCAACTTCATCGCCTTCCTGTTCTTTGGCCTGCATGTGGCCGAGACGCTCGGCAAGGGCATCATCGATCCCGGCATCGTCACGCCGCTGGTGATCTTTTCGGCCCTCATGGGGGCGATCGTCTGGAACATCGTCACCTGGCTCTTCGGCATTCCGTCGAGTTCGTCGCATGCGCTGATCGGCGGCCTCGTCGGTGCCGGCCTTGCCAGCACCGGCTTTAGTTCCATCGTCTGGACCGGTCTTCTCAAGACCGTCGGCGCCATCTTCATGTCGCCGGCGATAGGCTTCTTCCTGGCCTTGCTCCTGGTGTTGATCGTCTCCTGGATTTTCGTGCGGCAGACGCCCTTTGCCGTCGACCGCACCTTCCGCGTGATGCAGTTCGTTTCCGCGTCGCTCTATTCGCTCGGCCACGGCGGCAATGACGCGCAGAAGACCATGGGCATCATTGCCGTTCTGCTCTTCTCGCAGGGCTATCTCGGTTCGGAGTTCTACGTGCCCTTCTGGGTGGTCATAACCTGCCAGGCGGCAATCGCGCTCGGCACGCTGTTCGGCGGCTGGCGCATCGTGCACACCATGGGCTCGAAGATTACCAGGCTCAATCCTATGCAGGGCTTCTGCGCCGAAACCGGCGGGGCGATCACGCTCTTTGCCGCCACCTGGCTCGGCATTCCCGTCTCGACGACGCACACCATCACCGGTGCGATCATCGGCGTCGGTGCGGCGCGGCGCGTCTCGGCGGTCCGCTGGGGGCTTGCCGGCAATATCGTGATTGCCTGGTTCATCACCATGCCGGCCGCGGCGGCGATTTCGGCGCTCGCCTATTTCCTGATCGATCTGATCTTCTGATCGAAGCGAACAGCGTCTCCCGCTTCAATCGGTGGGAGACGTGCATCATTTCTCGATCCGAGGCGCGGGGCTGTCCCGCCCGCCCTGATGCAAGGTCAGGCTCCCGGCGCGGGTGCCGGTTACGGTGAAGCTGATCTGCGCATCGATAAGCTTCGCAAAGAAACGGTGTTCGGCCTCCGGAAAGATTTCGATCCGATCCTGTCCCGTTGCCTGGGCAAACAGCCGATCTCCATCGCGAAAGATCGTCAGCTCGAAGCTGGGGGCCAGCCGATAGGTGCCGACATAGGCGTCATAGCTCGTCGGATCGACGGTTATCGCAGTGCGCCTGACATTTGCCGGCGCAAGCGGAGCGTTGCGGTTGAGCAGGTGTTGGCCGATATCGTCCACGCCGACCTCGGTCGACGCATTGGAGAGGGCGACGACGCCGATACCGGTCGACGGTCGGTAGCCGACGAAGGACCGATAGCCGCCGGTCCCGCCATTGTGCCAGATAATCTGCTCGTCGCCCTTGCCCGAGATCACCCAGCCGAGTGCCTGCTGGTCGTCTCCCCCGTTGCCGAGCGGCTGCCGGGTCGCAAGTAGCATGGTGAAGGCTGGCGCCAGCGGCGATGACGTTTTCCCAATGGCCGCCTCCAGGAATATCAGAAGATCGTTCGTCGTGGAGCGCAGCGCGCCGGCTCCTTGCAGCGCGTTGAGATCCCAGTCTCTCACCGGCTCCAGCGCCGCATTGTGGCCCGTCGCCCGCCTTTCGGCCCAGCCGGGCTGCGACGAGATCGCCGTGTCCTTCATGTCGAGAGGCGCTGTGATGCGGCTGATGACGAGCTCTTCGTAGGAAAGGCCGGCCTTCAAGGCGAGCGCGTGGCCGAGAAGCCCGGCGCCGAGATTGGAGTACTCGTGCTCGACGCCAGGGCGCCGCAGCGGCTTGTGATGGGACAGGAAGGCATAAAGCTTTGCAGTGCCGTAGTCCGCATACGGATTGCTTGTGTCTGTCGGGTCCAGATTGGTGGGTAGCCGCGGCAGACCGGACATGTGCGTCGCCAGGTCCTTCAGCGTGATCGGCTTCTCCTTGTCGTCCGGCATCGCCACACCTGGCGGAAACAACGCGGAGACGGGCGTGTCGAGGCGCAGCGTGCCTTTTTCAATCGCGTCCGCGAGCAACAGCGCGGTGAATACTTTGGTGACCGAGCCGATCTCGAACAAGGTCCGTCCATCGACCGGGCGCGGGTCACCTTTGGCCGGATAGCCGTGCGCTACGATGCGTCGTCCATTGGCATCGATGATTCCGACGACAATGCCGATCGACTGCTGCTGCTTGTCGATTCGATCGGTCAGAATATTCAGGATTTCGGCATCGGTCGGGGCCGTGGAAAGGTTGTCCGTATGGGCGGCGGTGCCAAGTGTCATGGCGACGATCCAGTTCAGAAAGAAGGTCCGCATGATGAGAAGATAGGAAACCAATCTTTGGTTGCGATGGGTGCGAAGCGCATGCCAGCTGATTTCGATCAAGCTTCTGTCGAGACTCGATCGGCAATCGGCGAGATACCGTCGCCGACAGCGATTACGCCGGGGTTGCGGAAACGCTTCACGGATCCCAATAGGGCGGATCGCCAAACGCTTCCTTCAAATGTTGGGCGATGGCTCGGAGCTTGGCGGAGACGCGTCGTCCTTCCGGATGCGCCATGTAGATGAATTCGGGCTCCGGACGCAGCCCGACATCGATCTCACGCAATTGCCCTTCGCGCACCGCGGGGCCGGCGATGAAGGCGGGCAACAGCGCGATGCCGAGCCCGGCGACGGCGGCGTCGTGCATCATGTCGCCATTGTTCATGCCGAGGGCCAGGCGCGCCCTGACGATCGTTGCACCGGAAGGTCCCTCGAACCGCCAATCGGCCGCACCGCGATTGGTGTAGAAGACGCCGCGATGGCCTTCGAGCTCGGTAAGCGACGCCGGTGTGCCGTGTCGTTCAAGATAATCGGGCGAGGCGACGAGCAAGCGCCGGCTTCTGGCAAGTTTCCAAACCATCAGGCGGGAATCGGCGATCACGCCGTGGCGGACAATCGCGTCGTAGCCTTCCGAGGCCGCATCGACCCGCCGGTCGTCGAGATCGAGCGTCAGTTCGATTTCCGGATGGCGCGCCAGGAACGGATAGAGCGCCGGGCCGAGATGCCGGCGGCCAAAGCTGACGGGCGCGGCGATCCGAAGCGGCCCCGTCAGCTGTCCGCGCCGCTCGGCAAGGTCGCTCGCGGCCGCCTGCACCTCGCTGACGATCCTGACGGCGCGCTCGCGGAAGGCGATGCCGTCCTCGGTGAGCGTCAGCTTGCGCGTCGTGCGATGGAGGAGCGTGGCGTTGAGCCCGCGCTCCAGTTCCGCCACGCGTTCGCTGACGACGGATTTCGACAGGCGCAGGCGCCGCGCCGCTTCACTGATCGAGCCAGCTTCGGCGACCGCGACAAAGGCGGTTATTCCCTCGATCTTCACCATCGTTCGACTTTTCCGAATTCGAGTTCCACAATTGGAAGACTAATCCGAACGATCGTTTTCCGCCATAACTGTCTGCATTCGAGGACGACGGTTCCAGCCTACCGAGCCGATCTCCTCTTCAACCCAACAAGAGGACTTTCATCATGTCTCGTTTGCAGAACAAGACGGCACTCATCACCGGCGGCACCAGCGGCATCGGTCTCGAAACCGCACGCCAGTTCATCGCCGAAGGCGCAAGGGTCGCCGTCACCGGCACCAATCCGAAGAACATTGCCGAAGCACGCGCCGTCCTTGGCGAGACAGCTCTGATCATCGAGGCCGATGCCGGCAATGTCGCCGGCCAGGCCGCCGTCGCTGAAAAGATCCGCGCCGCCTTGGGCACGCTCGATATCCTGTTCATCAATGCCGGCATCGCCAAGCTGCAGCCGATCGAGCAGTGGGACGAGGCAAGCTTCGACCGCTCGCTCGCCATCAACCTCAAGGGACCGTATTTCCTGATCCAGGCCTTGCTGCCGGTCTTTTCCAAACCGGCATCGATCGTGCTCAACACCTCGATCAACGCCCATATCGGCATGCCGACCTCAAGCGTCTATGCCTTGACCAAGGCGGGGCTGCTATCGCTCGCCAAAACGCTCTCCGGCGAACTCATCGGCCGCGGCATCCGGGTCAACGCCGTCAGCCCCGGCCCGATCCGCACGCCGCTGCATGACGGCCATGCCCCGACGGTGGAGGAAAACAAGCAGGTTGTTGATGCGATCACTGCGCAGATCCCGCTTGGCCGCTTCGGCAACGCAAGCGAAATCGCCAAGGCGGTCGTCTTCCTCGCCTCCGACGAGGCTGCTTTCACTGTCGGCGCCGAACTGATCATCGATGGCGGCATGGCGACGCTCTGATCACGGCTTAACTCTAACGAACAGACAGAAGCGCCGCGTGTTCAATCGGATGCGCGGCGCTTCCCGTCGTCTTCGGCCGGCCGTTGGCATCGCTGGTTGGGAGGAGTATATTTCTGCAATCTAATGGAATGCATCCAGTCGCAAGAAATCGACATAGACGGAACACCGATCAGATCCCAGGAGGAGACGATGACGAGTGTGAGATGGATGATGAAGGGGCGCGAATTCATACATTGCAACTGCGCCTATGGCTGTCCTTGCCAGTTCAATGCATTGCCGACACAAGGCCATTGCAGCGCCGTCGGCGCCTTCGAGATCGAGGAAGGCTATCACGGCGATACGCGGCTCGATGGGCTTCGTGGCGGCCTGATCGCCGCCTGGCCGGGCGCCATCCACGAGGGGAGGGGGCAGGTAGTGCCGATCGTCGATAGCCGCGCCTCCGCCGAACAGCGCGGTGCGTTGCTGCGCATCATGAGCGGCGAGGATACGGAACCGGGTGCCACCTTCTTCCAGGTCTTTGCGACGACCTTCGAAACCATGCACGATCCTGTCTTTGCCGAAATCGATTTCGAGGTCGATGTCGGCGCGCGCACGGCGCGGCTGAATGTGCCGGGCTGGCTCGTCGCTCGCGGCGAACCGATCCTCAATCCGGTGACCGGCGCCGCCCATCAGGCGCGCATCAATCTCCCCCAGGGCTTCGAATACGACGTCTGCGAAGTCGGGCGCGGATGGGCCGATACGAAGGGGCCGCTGACCTTGGCACTGGCGGACTCGCACGCCCATTTCGCGCGCATGCACCTGACCGAAAGCGGCGTGATCCACTGACGTCGATGAAGGATACGGCGCTCGAAACCCTGCTCAGACGTGATCGCGCCATCGTCGTGGCGGCGCTGATTACGCTGACGGCGATCAGCTGGATTTACGTCCTGTGGCTGGCTTCGGCCATGGACATGGCTGCGCCCCCGGCAGCCTCCGGCACCATGGATATGGGCTCGGGCATGGACATGGAGATGCCCATGGACATGCCGATGAACATGCCTATGGAGGCGCAAGGGGGATCGATGACATCGATGGCGACTGCGGCCGCCGGTCCCTGGACCGCGGCAACCTTCGCCTATGCCTTTGTCATGTGGGCTGTCATGATGGTTGGCATGATGGTGCCGTCGGCAACGCCGATGATCCTGCTCTATGCTCGGGTCGGAAGACAGGCGGCACAGCAGGGCAAGCCCTTCGCCGCAACCGGCTTCTTCGCCGGCGGCTATCTGCTGGCCTGGACCTTGTTCGCGCTGATTGCCGTTCTCGGGCAATGGCTCCTGGATCATGCCTTGCTGCTCACCCCAATGCTTTCGAGCGCCAACCAAGCCTTGAGCGGTGCGGTCCTCGTCGCCGTCGGCCTGTTTCAGTGGACGTCGCTCAAGGATCGTTGCCTCAGGCAATGCCAGTCGCCGCTGCTATTCATCCAGAACCACGGCGGATTTCGCCGCGAGGCGGGTGCCGCGTTCGGCCTCGGCTTGCGACACGGCCTTTATTGCGTCGGCTGCTGCTGGGCGCTGATGGCGCTTCTGTTCGTCGGTGGGGTGATGAACGTGTTGTGGATCGCGGCGATCGCCATCTTCGTGCTCGCCGAAAAGGTGGTGCCCGGCGGCCGGCTCCTGTCCCGTGTCGCTGGGGTGGTGCTCGTCATGGCCGGGCTGTGGCAGCTTGCGGCCATGACGTGAAGCTTACAGCACCGCGCGCCCCATCCGGCGCGCAAGATCGCTGTGGGATACGCGGGGCGCCTTAGTCGCTCAGCGTATCGAAGAAATCCTTCATCCGGGCGAAGAAGCCCGTCGATTCCGGATTGTTGTCCTTCGAGGAGATCTGTTCGAATTCCTGCAGCAGTTCGCGCTGGCGCTTGGTCAGCTTCTGCGGCGTTTCGATCTGGATCTGGATGTAGAGGTCGCCGGACTGGGCCGAGCGCAGCACCGGCATGCCCTTGCCCTTGAGACGGAACTGCTTGCCCGCCTGGGTGCCCTCGGGAACCGTGACGCGCGACTTGGTGCCGTCGAGCGTGGTCACATCGAACTTGCCGCCAAGGGCCGCTGTCGTCATCGAGATCGGCACGCTGCAATAAAGATCGGCGCCGTCGCGCTGGTAGAACTCATGCGGCCTGACCGAGAGGAAAATGTAGAGGTCGCCTGCCGGTCCGCCGCGAAGCCCCGCTTCGCCTTCGCCCGAAAGCCGGATACGCGTTCCGTCCTCGATGCCGGCCGGAATGTTGACCGAGAGCGTGCGCTCTTCGGTGACCCGGCCCTGGCCATGGCACTTGCCGCAGGGATCGGTGATCGTCTGGCCGCGCCCGCCGCAGGTCGGGCAGGTGCGTTCGATCGAGAAGAAGCCCTGGGCGGCGCGCACACGGCCGGAGCCATGACAGGTGCCGCAGGTCTTCGGGCTCGTGCCGGGCTTGGCGCCGGAGCCGCTGCAGACGTCGCAGGTGATCGAGGTTGGAACACGGATCTGCGCGGTCTTGCCTGAGAAGGCTTCCTCGAGCGAGATCTCCATGTTGTAGCGAAGATCGGCGCCGCGTTCGCGGCCGCCCGATGAGCGCCGCTGGCGCCCGCCGCCCATCATCTCGCCGAAGATGTCTTCGAAAATGTCGGAGAAGCCGCCGGCAGCGCCGCCGCCGAAGCCGTTGCCCATGCCGCCCTGCTCGAAGGCCGCATGACCGTAGCGATCGTAAGCGGCGCGCTTCTGCGGGTCCTTGAGGGTCTCATAGGCCTCGTTGATTTCCTTGAAGGTCTTCTCCGCTGCCGCGTCGCCGGGGTTCTTGTCCGGGTGATACTTCATTGCGAGCTTGCGGAAGGCGCCCTTTAGCTCCTTCTCGTCGGCGTTCTTGGCAACGCCAAGCGTTTCGTAGAGATCACGTTTCATTCGTCGAAGATTATCCTGTTGGCATGCCAGCGCGAGGGCTCGGCGGCTGCCCGTTTACCTTGCCACCGATTTAGTAAACCTTGAAGCGCGATACCATAGCCCGAGCGGTGGTAGATGCGGTTTTTTGTCGGAAAAGTAACGTTTGCAGCGGCTCGCGGCACTTGTCGCCACTTTTGCCCGTCGCGCCGGGCTGTGCAGATAACAAAAAGCCCGGGCGAACCCGGGCTTTTCGTCTGATCGAAGGGACGGATTAGGCCGAACGCTTGCGGTCGTCCTCGTCGTTGACTTCTTCGTAGTCGGCATCGACGACATCGCCGTCGCGCGCCGCGTCTGCTGCGGCATCCGCATGGGCGGCTTCCGTCTGCTGCGCTTCATAGATCGCCTGGCCGAGCTTCATGGAAACTTCCATCAGCGTGTTGGTCTTGGCCTTGATGTCTTCGGCGTCCGGCTCGGAGGCTTCGACGGCAGTCTTCAGTGCGGCAATCGCGTCGGAGATCGCCTTGCGGTCGGCTTCCGAAACCTTGTCGCCGTAATCCTTCAGCGACTTCTCGCTGGAGTGGATCAGGCTTTCGGCCTGGTTCTTGGCTTCGACGCCTTCGCGGCGCTTCTTGTCGGCCTCGGCATTGGCTTCGGCATCCTTGACCATCTTTTCGATGTCGGCGTCGGAAAGACCGCCAGAAGCCTGAATGCGGATCTGGTGCTCCTTGCCGGTGCCCTTGTCCTTGGCCGAAACCTGCACGATGCCGTTGGCGTCGATGTCGAAGGTGACTTCGATCTGCGGCATGCCGCGCGGTGCCGGCGGAATGCCGACGAGGTCGAACTGGCCGAGCAGCTTGTTGTCGGCGGCCATTTCACGCTCACCCTGGGAGACGCGGATCGTCACGGCCGACTGGTTGTCGTCGGCGGTCGAGAAGGTCTGCGACTTCTTGGTCGGGATCGTCGTGTTGCGTTCGATCAGGCGGGTGAAGACGCCACCGAGCGTTTCGATGCCGAGCGACAGCGGGGTGACGTCGAGCAGAAGAACGTCCTTGACGTCGCCCTGCAGAACGCCGGCCTGGATGGCGGCGCCCATGGCGACCACTTCATCCGGGTTCACGCCCTTGTGCGGCTCCTTGCCGAACAACTGCTTCACGGTTTCCTGAACCTTCGGCATGCGGCTCATGCCGCCGACGAGAACGACTTCGTCGATCTCGGCAGCCGAGACGCCGGCATCCTTGAGGGCTGCCTTGCACGGCGCAACGGTGCGCTGGATCAGGTCGTCGACCAGGCTTTCGAACTTGGCGCGCGACAGCTTCATCGTCAGGTGCTTCGGACCGGAAGCGTCAGCCGTGATGAACGGCAGGTTGATTTCGGTCTGCTGCGACGAGGACAGCTCGATCTTGGCCTTTTCGGCAGCTTCCTTCAGGCGCTGAAGGGCGAGCTTGTCGTTCTTCAGGTCGATGCCCTGTTCCTTCTTGAACTCGCCGGCGAGGTATTCGACGAGACGCATGTCGAAGTCTTCACCGCCGAGGAAGGTGTCGCCGTTGGTCGACTTCACTTCGAAGACGCCGTCGCCGATTTCCAGAACCGAGATATCGAAGGTACCACCGCCCAAGTCGTAGACGGCGATCGTCTTGCCGTCCTTCTTGTCGAGGCCGTAGGCAAGGGCTGCCGCGGTCGGCTCGTTGATGATGCGCAGAACTTCAAGGCCCGCGATCTTGCCGGCATCCTTGGTTGCCTGGCGCTGGGCGTCGTTGAAGTAGGCCGGAACGGTGATGACGGCCTTTTCGACCTTTTCACCGAGGTAGGATTCGGCCGTTTCCTTCATCTTCTGAAGGATCATGGCGGAGATCTGCGACGGGGAATAATCCTTGCCGTGCGCTTCGACCCAGGCGTCGCCATTGTCGGCCTTGATGATCTTGTAAGGAACCATGTCCTTGTCTTTTTGCGTGGTCGGGTCCTGGAAGGTCCGGCCGATCAGGCGCTTGATCGCAAAAAGCGTGTTTTCCGGATTGGTGACGGCCTGGCGCTTGGCCGGCTGGCCGACGAGACGTTCGCCGTCGTCGCTGAATGCCACCATCGAGGGGGTCGTGCGCGCACCCTCGGCGTTTTCGATCACCTTCGCGTCTTTTCCGTCCATGACGGCGACGCAGGAGTTGGTCGTTCCCAGGTCAATACCAATAACTTTAGCCATGTCGTTCTCTCCTTGCAGCGGACTGTCGGAACCCGGTCAGGCATTCGTAAGACAGCCCCTAACGGGATGGTCTCAGGATTTCTTCGCAGTCGAGACTGCGCCGATGCGGCGTATATAAGGACCGGCGTTTCGGACTGCAAGGCATTCTGCGGGGCGTTTGGGGGCAAATGCAAGTCCGGGATTTGCCTAGCTAGAAATGGGCTATGCGCGGCTGGTGAGAATGGCACCAGTCGCACGCTTGCAGCGCCAGTCGCGCCGGCTCAACCGCCGGTCAAAATGTCGAAGAGGGTCGTGCGGCGCGTGGCACCCGTCGTCTGGCCGACATCGGCCGGTGGTACGAGACCGCCATTGCCCTGATCGGCGCTCTGGCCATCCCATTCGCCCCCCTGGTCTACCGGGCGCTGCCCCACTGCGACCGCGCCATTGACGCCCACGGGTGCTTCCGGGAAGGCTTCCGGATCGCCGGAGAGCAAGTCGCCGGCCGGTGCGCCTACGCCTTCGTCGAAGACCGGCTGCACGCCCGTCGTGCCGAAGAGCGGCGAGGGCGAGAGGCCCTCGTGGGCCGCCATCATGAAATCGTGCCAGGCCTTGGCCGGCAGGCCGCCGCCCGTGACCTTCTTCATCGACTTGCCATCGTCGTTGCCGAACCAGACGCCGGTTGTCAGGTTCGAGGTGTAGCCGACGAACAGCGCGTCGCGGAAGGATTGCGTCGTACCGGTCTTGCCGGCCGCCTCCCAGCCCTTGAGCTGCGCTTTCTTGCCCGTACCTTTGGTCAGCACACGCACCATCATCTGGTTCATTTCGCTGACGATCGCCGGGTCGAGCACACGCGGCGGGTTGTCGTAGGTGTTTTCGTAAAGCACCGTGCCGTCGGCCTTGGAGATGCGGCGGATGACATGCGGCGTCGCCTTGAAGCCGCCATTCATGAACGGGGCATAGGCCGACGTCAGTTCGACGAGGCTGACTTCGGATGTGCCGAGCGCGATCGAGGCATTGGCCTGCATCTCGGAATCGATGCCGAGGCGATGGGCGACCTTGACGACGTTCTGCGGCCCGACCTCCATCACCAATTGCGCGGCGATAGTGTTCAGCGAATTGGCGAGCGCATCGGCGATCGTAACCTCGCCGCGATATTTCTGGTCGTAATTCTCGGGCGTCCAGTTGCCGATCCGGACCGGGCCGTCGTTGCGGATCGACATCGGCGTGCGGCCGATCTCGAGTGCCGCGGCATAGACGAAGGGCTTGAAGGCAGAGCCCGGCTGACGCTTGGCCTTGGAGGCGCGGTCGAACTGGCTCTCTGCGTAGTCCTTGCCGCCGACGAGCGCCCGGATGGCGCCGGTGCCATCGATCGAGACGAGTGCTGCCTGCGAAGCGTCGAGCTTCTTGCCGTCGGCGTCCAGCGTGGCAGCGATCACCTCCTCGGCCTTCTTCTCGAGATTGAGGTCGATCGTCGTGTCGATGATGAGATCTTCCTTGATCTCGCCGATCATGCCGGGAAGCTGGTCCATCACCATGTCGGCGACGTAGTGCTCGGCGCCTGACCAGTAGCTCTTCGCCTTGGTCGGGGTCTGCGACATCGCCGTCTTGATCTCGCTATCGGTGACGTAACCTTCCTCGCGCATGGCGCCGAGAACGACCTGGGCGCGTTCTTCCGCAGCCTTCGGGTCGCGGGCCGGCGACAGGCGGGAAGGAGCCTTGAGCAGGCCTGCAAGCAGTGCGGCCTCGCCGAGGTTCACGTCGCGCGCCGATTTGTTGAAATAGCGCCGCGATGCCGCCTCCACGCCATAGGCGTTGGAGCCGAAGAACACCCGGTTGAGATACATCGCCAGGATCTGGTCCTTGGAATATTTCTGCTCGAGCCAGAAGGCGAGCAGCACCTCCTGCACCTTGCGTTCGAGCGTGCGCTCGGGCGAAAGGAACAGGTTCTTGGCAAGCTGCTGCGTCAAGGTCGAGCCACCCTGCACCATGCGGCCGGTGGTGAGGTTCGTCAGCATGGCGCGGGCGAGACCCAGCGGATCGATGCCGAAATGCGAATAGAAGCGGCGGTCCTCGATCGCGATGACCGCCTGCGGGATATAGGGCGACATGTTTTCCAGCGACAGCGCTTCGCCGCCGGTGGTGCCGCGATTGGCGATGGCGTCGCCGCTGACCGCAAGGATCTTGACGTTCGGCGGTCGCTCGGGGATCGACCAGCTCTCGGCGCTCGGCATGCGCGCGCCGTAGTAGAGCACCAGGCCGCCGACGCCCATGGCGCCCCAGATGCCGAGCACGATGCACCAGTAGAACAGCGTGCGGACAAGGCCAACAAAGCCGCCGCCGCCAGAGTTGCGCCGTGCGCTGCCGCGCTTGCCGGCTGCCTTCTTCTTGCTGCTGCCCTTCTTGCCGCTGCCCGAGCCGCGGGGTGCCTTGCGGCTGGCGGTCACACGATCGCTGGCCTCGACGCGAAAATCGTCATCATCGTCCTGGTTTCCGCCGAACGATGGCTCGATCCGCTCTCCTGACCTGCCGTTTGTTGCCATGCCGTTTGGATTTGTCCCTCTGCCGTCTGCGGGGCCGATTGGCTCAATCACGACGGTGACTTCGATCTCGACGGCGGTACCGGCGCTCTGCGCCCATCCGCCACGGCGACCGGGTGAACTTTAAATGCGGCAATTTAAGGGGGAGTTAAGAAGCGCATCGTGAAATACGCATGGTCTTCAACAACTTGCGTTTAAGCGACGCGCTGCGCGTGGCAGTGGGTGAGACGTCCACTCCGTTGTGCTAACGAGCCCAATATGGTCGCAACTACTGGATGGAGCTGCGCAGTGGCGTATCTTCGACCGCCACGTTCGATGCGGCAGCACCGGGCTCGGTAAAGTCGTAGAGCCATTGGCTATAGGGAAGCCGAAACAGAACCCGTTTCCCCAGGTGGTTCATCGCCACTTCCTCGCAGTCCTTCGCCTGGTAGGCCTGTCGGTCGCACATGGCGCGCGGGCTGTCCACCAGCCGGTAGTCGTGCCCTTGATAAACGAGCGCCGTCATCGCTCTTAACTTGAAGGAGCCCGGTGGCAGCACGACGAGGCGCAGGCTGGCGATCCAGGTGGCGAGGATCAGGACAACGATGATTGCGGTGGGGACCTGGAGCAATAATTTCATCTGAAAGCCTGCAATTATGGAGAGTGAATATATTTCTTCTAATATTGCTGGTCGTATATCAGGAAAGCTGAAGTAGAGTAAAAAGCTATCAAAGGTTGTGGTTTCCGGCTGGTTACCGCGCCATGCATGGCTTTCGCGTGCCGGCCCGGCGACGAGTTGTTCCCTGGCTCAGGCTCCGATCAGCGGGTCAAGATGGCTCGACCTGACGCTTCGCCTTCACGATTTTGTGCAATGCAAAAATCACGTCTTGAAATTGCTGCGACGCACGATTATTATATGACTTATCGAAGCGCTGCACCTCCTCCCGCGGCGCCCGATGCGGGTCGGTGGCACTCCTCCTCCCAGTCACCGATCAAGTTCGAGAGCCCCGTGTACCTCCTCCCACACGGGGCTCTTTTCATGTCTCGAATACGGCCGTGTTTCCCTGTATGTGGCACCTGTCGTGCGCAATTGGCGGCGCGGCGGGTTCTCGCAGGTATCGGCGCGCCATGACGTCCACCGTCTCACAGGCTTCCAAGGCAAACGGCTACATCTTCACGCTTCTGGCGATCGTCATCTTTTCGATCCAGGACGGGATCTCCAAGCATCTGGGCGCGATCTATCCGCCGGTCTTCGTCGCTATGATCCGCTATTGGGCCTTTGCACTTTTCGCGATTGCGCTGGCTGCGCGTACCAAGGAAGGCCTGAAGATCACGGCGACAACCAGGAGACCGTGGCTTCAGATCCTGCGCGGCGTGTTGCTGCCGACCCAGATCGTCATGGTGATCACGTCTTTCACCTGGGTCGGGCTTGCCCATTCGCAAGCGATTCTGGCGGCGACGCCTCTCTTCGTTGCCCTCCTGTCCATGCCGCTTCTCGGCGAGCGCGTCGGCTGGCGGCGATGGCTGGCAATCTCCGTCGGTCTCGGCGGCGTGCTTCTGATTCTGAAGCCCGCAGACGGCTTGTTCGACCGGACCTTCCTCTTGCCGCTCGGGGCGGCTCTGCTGTTTGCGCTTTATGTCATCGTCACGCGGCTCGTCAGCCGGCAGGATTCGGCGATGACCAGTTTCTTCTACACCGGCGTCGTGGGCGCTGCCGCGATCAGCCTGGTCGGCCCGTTCTTCTGGGTCACGCTCGCGCCGGCGGACTGGGGCTGGATGCTGTTGCTCTGCATCACCGGATCCTCCAGCCACTACTTCCTCATCCGGGCCTATGAGGTGCTGGATGCGGTGGCCGTTCAGCCGCTCACCTACCTCCAGCTCGTCTTTGCCTCAATCATGGGCGTGACGATTTTCAGCGAGACGCTGACGGTCAACATGATCGTCGGCTCCGTGCTGGTGGTCGCCGCCGGCATCTTCACCGTGTGGCGCGAGCGCGTCGTCGCCCGCCGCCGTGCCGGCTTGCCACCGGCCTGAGCTCGACCGGAGACGACTTGCTGCATGTTTCCTTTAATCGTGCCCGATTAAAGGACAAAAACATGCAGTAATTCAAAGTGCTACAGCGACCTTTGCGCGTCTGATAAGACGCGCGGCGTTGTAGGGAAACATGCGGGTAGCGAATCCTGCTATGGCTTCGCCTTATTGTTGTGCTCGGCTGTCGCACGACAAAAGGAGGACTGCCATGAAGCTTCGATCCATCGTCTTCGCTCTCGGCGCGTTTGCAGCGTTGAACGGCGAGGCTCTGGCACAGGAAGGCGTCGCCTATGTCGACGACCGCTCCGACGGGGCAGCTCTCGTCCGTTCGCTCTACAGTGCCATCAACCGCAAGGAATATGCCCGCGCCTACGGCTATTTCGGCGAATCGAAGCCCGCCGGCGGCTTCAAGTCCTTCACCCGCGGCTATGATCGCACCATGTCGGTCGAGGTGAAGATCGGCAAGGTGAAAACGGAGGCGGGCGCCGGCAGCATCTATTCGGCGGTTCCGGTTGCGGTGAAGTCTATCGAGGAGCGCGCGCGGGTCCGGTTCTTCGCTGGCTGCTACGTCACGCGCATCATCAACCCGTCGCTGCAGGTGCCGCCCTTCACGCCCTACCAGGTCGAAGCGGCGCGGCTCAAGGAAGTGAAGGGGCCGCTCGAGCAGCCGCTGCCGACGGTCTGTAACGCGCCCTGAAGTGGTCGAGGGAGCGTGTAGTTCCCCCGCGCCGCAATTCCAGCCAAAGTGAAGCAGGCGATCCCCTTAGATCAATTCATTGTTTCATCGAAACACTGAAGTGTCATAAGTCTTTGAAATTACGCAATTCCGGACGGAAAACCGTTTCACACTTTGGCTGGAATTGCTTGTCTTATGACATTGGCTGCCGAACAGGTCAGAACGGAACCGCTGCGGGAGGGTCGCCGCCCTCCCGCAGCGGCGAGGGTCGGATCGTTGGAATTGCGGACCTTTTGATGGGTCGAGCTAGAGTCGGATCGCCCTCGTCTTTCCCTTGAGGCCTGAACGGATACCCGGAGTTCGGCTCCGGATGACAAGCACAGGACAAGCGAAAGATGATGAACGATAGCATCGGGGTCGACATCTCGAAAGACCATCTCGACGTCCACAGGCTGAGCGACGGTGTGAGCCGGCGCTTCGCCAACGACAGCCGTGGCCATAGGACATTGATCGGCTGGTTGGAGCGGCCTGAGCTGCGTATCGTCTACGAGCCGACAGGCCCCTATCATCGGGCCCTTGAGCACAGGCTGGCAGAGGCGGGCTTCGCGCTGGTCAAGGTCAATCCGCGTCAGGCGCGGCGATTTGCCGAGGCCACCGGCAGGCTCGCCAAGACCGACCGGCTGGATGCTGCGATGCTCGCCCGCATGGGGGTGTTGCTCGAACTCGAGGCGCGGCCGGCGCGAGGCCCGACCCTCAACGATCTCAAGGACCTGCACATGGCCCGCGAGGCATTGGTGAAGAACCGAACGGCGGCCAGGAACAGGGCGAAAAACCTGACCTTGCCGATCCTCAAGCGCCACAACGCCGAACAGCTCAGGCAGATCGAGCGCCAGATCGCGGCCCTCGAAAACGAGATCATGGCGCTCATCAAGGTCGATCCCGACCTCGCACGACGCTTCGACATTCTCGTCTCGATCCCGGGCGTGTCAGCAATCACCGCCTTCGCGCTTCTCATCGACATGCCCGAACTCGGTACACTCGACCAGGCCCAGGTCGCTTCCCTCGCCGGCCTCGCTCCGGTCGCTCGCCAGTCCGGACAGTGGATCGGCCGCGCCTTCATCCGCGGCGGCCGGGCCAATGTCCGACGAGCACTCTACATGCCCGCGCTCGTCGCCATCCGCTTCAATCCCGACCTCAAGGCCAAGTACGACCGGCTCAAGGCCGCCGGAAAAGCCTCAAAACTCGCCATTACCGCCGTCATGCGAAAGCTCATCATCATCGCAAACGCATTGCTCAGGGATGGCCGCATATGGGAACCAACCCGTACTTGACCAACACGGATACTCTA
>NZ_JBQENZ010000034.1:0-73459 GCF_052044935.1 Ensifer sp. 22460
AGCCGGGCCAGGCCGGCCCGGTCATCGACTGTCTTGTCGATCATGCCGCCAAGCGTGGACTTCCGGGCCTACGGGGACGGACACAGCCGGTACTTATGGAAGCGATGCTCGGACGTCGGATTGCCTTTGTCCATGTCGCCTCGACGGTGCTTCACTCCCGTGACCCCGCGATCGTCCAGGCCTGCCGGGACGGGCAAGGCTTCTTCAACGGCATTGCCGGAGAACACTGGTGCCGGCTGATCGCCGGCCAGTTCGACTGACCAGCGCTTC
The DNA here is from genome assembly GCF_052044935.1 of Ensifer sp. 22460. Taxonomy (NCBI): domain Bacteria; kingdom Pseudomonadati; phylum Pseudomonadota; class Alphaproteobacteria; order Hyphomicrobiales; family Rhizobiaceae; genus Ensifer; species Ensifer sp. 22460. The sequence continues at coordinate 271 of NZ_JBQENZ010000034.1, forward strand.
GGTTACTGCGGCATTCCTTGAAGCCACCGCAGCACCTCGCCGAGCAACGAGGCTCGCGATCAGCCCTTGATCTCCTCCACCGGCTGCACCAGCTGTGGACCCAGATGCAGGTAGCGCGTCGCCTTGCGCTTCGCGGCGATATCCGCCCAGACGCGCTCCACCTGCGTGACGGTCAGGCCTGCAGCGGTCGCGACGGCGTCGATATCGATGCCATTATTGAGCCCGTAGAGGCAGAGATCCATGCGGTCGTATGGCAGCGAGAAGTAGAATTCCTCCTGCGTCTGCTCCAGCGAGTAGGTGTCGGTCGTCGGCGGCCTGCGTCGAATCTCCTCGGGAATGCCGAGATAGGCGGCAAGCGCGTAGACCTGCGACTTGTAGAGATGCGCGATCGGCTTGACGTCGGCCGCCCCGTCGCCGTTCTTGACGAAGAAACCCTGGTCGTATTCCAGCCGGTTCGGCGTGCCGAGCACCGCGAAATTCAGCCGGTCGGCGTGGTAATACTCCACCTGCTTGCGCGTGCGCTGCTTCATGTTGGTGGCGGCGACGATACCCAGATAGACCGAAGGCGGCATTCGATGCTTCGACCGCGTGCCGTCGGGGCTTTGAACCACGAGCGAGGAAATATTGTAGCCTTCGCCTTCAAGCGCATTGGCAATCACGATCTTCGAGGCCCATCCATCGCCATAGTCCGGAACCAGCTCGCGAATGAAAGCATCGCGACGCTCATAGCAGCCCATCGCCTTCAACGTCGGACCGATATCCTCGATGATTGCCGCGACGCCGAAAGTCTCGGCGACGAGACGGCCAAAGCGAAGGCTTTCCGGATCGGAATCGTTTTCCGGCATGAATAGGCAGAACACATTCTTGGCGCCGACGGCACGCACGGCCAGCGCGACCGAAACGCTCGAGTCGATACCGCCGGAGAGCCCGAGCACCAGACCGCGCTTCTTCATCGTCCGCAACTGCTCACGCAGCCCGGCGACGATCCGGTCCGTTTCGGCCGCATGATCGATCGTCAGCGTCTCGGCCGAAAACGGGCGCGCGCCCTCAGTCGTTCGAATGTTCATTGGGCGGGCTCCATTGTCTCGGCTGCAAGGCGGCGGCTGACCTTACCAGTATCCGTCTTCGGAAGTTCGGTGCGGAATTCGACAATCTTCGGCACCATGAAATCTTCGAGATGGCGGGTGCAGTGGCGAATAATGTCCTTGTCCGTCAGGCTGGGATCAGAACGCACCACCAGCGCCGCGATCGCGTGGCCGAGCACCGGATCGGCGACGCCGACCACCACGGCCTCGGCGATGCCCGGGTGCGCGTGCAGCACGGTCTCGACTTCCTTGGGCGCGACCTTCTCGCCGCGCGTCTTGATGATGTCGTCCTTGCGGCCAACGAAATAGAGGAAGCCCTCTTCGTCGGTCTGGAACAGGTCGCCCGTATAGAGCACCTTTTCCCAAGGGTTCGGCCCCGGCCGCAGCATGCGCTCGGTCGCGGCATCGTTGCGCCAGTAGCCTTGCATGACATGGGGACCGCGAATGACGAGTTCGCCGGGAACGCCCGGCGGCACGCGTTTTCCCACGTCATCGACGACGAAGGCCTCGGTATTCGGGATCGCGATGCCGACCGAGCCCGGCCGGCGGTCGAGTTCTTCCGGCGGCAGATAGGTGCAGCGCTTGCATTCCGTCAACCCGTACATCGAATAGAGTCGGGCGCCCGGAAAGAGCCCGCGGAGCCGCGCAATATGCGGCGGCGGCAAGGCAGCGGCGGTGTTGGAGAGATAACGCAGGCTTGGCAGGAAGCCGGGTTCCAGATCCCGCATCTGCAGGATCATCGCCGCCATCGTCGGAACCAGCGGGAAGCCGGTAACGCCCTCCTCCCGGATCCGCTCGAAGATCGCATGCGGGAACGCGAAGGATTTTTCGAGCACCAGCGTCGCGCCGATCCGGATCGCCATCAGCAGCTGGTAGAGCCCGTAGTCGAAGGCAAGCGGCAATACGTTGAGGATGATATCGTCCGGTTCGTTGCGCAAATAGGTGGTAATCGACTCCGATGCCGCATCGATGTTGCGATGGGTCATCATCACACCCTTCGGCCGACCGGTCGAACCCGAGGTGTAGATCAGCATCGCCAGGTCGACATCGATGCCGCGATGCGGCACAGGCGTTGCCGCTTCCGCGAGGCAGGTTTCGAACGAGATCGCGTCAGCCGGCGTCTGGCCGTTGGGCGCAGCCGTCGAGGCAACGAAGAGATCCGATTTGTCGCTCAGCGCCTGCGCCTCCGCCACGATCGGCATCAGCTTTGCCTGCGTCAGGATCGCCGCCGCCTCACAGTCGGTGATGATGTAGGCGAGCTTGTCCGCCTTGGTCGAGGCGTTGATCGGGCTGAAGGTCGCGCCGGCCTTCAGGATCGCGAAGATCGAAACAGCCGCTTCCCAGCAATTGTCCATGAAGACGAGCACGCGATCGTTGCGTTTGACGCCGGCCCGCGCCAGCGCGGCAGCCAGCCTGCCCGATAGATCGTCGAATTCGCCGTAGCTGAGGCGACGGCGGTCGGTGACCAGCGCCGTTTTCGCCGCTTGCCTGGCGGCATTGCCAATAAGGAATTGCTCGAACCGCATGGACGCCCCCTCGCGTCTTGATTATGCCGTGGCTGGCGCCCCGACCCGGGCCTCGATGAAGGCCGAAATGCGCGCAAGAGAATCGAGATTCGCAGGCACGATGTCGGCGTCGCCCATGACAATGCCGAACTGGTCTTCGATGAAGGCCACCAGTTCGAGAACGCCGGTTGAATCGATGATGTCATTCTCGATGAGCGAGGCTGTATCGGCGAGATCGTAGGATGTATCGCCGAACAGGAAGTTTTCGATGACGAAGGCTCTAACCTTGTCTTTGATCGTTTCCGTCATGTGGTTCCCTTTCCTAAATGGTTCAGGCTGCTTCCGCCGCGCGGACGCTGGTGCCGGTAAAGGCTTGCAGCCAGAGCTGTGTCGACAGGACTCCGACGAAAGCCGCATTGTCGCGGAAGCCGGTGACCGGCTGCGACTGGCATTTTTCGTAAAGCTTCGTCACGGCTTTGGCATTGAAAAGCCCGCTGTCGCTGACGCGCGCCTCGCTCATGGCATCGCGGACGTAATCGAGTTCGCCCACTCCGGTGAAGGAATGGCTGTCCGGCGCTCGATAAGGCTGCTTGGTCCGCTGGCCAATGGACGGCGGCAACAGATCCTTGGTCGCTTCGCGCAGGACATGCTTCTCCACCAGCCCCTTCAGCTTCATTTCGGGCGGTAGACGGGTCGCGAATTCGACGAGGCGATGATCGAGGAACGGGAAGCGTCCTTCGATCCCGTGGGCCATGGCCATGCGATCGCCCTGGCTTGACAGGATATACCCCGGCAGCAGGAAGCGGCTTTCGAGATATTGCGCCTGGTGCAAGGGGTGCCAGCGTCCGAAGGCTGCCGGAAGCCGGCTCGCCAGATCCTCTGCCGCATCGTAGTTGCTCAACCGCGTACGCAGATCGCCTGAGAAGAAGATCTTGGTCGCCGCCGTGCTCTTGAAGCGTGGCCGGTGCGAGAACAGCGGATCGTCGAGCGGCACGTCGCCGGCGCCGAAGAACGCGGCGAGATACTCCGCCGATTGTTGCTGCAAGCCGGGGATGTAGGGATAGAGCTTGCGGAAGAGGTGCGGGCGCATGCGCGACCCGGGCTGGCGGCCGCAGAACCGACGGACCCGCGCCTCCTTGAAGATATCGTAGCCGGCAAAGACCTCGTCGGCGCCTTCGCCCGTCAGAACCACCTTCAGCCCCTGCTCCCGGACGCGACCCGAAAGTTGATAGAGAGGTGCCGGCGCCGTTCGGATGATCGGTCGCTCCGCAAAGCGGATCACCTCCGGAAAAGACCGCGCAATGTCGCCCGCCCGGCAGGCAACCGCGCTGTGATGCGTGCCTAGCGCTGTCGCCATTTCCATTTGGAATGCGCTCTCGTCATGCTCCACGCTATCGAAGGTGACGGAGAATGTCCTCAGCCCCTGCGGCGCCATGCCGGTCGCCATCGCCGCGACTATGGAGGAGTCGAGCCCGCCCGAAAGGTAGGAGCCAACGGGAACATCGGCGCGCATCCGGATCCGGGTGGCATCCGTGAGCAGCGCACGCAGCTCTTCGGCAGCGGCACGCTCGTCCGTGAGCAGCGGCGATGCCCCGCAGTCGGGATAGTCGAGTTGCCAGTAGGGGCGGATCGCAACCTTGCCCTTTTCTGCAATCATGAGATGCGCCGGTTCAAGCTCATGAATGTCGCGAAAGCCGGTGCGCGGCGCGATCGGCGCCCAGAGCGTGAAGATTTGGTCGAGCGCGATCGGATCGAGTTCGGCAGAAACGCCCGGCACCTGAAGCAGGGCCTTGATTTCGGAAGCGAAATAGAACGTGCCGCCATGGTTCATGTAGAACAGCGGGCGTACGCCCATCCGGTCGCGTGCCAGCATCATCCGCTGGCGGCGGCGATCCCAGATGGCGAAGGAAAAATCGCCATTGAGACGGGACAGACACTCCTCCCCCATGACATCGTAAAGATGAAGGATCACTTCGGTGTCGCTTGAGGTTCGGAAGCGCCGGCCCTTGGCACGCAGCTCATCGCGCAATTCGACATAGTTGAAGATCTCGCCGTTGAAGGCGATCGTCAACTCACCGCTCTCGTCCGACATCGGCTGCTGGCCGTCGCCGAGACCGACGATCGACAGGCGAGCATGACCAAGTCCGGCCTCCTTGTCGACGAAGACGCCGTTCTCGTCCGGGCCGCGATGCGCAATTGCGGAAACCATTCTCTCGAGGAGGTACTTTGCGTCTGGAATTGAGCCGAAATAGCCACCGAAACCGCACATGTTCAAATACTTTCACACCGGTCGATCACCACCGAAGCATAATCCGCACGAGGGACTCATGGGTTAAATCTCCGGCATTTTCTGGTTGTATGGTAAATGCCACAGTTCGGGCGCAAAACCCGACATAGAGGCAGGGAAGTCTAACCTTAACGCTCCGAAATTCTTGTTTTCGATATCATTTTAAACATCAGATAGAGACACAGGACCGGCCAAAGAATGCAGATGAGTAGCCCGGCAAAACGATACATGTTCCAAGGCGCACGCGCCTGTAAACCTTCAAGATAAGTCATCGCCAGGAGAAACGAGGCGGTCAGGCAATAGGCGGCAGTCGCAAAATACACCCATGACATGCGATCGCCCTCACGACACAACATCAAGCTTTCTGCATGACCCCTTCGATCGACCTCAATCTGACGACAAAGACATGCAGCAAATCAAAGTACTACAACAACCTTTGCGCGTCTCAAGTGACGCGCGACGTTTTAGCCAATAGCAGTCAAGAAATTTATAGCACTGAAAATTACGTCTTAAAACGAAGAATTAACATTCTCTAAAGAATGGTTAACCATGCCGGCTTCGTAGCTGTTGCCGGTTGGAGCCTGTCTCGCTCGAGAATGAACCTGCAGCACCTGCCTTGAACGCCTATAGCCGCGCGTCTGCGCGAAGAGACAGCCATCTGATACACGCGGGTGGATGGAAAACGCCAATTGCCGTTGTCGCAACCGCCTAGCGGTCGTGCCGTCTCGAAACGAACAAAAGGTCGAAGCCCCGAAACTCCCGGCGAGCAATCGATTTGCGCAGCGCCGCCCAGATCGCCGAGGGATTGTCCAGGCGGAAGCCGCGCAGGCTGCGGATCAGGCGCATCGTGGCTGTAATCGTGCGAATTGCGCGCACCACCGAAGGACCGCTCAGCGAGGCAAAGAGGATTTGCGGATGCACCGCAAGCAGGACGCCGGTGGTGCGTTGCGGATCGATAGCCCGGAACTGATCCAGAGCGCGGTACTCATATCCCTCGATGTCTATCTTGAAGCAGAGCCGCTCGGTGCGGGCCATGGCCTGAAGCTCGGCTATCTTAACCGTCTGTGCTCGGATCGCCTCGCCGTTGTCGTCGGCAATCAGCGCGGAGGTTTCCGAGCTGCCGAAACCGCCGCCGACGGAGTGCAGCACCAGCACCTCGTCCTCGGAAAGCGCGGCGTTGATCACGCGCACCTCCCCGCTGTTTTCCGGCTGCATCTCCTTGAGTATACTGAAGCAGACGGGGTCGGGCTCGACGGTGATGACGTTGTCTGCGATCTGCGCCGCCCAATAGGGCGTCACCCCGATCCATCCGCCGATGTCGATGAAGGTCGTCTTGCGATCGACAAGGCGCTCGATGTTCTGAAACGTACAAGGCTCCCAATCGCCATTCTGCAGCCGCGCGAAGAAGCGCTTCTTCTCCGGCTTGTCGGGAAACTGAACGGTTTTGCGGAAATAGGTGATCGAACGCATGTCGCCTGTCTAGCCGATAAAACCGCCAAGCGGAATCGCTTTTGCGAAAGGCTCACATGCCCTGAGAGAATGTCTCAACATGGTACAGCTTGGGTTGCGAGGCGCGTCAGGCGTCGACCCGCTCGACCTGGTTACGGGCTTCGCTGAGCTCGGCCGTGGTCTGGGCCAGGCGGTCAGCCAGGACACGCATGATTTCCACCGCCATCTCGGGAAAATCGGCCAGCAGCTTGAGGAAGTCCTCCTTGCGAATACGCAAGGCTTCGAGCGGTGTGGTGGTCCGCACGGTTGCCGTGCGAGGCGTATTACAGAGGATGGCGATTTCGCCGACAATCGAATTTTGCTCAAACTCGGCAATCTTGAAAGGCCCGCCGGCGGTGTTGATCAGTACCTCCGCCTTGCCGGAGAGAATGACATAGGCCGCATCACCGATATCACCCTGATAGAACAGTGCGTCGCCGGCACCGTACATGACCCTGTCGGACGTGAAGGCAAGAAGTTTCAACTTTGCCGGCGGCAATCCTGAAAACAGGGTTATCCGGCGCAGCATTTCAACTTCATCCTTGAGCAACATCACAATCCTTGTCTCCGATTTCCCGTCGGGAGCAGTCTGCCTCCCGCATCGCGGCGGGACCATATGCTCGTGCCCTGACATTAATATTACATCAAGATGCCATTTCCTTGTAGTCGCGTCCGTCATCCACTGCGGCATCGGCACCGGTGTCATGAATCAGGCGCCCATTCTCGAACTTTGCGACACGGTCGAAGAGGTCCATCAACGAGGGATTGGCAAGAACCCAGACGATCGCTGGATCGCGCCCGGCCCGGTCAAGCATCGAGAAGACGTTGCGCACGACCTGCTCCTGGACGCGTTGATCGAGCGCAAGCAGCGGCTGGTTGAAGATATAGAAATCGCAGGCGCGGATAAGCGCGCGCGCAAGATCGAGCTTCTGTCGCTGCGCTGCCGTCAGACGTTTGCCGCCCGCGCCGACATTGTAGTCGAAACCGAAGGCCAGGACTTCGTTATAGAGGCCGCCGGCTTCGAAGAGATCGCGGACAATCGCCCGGATTTTTTCCGACCCATCGGCATGCTTGTGGCCAATACGCCCGAAGAGCACGTTGTCGATGATGCTGCCTGAGGCAATGTAACGGTTCGGACGATAATGCTCGATCATTCCAGCGAGGTCGGCCGGCAACCCCTCATCGAACTCACGGCGCGTGGCAACAACCTTCGCCATCACCTCATCCGTCAGCAAACCGAAGCGGTGCCGCGGCTCGATGTAATCGAAGCACAGCCGGATGATCTTGATCTGATCGTCTTCGGAAACCTCGGTCTTGCCGCGGCTGCGCACCTTCTGCAGGATGGCTTCGTAGACAGGTATTTCCTCGGCGGTCATGAAGGTCAGTTGCTGGAAGAACGGGTGATCCGGCGGCAAGTCGCGAAACAGTTCGACCACGTTCTCCGCAATCTCGAGCCCCATCTCGTAGAAGGTGTCACGCAAGCCGACCCGCTGCAGGATCGTCTTGAAGAAGGGGTGGTTCTCAAGCGCGTTCGCCCACATCGCCTGATCGGTGATCGTGCCAAACAGCATGTTTTCGCCGATCGTTGCCTCGATGTTGTAGGTTCCCGGTTCGAAGAACACGACGAGATCGCTGAGCTTTTCCTTTTCGAGACGCTGCCTGAGCGCGCTGCGCATTTCGACGATGCCGGCTGCGAACGCCGCATGGCGGTTCGCGTCGATCGTCGAGCGGACGGCCAACGCCATCACGTCATTGGTCAGCAGCACGGCGTCGAGAACCGGGCGGATCTGCACGAGCAGATCATCCGGACCGCTCGCCCCGGCCGAACCGTAGTCGACCCAGTCGCTGTTGACATCCAGATGTGGATTGCCGGCCAGGCGCGCCTCGGTCACTTCCCACTTCCGGTGCGAAGCGCCCTCCCCTTCGTAGTTTACTTCCGTCAGCGGAGCGTGCTTCAGGCCGTAGAGGATGTTGTCGCCGAGGCTGCCTTGGAACACGTAGACATCGGACGAAGCGTAGGCGATCCGACGTCCAGTAACCGATTCCGGGATCTCCAGAATATCCTGCCCGCCGATGACCACCTTGCCGCTCGCCGGCCAGACCAGCCGGCCGAAGGCCTCCGCCAGCACCTCGCCACCGCCTGTCAGCGCCACCTTCTCGCCCGGCTGCACCTGAAGCGACACGTGGTCGAGCACGGTCGAGCCGCCGTCGTCGACCACCGTCAGGTTCACCGCCGCCAGCGGACCGCGCAACGATTCGATGGCCCCCGCCGCAACGGCCTGAACCTTCGGATCGAGCAACGGATCGATGCTGAATTGCTCGACGACCTGCGCGTACTTGACCTGAACGTCCTGGCGGGCCTGATCCCAATCGATCAGTTCCTTCAGCGGACCTGGCAGGTCCTTATAGGCGCCGATGACGGCGACGAGCTGACCGATATCGAGGCGCCCCTGCAAGGCGAAATAGCCACCGATCGCGTAGAACAGGAAAGGCGTGACCTGCGCCAGGAAATTGTTGATGAACTTGACGAGGAACTTCCACTGGTAGAGGTCGTAGCGGATCTTGAAGATCCGGCCGAGCCGAGCCGCGATGTCGGCGCGCTCATAGTTGGAGGTATCGTGCCCGCGGATGGCGCCGATACCGTCGACGATTTCGCTGACACGACCGGAGAGTTCCCGCGCCGTCAGCTGCCGTTCACGCCCAAGCACCAGCAGTCGCTTGCGCATGCGCGGGATGATGATCGCCTGCACGGCGACGATCAGCGTCGCGATCAGACCGAGCCAGAAGCTCTGTAGCAGGATGAACACCAGCGCCGTCAGCGCCTGGCCGCCGAGCAGCGCAGGCGAGACGAAGGCGTCACCGGTAAAACCGCCGAGCGGCTCGACCTCATCCTTGATCATCGTTGCGATTTCGGCCGGCTTCACTCTCTTGAAGTGGCTTGGCGGGAAGCGGAGGACACGATCGACGAGTTCGAAGCGGATGCGCCGCAACAGGCGCTCGCCGAGCCGACCCTTGAAGGTGTTGATGTAGAACTTGAAGAGGCCGTTGATGACCACCAGCAGCAGGAACACCAGGCTGAGCGCGAGCAGCATGCCTTCTCGACCGAGATGGAAACCGTCAAAGACATTGATCGTTCCCAAATACGGCAAGTCGAACGAAATCGGCAGGAAGGCCTGCGTCGCCTCCGGACTGTCGAAGCCATCACCCTGGATCGGTCCATTGACGATCTGCTTCGGTAGGTCAAAGGACAGGAAATAGGGGATCATCGACAGCGCGACGATCACCAGAATCCAAAGCTGATCCTTGCGCGTGTGGGTCCAGATGTAGCGGGAAAGGCGTGGTTCCATGTGTCTGGCAATAGGACCTTATTGAACACGATAGCTGCTGGCGTGGCGGGCCGCCGTATGCCCCACCACGCATCATTCCTCGGCGGAGCCTCCGGATGGGTGCCTGTCGGCGCTCGATCGCGAAGTGGATGCCTGCATATTCCGTCCGGCGCCGAATCCGGTTCTGTCGATTATGCAGGTGCGAGGGAAATCTGCAATGGACGCGGTTCCGACTCCACTGCCGCGAAGGCAACCACAGAGAATGTCACTCTCCGAAGCACACGCCGATATTGCACTCGCCCGACACCCAGCTTACAACGAGCGCATGAAACACACCACCCACCCTCCTTCCCAAACCAGCGATTGGTACGAGCATGCCTTTGATTTGGCCCGCGGTATCGCCGCCTATACGCAGAGCCCCCTCGTCGAAGGCGTCGCGAAGGTAATCGCCAAACATCCCGAAGCCCACATCGCCAACGCCTTCAATCACAAGCAGGTTGCCTGCAAGGTTTGGGCGCGCGACACGCTTTTGAAGGTTGCTGGTTCATCCTACGCCAGGATTGCGATTCTGGGCGGTTGGTATGGCATCCTGGGCGCAATGCTGCTGGAGGATGCGCGCTTCAACGTGGCTGCGGTCGACAGCTTCGACATCGACCCGGACGTGGAAACGGTTGCGCGAACCCTGAATTTTGCCTTCCCGGAGAAATTCCGTGCGGTCACGGCCGACATGTATGCGATCGACTATACGACGCTTGGGGCCGACCTGGTCATCAACACGAGCTGCGAACACATCGCCGATCTGAGATCGTGGCTCGATCGCATTCCCGCTGGCACGCGCGTCCTCTTGCAATCCAACAACTATTTCAGCGAGCCCACCCATATCAATTGCGTGGCTTCCGTCGAGGAGTTCAGGAAACAGGCGGCGCTGACGACAGTCGAATTTGCCGGCGCCCTGCCGACGACGAAGTATACCCGCTACATGCTGATCGGTACGGTCTGAGAGCGGCTGGCGAGCCGCAGCGAAGCGAGCTATCTGAATAGCGCCGCAAACCGGCCCCGCGTTCGCAGAAGGCGCCGCCCGCGCGGAGACCGATCAAAGAGCCGTGCGGCTTTCCAGGATTTCGGCGGTCTTCATCGCGCCGTCCAGATCCAGCGGCGGAATGTTCGGCTTCGGTCGCGCCAGCATCGCTTCGACATCGCGCGCCAGCCTCTCGGGCGTCACGTCGGCCTCCGGCAGGACGCCAGCAAGGCCGAGCTTTTCGAGCCGTTCCGCCCGGGTCGACTGCTCGGTTTCGCCGCCGGCGACGAAGGGGATCAGCAGGGATCCGCAACCGGCGCGGATGATGTCGCAGACCGTGTTGTAGCCGGCCTGAGAAACCGAAAGCCGCACGCCCGAAAGCAGGCTCGCGAAATCCTTTCGGAAGCGGAAGAGCTGCACGTTGACGGGCGCGGCGGCTTGGAAGGCGTCATAGTCCTGCTGCGGCAGGTTCGGCCCCGTGACCAGGCACCATTGCAGCTCGCGCGGCAGCAAGCTCGCCGCCTGCAACGCCGCGCCGATCAGTTCCTTGCCCACCGCACCACCACCGGCCGAAACGAGCACGTCGAACGTTTCCGCCGGAGCGTCCGGTACATTCCCCGCCACGAGGCCCGTATAGGCGACCTTGTCCTCGATCTCGGCCGCATAGGGATAGGTCTCTTCGAGCCGCGCAAAGGCAGGATCCCCATGCACGAGCACGAGATCGAAGTATGCCATGACGACGTCGAGTGTTTCCTCGGCGCGGCCGGGTTTCGTCCGCTCCTGCAGGATGTCCCTAAGCGAAGCGGCAACAAGGGGTCTGGGGGTCTGCCTTTCGATCACCTCGAGCAAGGGCATCAGCTCGAAACGCATCTGCCGGCGGCCGAAAGGGAAGGCTTCGAAGATGACGATATCGGGATCGCAGGCAAGGTACGCCTCGATCAACAGCTCCCGGCGCCGATCCTTGAAGGCGTCGCTCACCGGATTTCCATCGCTGTCGGCAAGGCCGGAAAACCCCTTGTCGCCGGCGAGCACCGGCGGAAGGGCCACATGCTTTACGTCATTCCCCGGGAAACCCGGCACCGGGCTGCCGCCGGTCACGACGGTCACCTCGAACCCCCTGGCAGCAAGTGCGCTCGCGATCCGGCTCGCCCGCGCCAGATGGCCGATGCCGAGGAGATGCTGCACGTAGAAGAAGACACGGCGCGCACGCATCACGCGGCTCTCCATTCGCTGGCAAACAGGGCGGCAAGCTGATCGATACTGGTGTGGTGGTCGAATTGCGCGCGGACCTTCCGCTCCGCCGCACCGCCCAGGCAGTGACGAAGCGCGGGATCTCGGATGAGTTGCTCCAGGGCGCGTGCAAGCGCCTGCGGATCTTCCGACGGGACGACCCTGCCGTTCTCGCCATCGACGAGAAGTTCCGGAACGCCGGAAATCGCCGTCGAGACACACGGCAATCGTTGGCTCGACGCTTCGACAAGCACGTTGGGCAACCCGTCGCGATCGCCGTCGGCGGTGATCCGGCAGGCAAGCGCGAAGATATCGCTCGTCCGGTAATGCGCCAGCACGTCGGTCTGGTCGAGCGCGCCCTTCCAGGCAACCCTGCCGGAAACGCCAAGCTCGGTCGCAAGCCTCTTGAGCTTGCTGGTCAGCTCACCGGCACCGATGTGCTCGAACCGCCAATGAAGGTCCGCCGGCAACAGCGAGAGTGCCTTCAGCAAGACGTCGTAGCCCTTCTTGTCGACGGCGCGGCCGACGCTGACGATGCGGACGGGATCCGAAGGGTCGGAACCATTGCGGTCAGAATGCGTGCCCTCGAAACGCGGGAAACGATCAAGATCAAGGCCGTGGTAGCTCAGATGCACCCTCGCCTTTTCGCTCGTCAGGCTCTTCAGATGTTCGTAGCCCATGCGCGTGCAGGTAACCGTCCAGCGCGCCCGGCCAAGCTTTTCGGAAAGCTCCCAGTCCGGCGACGTCCAGATGTCCTTGGCATGCGCCGAGCAGGTCCAGGGCGTACCGGCGATCACGCTGGCATAGGCCGTCACCGAGGCAGGCGTATGGATGAAATGCGCGTGCAGCCAGCGCGGATTGCCCGGCCATTCCGAAGCGAGCACCACCGCCTGCCCGAACCGGCGAAAGCGGTTGCGGCTGAAATCGCGGCGCAGGTCTTTCAGAAATAGCCCGAATGCCGGGAAGAAACCCGGCTTCGGCAGAGAACGCGCGAGACCGCGCAGCACCCGCAGCGGCTCTTCATGCAGATATTCGGGCAGATAGTGAACATCGGCACGAATCTCGTCATGCACCGGATGGCGCTTGCTGTCGGTCGGACGGCGAAGCGCGATCAGTACGAGGTCTAGTCCGGCCCGCTCGAGGCCAAGCAGTTCCTGCGCGATGAAGGTTTCCGAAAGACGCGGATAGCCCTTCAGCACGACTGCAATCTTGCGATCTGTCGGCAATGCTTCAGCTCGATTTCTTCACGATATTCAAGTGGTCGCTCGACGGCCGGTCGAGCCACCGACCAACGATCTCGGAGATATGCACGAGCCCTTCCAGCCGCAGGCCGTTGGCGGTGCTTTTCGAAGGCGGCGCCCGGGACGGCATCGCCTTCAGCGCCGCCGCCAACCGCAGCGGATCTTCCGCTTCGTCCGGCAACAGCATTTCGACGAGCCCAAGCTCGGCCGCGCGGCGGGCGCGGATCAACTGCTCCTCGCGCGGTTGGATGCGCGGCACGATCAGCGCCGGTTTGTCGAAGGAGAGGATTTCGCAATAGGTGTTGTAGCCGCCCATGGCGACGACGCCCTTTGCGCCGGCGATGAGCTCTTCCATGCGATTGTCGAACTCGATGATCTTGATATAGGGGATGTTGCTGCCCTTACGGATCAACTTTTCCCGCTTCTTGACCGGCATATAGGGCCCGAGCACGATCAACGCATTATGCGTAAGCTCCGGATCCTGCTGGTAAGCGTGGATGACATCGTGGATCAGGTCCGCACCGTCGCCGCCGCCCCCTGTGGTGACCAGGATATAATCGCCCTGCGGCTTGTGGCCCGGCAGTTCCTCCCGCGGGACGCTACGCTGCAGGAAGCCGACGAAATTCATCCGGTCGCGGACAGCCGGCGGCACTTCGAGCTCGGTCAGCGGATCGTAAAAATCCGGCGGGCCATAAACCCAGATCGTATCGTAATACTGCTCGATCTTGCGCATGGTGTCGCGCCGCTTCCACTCCGCTTCCAGCAGGTGTGGCGCATCCATGACCTCCCGCAGGCCCAGGACCAACGTCGTGCCATGCGCCTTCAGATAGGTCAGCGTCTCCTCCACCTCGCCGCGCAGACCCATCGGCTCCTTGTCGACGATGAAGATGTCCGGCTTGAAGGTCTCGGCTGTGTGGCGAATGATTGCCTGACGCATCTTCAGCGTCTCGTCGAGCTCGATATGACGGTCGAGCGAGGTGTAGTCGCCATTGTGCAGCTTGATGACGCTTGGAATCTTCACGAAATCGACGCGCGCACGGTAGTCGAACGCACCGGCGATCGTTGCGCCGGAGATGATCAGGATGTTCAGACCGCGGTAGTCTTCCACCAGGGAATGCGCGATCGTGCGGCACCGCCGGAGGTGCCCGAGCCCGAACGTATCATGGCTATACATGAGGATCCGGGCATCTTCAAAACGCCGCATCATGCAAGAAACCTTTCGCTCAGGATCAATGAACCGTTTGGCGCTGACCGATTGTCAGCTTCAAATCGGGCTTCATTTGTAGGGATCGGCGGCGTCACGCAACCCATCTCCCAAGAAGTTGAATGCCAAAATCACAAGAATGACCGGAATTGTGGGAAATAGGAGCCAGGGGTAGAAAGCAATAACGCTGACGCTCTTGGCCTCCGTCAAGAGAATGCCCCAACTGGTGATGGGGGGTCTGAGACCGAGACCGAGGAAGCTCAGAGCCGTCTCGCCGAGGATCATGCCGGGGATCGAGATCGTCGCAGTGGCGATCAGATGCGACATGAAGCCAGGCACAAGATGCCGGCCGATGATGCGGCTGCTCTTTGCGCCCATCAACTGGGCCGCAAGCACGTAATCCTCCTCGCGAAGCGCCAGCAGTTTCGAGCGCACCGCGCGCGCAAGCCCCGTCCAGTCCAGGAGGCCAAGGATGATCGTGATCGCCAGATAGATCAGGATCGGACTCCAGGTCGCCGGCATGATCGCTGCGAGCGACAGCCAGAGCGGGATGCTCGGGATAGACTGCAGGACTTCGATGACGCGCTGGACGATGAGATCGAAGACGCCGCCGTGGTAACCCGCAAGGCCACCGATGACGATGCCGAGCACGAAGCTGACGGTGATGCCGAGCAGTCCGATCGTCAGCGAAATTCGGGCACCGTAAATGATGCGCGACAGCACGTCGCGACCGAGACGGTCCGTCCCCAGGAAGAACGCCTGACCGTCCTTCGCCGGGCAAACGAGATGCACGTTGCTGTCGAACAGGCCCCAGAAACGATAGCTGTCGCCCCGGCAGAAGAAACGCAGTCGCTGCACGTCCGTGACATCGTCGGCATAGTTGCGCTTCAGCGTTTCCATATCCAGCGTCATGGTCCGTCCATAGACGAAGGGACCGACGAACTGGCCCTCATGGAACAGGTGCACCGCCTGCGGCGGTGCGTAGATGTAATCCATGTTGCGGGTATGCAGGTTGTAAGGCGCCAGAAACTCAGAGACGACGATCGTGAGGTAGAACACGGCGAGGAAGATGCCGGAGACGAGCGCGAGCCGGTGGCGCCGGAATTTCCACCACATCAGGCGAAGCTGGGAAGCCTGGTTGACGCGTACCTGCTCGTCCGTCATCGCCTCGACTGAATAGGGATCGAAGGGAGCAGTCGATACGTAATGCGGCAAGGGCTCGCCGGGCGCCGGAAGAAATGACGTCACTTGGTGCTCCTGCCTTGCAGCCGAATTCGAGGATCGAGAATGGCAAGCGCGATATCGGAAATCAGCACGCCGATCACGGTCAGAAACGCGAGGAACATCAGGAACGAACCAGCGAGATACATGTCCTGGCTTTGCAGGGCCTTGATCAGCATCGGCCCGGTGGTTTCCAGCGACAACACGATCGCGGTGATTTCAGCGCCGGAAATGATCGCCGGCAGGATCGAGCCGATATCCGATATGAAGAAGTTCAACGCCATGCGCAGAGGGTATTTGACCAGCGTGCGCATCGGCGAAAGGCCCTTGGCGCGGGCCGTTACGACATACTGCTTCTGCAGCTCGTCGAGCAGATTTGCGCGCAGACGCCGGATCATGCCGGCTGTGCCCGCCGCGCCGACGATAACGACGGGGATCCAGATATGTTCGAGGATAGACTTCGCCTTGGCCCAGCTCATCGGCTCGGCCAGATACTTCTGGTCCATCAGGTGGCCGATCGAAATCCCGAACCAGATATTGGCGAAATACATCAGGATCAGCGCCAGCATGAAATTCGGAATGGCAATGCCGATCAAACCCACCAGCGACAGGCCGTAATCGCCCCAGCTATACTGGTGGGTCGCGGAATAGATGCCGATCGGAAAGGCGATCAGCCAGGTGAAGATGATGGTGACGAAGGAGACGAGGATCGTCAGCCACAGACGGTCGCCGACGACGGCGCTGACCGGCAGTTCGTATTCGAAGGAATAGCCGAAATCGCCTTGCAGAATGCCGCCGAGCCAGTAGACGTAGCGCAGGACCGGTGGCTGGTCGAAGCCGTACTCCTTCCTCAGCGCCTCGATCTGCTCCATGTCGACGCCTTCGCCCTGCGCCTTGATCTCGGAGACATAGCTCTCGAAGTAGTCGCCGGGCGGCAGTTCGATAATGGTGAAGACAAGTGCCGATATGATGAGGAGGGTTGGAACCATCGCTGCGATACGCCAGAGAATATATCGCAGCATGTCAGGCTTCCTGCTCGATCCAGAAGGTATCGGTTTTGTAAACACCAAAATATGACGTGGGATCGAAGCCGTAGAGCCCCGTTTCCGGCACATTCCGCAGCTTCTTCGCCACGAGGATCGGCTGTAGCGAGGCGTTGACGATACCGATCGAGAAGACCTGGTCTGTGTAGATCGACAGCATGCGGGTCCAAATCTCCGTGCGCTCGGCGTCTTCAGCCGAATGCCGCCAGCGTTGCAACAGCTCCGTCAGTTCAATAGCGGCAGGCAGATCCGGCGGCTGGCCCATTTCGCCATGGGACAGGTAGTTGAGCCCCCAGACCGGCCATTGCAGCTGGTCGTCAGCCGTCGGCGCCAGTTGCCCCGGGTTCATGCCCGGCGTCGGAACGCCGTTGTCGAGCCCGAACCACATCGACATGACGATCTCGCCGCCGACAGCACGGCTGCGGAACGTGTCGCGCTGCGAGGTGCGGATGAAAAGCGATATCCCGACCTTCTGCCAGTAGTCGGTGACGAGCTGCAGCACGTCCGTCTCGAGCGTGCTTTCGCCGGCCGTTTCCACGACGATTTGCGCGGCCCTGCCATCGGGCAGGACGCGAATGCCGTCACTATCGCGTTGCGTCAAGCCCGCTTCGTCGAGCAGTGCATTGGCTTGAGCTGGATCGTGGGCCACCCAAGCGTTGGCGAACTCCGGACGGAACAGCGGGCTGTCCGGCAGAACCGTGTCGGCGCTCTCCTTGGTCAAGCCGTAGAAGACTGCCTTGTTGATCTCGGTGCGGTCGATGGCCAGCGAGAGCGCACGGCGAACGCGCACATCCTGCAGCAACGACCGCCAGACCGTGTCGGAGCAGTTGAGGTTCGGCAACAGCGCCAGGCGCGAGCCTTGCGTCTTCTTCCACAGAAGCACCTTGACCGGGTACCGCTTCTCGGAATCCTTGAGGAAAGTATAGTCGACAAAGTCGATGCCCGTCGCCTGAAGGTCGCTTTCACCCGTGCCCGTCTTCGCCGGGATCAGCGCCGACGAGCTGACGTTGAGCACGAACTTGTCGATATAGGGAAGCTGCAACCCGTTCTCGTCGACGCGGTGGAAGTAGGGGTTGCGCTCAAAGATGAACTGTTCGGCAGGAAGCGGCGTCGTGTTGCGCCATGGATCGAGCGTCGGAAGCTCAGGATTCTCAGGGCGATAGGAGCGAGCCATGCGCATATGGAGCTGGCTCCACTTCTTGACGCGCTGCTCCTTCATCAAAGCCTTGAGCTTGTCTTCTTCCTGATATTTCTCGTGGAACTGCTTGAGATAGGCTGAAGGCACCGCCACCACCAGCGGTTGCGGTGCGGCGAGCTTCTGCAGGAAGTCCGGGTTCGGCGTCGACCAAGTATAGCGAACGGTTCGTTCGTCGATGACTTCGAACTTTCCGGCTTCGCCGTCCATCACCAGCGCAGTCGGCAAACCGGCGGGGCTCAGCTTCTCGTTGTTGAGCACATCGTCCCAGCAATAGCGGAAGTCCTCCGCCGTCAGCGGCGTCCCGTCGGACCACTTGTGCCCTTCTCTCAGGTGGAAGGTGAAGATGCGGTCCTCGACCGTCTCGTAGCTTTCGAGGACATCCGCTTCGAGCTTCAGCGTTTCATCATAGCCGACCAGTCGGGCATAGCCGTAGACGGTCATGAGCCGGATGTCCTTGGCACTGCCGATGATCATCGTCACGTCACCGCCGTGCTTGCCGGGCGTGCGCCCCAGCGCCGCGACGTTGATGACACGCGGCGTCTTGGGCAAGCGCTCGCTGACCGGCGGAAGCTTGCCGTCGGCAATCAGCTTTTCCAGAAACGCCGGTTCACCCCCAGCAGCCAGGAGCCGCATGGGGAATGCCACGGTTGCAAGCAATGCCAGTACAGTTCGGCGGGTGATCATGGCCGTAACTCCCTTGCATCCACGGACCGGCGCGCCAGCACGAAGTGGTCGCCACCGAGATCGGCGGGGATGAGCGTGTCGCCAGCGTCGTCGACACGGAACTGCGGTCCCCAGCGCCGCATATCCGATCCTTCGCTGTCCTTCAGCCTGTCAAAGTCGAGCGGCCGATCGAGATCCGGATAGGGAACGGCCGCCAACAGCGACTTGGTATAGGGATGAACCGGCTTGCGCATCAGCACCTCGCGCGGGGCGAGCTCGACAATGCGGCCGGCGCACATGACGGCAATACGGTCCGCCATGTAATCCACGACAGCGAGGTTGTGCGAGATGAACAGGCAGGTCAGTCCCAGTTCCTTCTGCAAATCCTTGAGAAGGTTGAGGATTTGCGCCTGGACCGAGACGTCGAGCGCCGATACCGGCTCGTCGCAGATCAGCAGCTCCGGCACGAGCGCGAGAGCCCGCGCAATGCCGATGCGTTGACGCTGCCCGCCCGAGAAACTGTGCGGATAGCGGTTGATGAAGCGCTGGTCGAGCCCGACGGCTTGCAGCAGTTCGCGCACGGTCTCGACGCGCGATTTGCCCGTTCCGCGCCCATGGATCTCCAGGGGCTCGCTGAGAATGTTCTTGACGGTCATGCGCGGGGAAAGCGACGAAACCGGGTCCTGAAACACCATCTGGATCTTCGACCGGAGCGCCTTCAGTTCGTCGCCTTGAGCCTTCAGCACATCGACCGGACCTTCGCCGTTGTCGAAGGTCACCGAGCCGGTGTCCGGCGTTACCGCCCGCATTAGGATCTTGCTGACGGTCGTCTTGCCGCAGCCGCTCTCGCCGACGAGGCCCAGGCATTCGCCGCGGCGGATATCAAAGCTGACATCGTCGACGGCGCGGTGATGAGAACTTTCGCCCCCACCAAACCAGGACGATTTTCGCGTTCCATATGTCTTCGAGAGGTTACGGACGGACAGCAGCACCTGTGGGCCAGCGCGCCGGTTGGCCACCGAAGTCCCAAGCACTGACCCGGCCTTGACCGGCACTTCGCGCAGCGCCTTCAGCCGTTCGCCGGGCTTCATGTCGAAATGCGGAACGGCGGCCATCAGGCCCTTGAGATAGGGATGCTGCGGGTTGCGGAAGATGGCCTCGACAGGACCAGCCTCGACGATCTGCCCATGATAAATCACCACAACCTCGTCGGCCATGTTGGCGACGACACCGAGGTCGTGGGTGATCAGCAGCATTGCCATATTGAGCTTCACCTGAAGCTCGCGCAGAAGTTTAAGGATCTGCGCCTGCACCGTCACATCGAGCGCGGTCGTCGGCTCGTCGGCGATCAAGAGGGCCGGCCGGCAGATCAGCGCCATCGCAATCATCGCGCGCTGGCGCATGCCGCCGGAAAGCTCGAACGGATACATTTCGTAGGCGCGCTTCGGATTGGCAAAGCCAACATAGCCGAGCAGTTCCTCGGTCCGTGCCCGGCGTTCAGCCTTTTCCGCATCCGTGTGGATCTTCAGCACCTCGGAAATCTGGTTTCCGATCGTATGGAGCGGCGACAACGACGTCATCGGCTCCTGAAAGATCTTGCTGATACGCGTGCCGCGCAGGCTACGTATCTCATCACCTTCCCGCTCCAGCGAAAGCAGGTCGATGGGCTTTGCCGCCGTGGTGGGATCGTTGAACAGAATTTTGCCACCAACCCTGGCGACGTTGGGCAAGATGCCCATCACCGCCTGGCTGATTGCCGACTTGCCCGATCCCGACTCGCCAACGAGCGCCGTGACCTTGCCGGACAAAATCCTGAAATTCGCATTATTGACGGCTTGAACTTCGCCGCCAAGCACCGAGAATGTGATCCGCAGACCTTCAACTCGAAGCAGGTCCGCCCCAGATGTCATAGCAGCACGCTTCCCTCATTGCTTTTTATCCGCCGCCTCTAAAAAAAGACTAGCGCAGCTTCAGAGGGCTGTCCAGCATGGCCAACTGCAACCGGAGCATTGCCCCGTGCATCTTCAGTTGGTTAGAGCGCGGGGCACGTCCCGCCCTTCAGCACGTCGGCGCAATTCGGCGAGCGGCGGAAGTCGTCATAAAACAGCGACCAGTCGGTCGTATCGGCAGCCCGATAGGGGCCGAACTTGAAGTACTGGTTCTTGCCGAGCCCCTTGTCGGCGTGGCCGACATGCCCCGCCACCGTGATGATCGGCTTGCCGTTGGCGAAGAGTTCGATGCGTCCCGTGCCACCGGCCCCCGGCAGCGTGTAGATCGCGAAGTCGATCCAGCCGGACTTCGGATCGGGCAGCGGGTTGCCATGGTTCGTCACCTTGATGGCATCTGTGCAGGCGTTGAACAGACTGCCGTCTTCCGGTTTCCAGTTGCTGTCGGCGGCGACCAGCATACGCATCTGGTTGACGCTAGGCCGCCCCCACACGGGGATTTCGCCAGGTTTGCAGCTCGCCGGCGTACCTTCCGGGCCGGATGACAGCGGCGCGATGTAATTCGTCTCCACCGTGACGAAGAGCTTGCCCGCCTCGAGGCGTAAAGCAAGGAACGGACTGAAATCACCTTCGGCGCCGGGATCGATCTCACGCTTCCATTGGGCGATCAGATAGCGATGATCCTCCTTCGGGACCGGATCGGCGAACTTGACCGCGAAACCATACCAGACCCCCTGGTCGTAGGGCACGCGTAGCGCCGTCTTCTCCCAGATCTCGGCTCGCTCGCTACAACCGTCGAGGGAATCCGGACAGGTCGGAACGACGCTCAGCTTGAGTGCGCCTTTGCCGGTGTGCGTCACCTGGTTTTGAAATTCCACCGTGCCCGCACTCTGCTCGAAGTTATCGCGATAGTAGAGCCCGCCTTCGGGTGCGAAATTCTGTCCCTCGAAGCCGTCTGACAGTTTGCTTTCCCACGGCTGCGCCATCGCGCCTCCGGCCATGGCGATGCTGGCGGCGACAAACACGGCTCGGAACATTCTCCCCCCTATTGAAGCATCTTGTCGATAAGGCCGCGCGGCGGCTGAAGCGGACGAGTATTGCGGTGAAGCAGCATGACATGTTCCGCCTCGGAAAGTCCATCCTGCAACACATCGTCGAAGCGCTCATCTGCTCTGGCAAGCAACGCTGCATCGTTGGGGTAGAGAATCGTGAATTTCTGCCGCACTCCGCGCAGTTTTTCCTGGCCGAGCGCCGTCCAATCTCCGCCGCAGTAATTGACGAAGGCCTCGCTGGCGACGACGCTATGCGCATATTTCTTGGTGAGGTTCTGCAACCGCTGCACTTCGTTGACGGCCGAGCCGAAGGCGGAGAAGGTCAGCCGGTCGCGCAGGCCGACATTGCCGAACATCACGTTGCCGACATGCAGCCCGATGCCATAGCCGATGGGATCGCGGGATTGCTTGCGCCGTTCGCCGTTCAGCATCTCCATGCGCGCCGTTGCTGCGCGCACGGCGGCAAAGGCCTCGCGGGCGGCAAATTCGGACGGCTCCTTATGGCGCCCACACGGATAGACGGCGATGAACCCGTCCCCGACGAAGCTTAAGATATGGCCGCCATTGCGATTGAACGGCGCGGCGATCGCGTCGAAATAGGTGTTCAGCGTCTCGATATAGGACTGCCGCCCCTCCTTCTCCGCCAGCATCGTCGAGCGACGCATGTCGGCCATGACCAGGATCGCGCGCACGGTTTCGCCGTCGCCGCGGCGGACCTGGCCGCTCATCACGCGCCGACCGGCGCTGGAGCCGAGATAGGTGGTCAGCATATTGTCGGCGAGCTTTCCGAGCACCGCCATCTTCGCGGCGACCGCCAGGTGGTGCTGAAGCTTGAGCAACGCCCCGATCACATCATCGGTGAAGCCGCCATGGCGATCCGTCGTCCAGGATCCGACCATGCCATGCCCCGAATCGGCGCCGAGCGATTGCATGAAGGCCAGGTAGTCCGTGGCGCCCATCTCCTTGAGATCGTCGAAAATCGGGAACTCGGACGGCATATCCTGGTAAAGACGCCGCCGGACATGCTCGAGATTGTTGTTGAGCAGATAGTAGTAGGGGCTCTGCAGGAAACGCTCGGGATTGAGCGCCAGCTCTTCGTGCCGAAGGCCGCTTACCTCGACGCCCTTGCCGCGGATCCAGGTAAAACCAAGCGCATCATAAAGCGGATGCAACATCGAAAAGGAGAGATGGACGCGCATCAGCGGCAGGCCGGCGGCAGCGAGCCGCTCGCAAAAGCCTTTGACGATCGTTTCCAGCGGCGCGTCGCTGAGCGACGTCCGCATCAGCCAGTCGGCAACCCTGTCGATGAGGATTTCGGATACGTTGTCGTTCGTCGGGGCCATTTCGCGTCCTCACCATGACAGACCGTCCCGCGTCAGCATCCGGAGACGACGAACGCCCCGGCAAGTTGCCGATCCATGTTCGCGGTGGATGATGATGAGCCGTGCCCGTTAAGAAAATGCTCCAACCGATTCCGGCGTCGATGACGTGCAGGCACCCGGAATGCGGCACTTATATGGTGCAGATATTGATGCCACCCGGCGATTTCCAGAGGCCGTGCAAAGTTTTTCTCGCATGATGTTTTGATAGAGGGCTCAAAGGCCTGTCCTTCGGCGTGACGCAGTGCCTCGCTTGACTTGGGGCTTGTTTCTCTCCAACAAACCACGACATGTTCGCGCGGCGTCACGCGTCTGTCCACGAGATCCGGAAAGCAAACTTGACCTCACCTCATTTCGAAAGCCTGCTCTCGTCCATCTCCGCCTCGAGCGCCAAGGTCGGCGTCATCGGTCTTGGCTATGTCGGCCTGCCGCTCGCCATCGCCGCTGCTCGCGCGGGTTTTGCCGTTACCGGCTTCGACATCGACCCCACCAAGATCGTCGCGCTCGACGCGGGCAAGTCCTACATCGCCGCCGTATCGGACGCCGCGCTCGCGAAAGAGAGCGGTGCCGGCCGCTTCCGCTCGACGACGGACTTTCAAGAGCTGGCGGACTGCGACGTCATCATCATCTGCGTGCCGACGCCGCTTACCAAACACCGCGACCCGGATCTTTCCTTCGTCGAAAAGACGTCACGCGCGATCGCGGCGACCCTCAGGCCTGCACAACTCGTCGTCCTGGAATCGACCACCTATCCCGGGACGACCGACGGCGTCGTACGCACCATCCTCGAGGAAACCGGACTCAGGTCCGGCAGCGACTTCTTCGTCGGCTTTTCGCCGGAACGCGAGGATCCCGGCAATCCGACCTACGAGACGGTGAGCATCCCGAAGGTCGTCGCCGGCGATGGACCGCAGGCTTCGGCCCTGATGGAGCGGTTCTATGCAGCCGTGGTGAAAACTGTCGTGCCGGTCTCCTCCAACGCCACGGCGGAGGCCGTGAAGCTCACCGAGAACATCTTCCGCTCCGTCAACATCGCCCTCGTCAACGAATTGAAGATCGTCTACGAGGCCATGGGCATCGACGTGTGGGAAGTGATCGAAGCGGCGAAGACCAAGCCGTTCGGCTATATGCCGTTCTACCCCGGACCGGGCCTCGGCGGCCACTGCATTCCGATCGACCCCTTCTACCTCACCTGGAAGTCGCGGGAATACGAGCTGCCGACACGCTTCATCGAGCTTGCTGGCGAGATCAACTCGGCCATGCCGCGCCATGTGGTCAGCCGCCTGGCCGAGGCACTCGACCGCAAGGCTGGCAAGGCGCTCAGCCGTTCCAACGTCCTCGTCGTCGGCCTCGCCTACAAGAAGAACGTTCCGGATATTCGCGAGAGCCCGTCGCTGCGCCTGATCGAGTTGATCGAAGAGCGCGGCGGACGCACTTCCTATCACGACCCCTACGTCGCCGAGATCCCACCGACACGCGAACATGGTGCTTTGAAGGGCCGGCGTTCGGTCTCTCTCGACGCGCAAACAGTCGCGGCGTTCGATGCCGTGCTGATTGCCACCGATCACGACCAGGTGGATTACGTGGCCCTCGCCGGTTCCGCCTCGCTCGTCGTCGATACGCGCAACGTGTTCTACCGCAACGGGCTGACCGGCGAACATATCGTCAAGGCTTAGTCCGCCGAGCCCGCCAAAGGCTGCAAACCGGCGGCTTCTCGCTTGTGTTGGCTATGCGGCCTGCACGCGCGCCAGGGCGGCCTTGAGCTTGCTTGCGGCCACTGCGTAGCCGCCCGACGCACCGTCGACGAAATGCATGTGGTCCCGTGTCATCGGCGTCGGAACAATGCAGGTCATCAGCGCCGAATCCTGTTGATGCAAGCCATAGTGCCCAACACCTGCCGCCTCTGCTTGTCTCAGCCGAGCCTCGATCCGTTCGAGCCGTTCAGTGCTGATGTCGATCGTCATTTTCAGCCCGTCGTCGAACTTGCGGAAATCCGTGTTGTCGGCGAGGTCGCGGCGGTAGCGGTTCGTGTCGAACGAGCCCAGATTCCAGCCCAGCCGGAGGCAAACAAACAGAACCAGCGTCTGCACGGTAATGAAGCAACGGGGAAGAAAGCGCCGTCCTTTCGGCGCCGCGGCCCGCGCCTCGGCTTCGATGCCCTTGAAGGAGAAACGTGGCCGCGGCCCAAGTTCGGGAACAGGATGGCCATTGCGTTCTTCCTCGTCGGCCAATGCGACGATATCGGCGATCAGCGCCTGAAACTCCGGTCCATTGCCCTTCGCTCCCGGCACGGCGATGGTCGAGGCAATGGCGCCGTGTCGGGACTCGATCGGGTTCCAACGACAGGAAAGCCCGGTGAGGTCGGGCCGGCTGCCGGCCGCCGCGGCGCCGACGGGATAACGTCCCGCCTTCATCTCCGCTTCGGCCCAACTGGCGCCGCCGCCCGCAAACATCGCGTAGGAAACCTCTTCGCTCGCCTTGAAGCGGGCGACGCGCATATCGAGGCCGTTGGCGCGGATATCGCTGACCGGTACCAGGGCGGCGCGCAATTCGAGCCCGAGCTCCTCAACGACCCAGGTCTTCAAGGCGGCGAGTGCGTCGCGTGCACGGTTCGCCATCGGCGCCGGCAGCGCGGCGAGCGCGCCGTCCCCTCCGAAAACAAAGGGCATCGACTTTTCTTCGAGCGCGTTCATCAACGCCGAAATGACGCTTGCGCCTGCCATGTTCACAGTTTTGTAGCGGCCTTCGGCGATCGCGCCGGTGGAGTCGACGATGTCGGCGACAGCGAGAAGCCAGCCGTCCGGCAGCGGGCGATAATTCGCCTCGTCCGCGACCCCTTCAAACGCATCGAAGAGAGGTACGCTGTCGTAGAACCGTCCGTCTGTTGCCTCAACCATGGGTAACCTGTTCCCTACGTTACTGCGTTCGATAAATAATCCACGTAACAGCGCAAGGAAAAGTTTCATATGATGCTGCTAAGGCCTCGCCATCGGTCCGGCGCCCCCCGCTGAAATGCGGTTCCGTCGGACGATTTCCAACCGGGCGCTCTTGGCGACGCTAAGGTTACTTTCCAAATAATAACCCATGGCATTGCAGGGGTGTGGCCATTGTGCTTGTTTAACAGTCATACAAGGATCAAAATGGTCCGAGCGTGCGTAGTGAAGCCAAAACTGAATGCGTGACGACAACTTTCGAGTGCGGTTCTGGGGCGTAAGAGGAAGTTTGCCGGTATCCGGCGAACAGTACCTCACCTATGGGGGAAATACATCCTGCATCGAGATTCGATGCGGCAAGGATGTTTTGCTCTTCGATGCGGGGTCCGGGCTGCGCGAGGCCGGTTACTCGCTGATCGCCGAAGGCGTCGACCAATTCGACCTTTTCTTCACCCACAGCCACTATGACCACATCATCGGCCTTCCCTATTTCAAGCCGATCTACAAGTGTCAGAACTCGGTACGCTTCTGGTCCGGCCATCTGCACGGCACGATGACCACGAAGGAAATGATCCGCGACTTTATGCGCCCGCCGTGGTTCCCGGTGGACCCGGATATCTGTCAGGCAAGCCTCGACGGCCTGGATTTCAAACCCGGTGACGTGCTGACGCCACGGGCGGGGATCACGGTCCGCACGACAAGCCTCAGGCATCCGGGCGGCTGTGTCGGGTACCGCGTCGAATGGAACGGGCGGGCCGTCGCGCTCGTCTACGACACCGAGCACGAGCCCGGCATTCTCGATCCTGCGGTTCTCGATCTGATCGCCGGCTGTGATCTGATGGTCTACGACTGCACCTATCTCGAAAGCGAGATGGATCATTTTCAGGGCTTCGGGCACTCGACCGGCATGCATGGCGCCCGGTTGGCGATGGCCGCCGGTGTCAAACATCTGGCCATGTTCCATCACGATCCGTCCCGCACCGACGAGGCGCTGGCCGCAATGGAACGCGACGTTCAGGCGACGTTCGCCGGCGCTTTTGCCGCCCGCGACGGACAGATCATCGAACTGTAATCTCGCGGCCGGCAAGCCAACGGCAGGCCGGATGTCTGCTGGTCGCCGCAAAGAGCTTTTCGAGGAACGCCCAGACGCCCTCGTCGTGAACGAGGTGATGCGTCAGCACGCCGATCGTGCGGCCCTTCTGCTCCGCTCTCTCCTCGACATCGCCGGTCACCTGCCGAAGCCTCGCAATGATGTCGGAGACGATCAGTGCATGGTCGCGGCAACCGCGCGTCCCGCGCCAATCCATGACATCGACATGCGTGTTGACGAGCTTGAACGGCGATGGTTTCTCCGGCCCGAAGACCGAGAGCACCTTGAAACCGATGTCGGGCAAGCCGTCGAGAAGCGTGTTGTCGATCCGGTTCCACGGGGGAACGAGCATCGGCACGAAGCCGCCCGGGAAGAGCGTCCGCAGGCGGTCATAGCCGAGCTCGAGTTCGTGAAGCACCGTGGCGCGCGGCCGGTGCGCGCCAAGCTCCTGCTTCTTTTCCGCAGGCGGCGCATGATTGCGATGCGCCCACCCGTGCACGGCAATGCTGACATCTTCGAGCCCGGCAAGGCGGCGTGCGAGCGCGTCGCCGGTCTGGGCTGGCGGAACGGCCAGAACGACCGGAAGAGCGTGTCGGTCGACCAGCGACAGCAGCCGATCGAGCGCCCGCGTCGGCTCGGCTGCGTCGTCGTCACGCAGCCAGAAATCCACCGGCCGTCCCGACGCTTCAAGGCGATCGAGCTCCGCGGCAAGGCGTTGCCAATGGATTTCCTCGGTCATTTCTGCGTCTCCAGAAATTCATCGAAAATCGAGCGAAGCCGTCGGGCGGCTGCCGGAAACGAGCGCTCCTCATGAACGAACCGTCGGGCGGCTGCGCCCAATAGCCTGCGGCTGGCCGGATCCTCGATCAGGTCGCGCATCGCCGCCGCATAGGCGCCGATATCCCCTTCCCGCGTCAGCAGCCCGGTCTGGCCGTCCCGCACCACTTCCGGCACGCCTGCCGTTCGTTGCGCAACGACCGGCAGGCCGGCAGCCTGCGCTTCGAGATAGGCAAGCCCGTAGGCCTCGCCGCAGCCGGGCCACACGTAGAGATCAGTGCTGGCAAGAATATCCGGCAGGTCGGCTGCATCCTTTTCGCCAAGCCACATCAATCGCTCGGGAGGCAACGTCGCAAAGGCCCCCATGACTTCGTCGCGGCAAGGTCCGTCGCCGACGATCGTCAAGGTCCAGGCGGCGTCGGCAACACGCGTCAGCGCCTGCGCCAGCATGCGGTAGCTGTTCATCTTGTCGCCGCTGCGCATCATCGCGACCACGACCAGCCGGCAGGGGGCATCGGCTGATGGCTTGCTCTCAATGAACGGCGCAGCGTCGATGAACGGCGCAAGCATCGCGTGGCGGCATGAGGGAGCGGCTTCAAGAAGGCCGTCGCGGTCGCGGCGCGTCAGGCAGATGTTGACGGCCGCCTGCGAAATCCCCGCAAGAACATGGCGTTGGGCAATCGCGCGGACACCTTCATTCCGCCGCATCGAGTATGACGCTTCCGCCGTCGCATAGGGAATGGAGAACTCGACCGCGAGCCCGGGGCCGAGAAAGTCGGGCGCCTTGTAATAGGGATGGTAGCAGAACCAGAGATCGGGAACGCCCTCGCTCTGCCAGAGTGCCCGAAGGCGCGCGGTTTCGGCTTCCGCCGCAAGCTCAAGTTCCCGGAAATCCTGATCCGACGGCTTGGCCATGAAACTGCGCAGGTCCGATGCAATTGCAACCTCGTGCCCACCGATCCGCAGTGCCGCGATCAGCATGCGGGCCATCAGCCGGTCGCCTGACGGCACCGGGTGATCGGGGGATTTCAGCGGTGCATAAAAGGCGATCTTCATCCGCAGCGAGCTATCGCGCCTCCGCCCGAGACTGTCAACCAACGGGTTTCCCTACGCACAACCGGTTCGTCAATCGATCGGCAGATCATAGTAGTCGCGTCGGATAAGTCTAAGCGTGCGATCCGGTTCAATGACGTAGGTCTCCTGAACGAAACTGTTGCCGCTCGTGAAGCGGTGCGGGACGATGCTGCCCACCGGCGCCTTCGTCAGCTTCGTGCGGGGCTGTCCACCATAGGTGATGCTGCCCGGGATCGGCTCGATATCTGGCGTGGTACAACTGGCGAGCATCAGAGCGAAAAGGCAAAGAAGGGCAGCCGACCGCCTCACAGGCGAGTTGCTTTTCATCGCGACCATTTCGAGACCTCCACATCTCGCGAGAACACGTGCGCCGCACGCCTATGGCGCGGTGGCCGCCGAGTTGTTTTCGACTTTCGCCGCGGCTGCGTCAGCGTCATGGGCGTCCAGCAGGCTATAGGCCACATAATACTTATAGATGTTGCTGACAAATTGAACCGTCTCGCGCCCGACGATCGCGGCGGCGGCATTTTCGACATTGCCGAACCAGAGGTTCGGATCGAGCCCCATATCCTTGGCCTTTGCCCGGAACTTGCGCAGGTTCCCGGGCCCGGCATTGTAGGCCGCGAAGGCAAACAGCAACTGATCTCGCGGGGTCACGGCCGGGTCGTTGAGGTAGGTATCGACGAGTAAGCGCAGATACTTGGATCCAGCTTCGACATTCAGATTCTCGTCCTTGTCGATGCCGTGGATGTTGACCGCCTTGTCCGCTGCGGTCGACGGCAGGAGCTGCATGATGCCGACAGCACCGCGATGGCTGCGCCTGGACTGATCGAGCTGTGATTCCTGGTATCCTTGCGCCATCAGCATCAGGTGATCGAAGGAATAGGTCTTTCCGTGCTTGCGGAAGATCTCGACCAGCACTTTGAAGCGTTCGACATCCGCCGGATCATAGGCACGCTTCAGCATCTTGTCGCCCTTGTAGTAGGTGTTCTTCAAGATGTTGCCGAAGGTGGTGCCGACGCCTTGAGCTTCGGGCTGTCCTTGCGGATCGCCCAGGCGAATTTCGCCGTGATCGGACACAGCGATGTCCTCCCGCACCTTGAGGTCGGTGAAGACCTTCGACCAGATGTTCGCCTTGTACATATCGACGACCGTCCACGGCAGCAGGCCGGCATTGATCATCTCCAGGACGTCTTCGTCTTCCAGGTTCTCATTCATGTCCTTCAGCAACAGTCGGGCGGCCGGACTTTTCGAAACCGGCACTCAGGGCCGCCAGGTGCTCGAAGTAGCTGCTCGAGCGGCGCACATGGATTTCCTGTCCGCTCAGGCAACAAGACTGGCGATTGCGGGCGCGGATGGGCCGGTGACGAGAACCTCCTTGGCTTCGTCGTAGAGCGGCGCCGTGAAATCCACCTCGGCAAGCCGTGTTTCGGTGATCGTCAGGTTCGCCATGACGATATCGCCGAGACTTTTTCCAGCGCCGACAGAAGTCTCGCCCGCGGCATCGGTACAAAACCGACGCGGATCTTGTCGATCTGCTTCTTGCGGCCCTTGTTGAGCTCGTTTTCGAGCGCCGTCCCGAATTCGACGGCCGTACCCAACTGCTGGCCACGGTCGATGAAGTAGATCGTCTTGCTGAACGGTACGATGATACGGATCACGCGTCGCTTTTCCATCCCGTCGAAGTCGTCCGTGTGCGGAACGAACATCGACCGAACGAATTGCTCGTTCGATTGCGCCCAGCCGTTATCCCCCCCGAAAAATACGAGGAGCATTGCCACCAAAAGCAGGCGTTTCATGACCGGCCTCCCATGCCCCCGAGAAACCTCGATGATAAAGGCTATTCCTGTGGCGCACCGCCTTCGGCAAGGACGGCCGCAGCTTTCTTCTTTTCGATGGCATCGCGGGTCGCGGCAGCGGCCGCAGCGGATTGCTGCTGCTCGTCGCCCGCCACCTGCACCGTCGGAGAGGCGAAGTTGATGCCGTTTTCCTTGAAGGCTTCCTTGATCATGACCTGAGCCCGACGCCTCACCTGGGTCTGGCTTCCCGGCTTCGTCTTCATGGCGAAACTCAAGGTCATACCGTAGTCGCCAAAATTCTCGACCCCCTTCATCTTCACCGTTTCCAAGATCAGAGGTCCGATATCCGGATCCTCGAGAAGCTTGGCTCCGATGCCCTTCACCACCTTCTTCACCTTAGCGACGTCGGCATCGAAGGAAACGTTGATCAGGAACTTGTCGATCACCCAGTCACGGCTCATGTTCTGGACTGCGCCGAGCGACCCGAAAGGCACGGTAAAGACCGGGCCACGGTGATGCCGGAGCTTGACGGAGCGGATGCTGAAGGATTCGACCGTGCCCTTGTAGCTGCCGCTCTGGATGTATTCGCCGATGCGGAAAGCGTCGTCCATCATATAGAAGATACCGCTGATGACATCCTTGACGAGCGTTTGCGAACCGAAGCCGATCGCGACGCCAAAAACGCCGGCGCCGGCAATCAGCGGACCGATTTCCACTCCCAGACCCGAGAGCACCATCAGCACCGCCACGATGGCGATGAAGGCCGCGAGAAAATTGCGCAGGATCGGCAGTAATGTCATCAGACGGGTGTTGCGGGCGCGCTCGGCCGGGTCCTCGGTCGCATGATTGGCCTGCTTGACACGCAGATTGATGAAACCTTTCACCAGCTGCCAGACCAGATCGGCCGCCAGCAGGATGACGATGCCGGCCAATGCCCCTCGGACAACCCGATTGAAGGCGTCGTCGTGCATCATGGCAGTGGCGCTGACCTTGAAGACGAGTGCCAGCCAGCCGGCGGCCAGAGCGATAACCAGCAGCCTCGCGCCGCGCTCGATGAAGATGTTGCGCATGACACGCGTATCGTCTTCGGCGGAGGCATCCAGCAAGGTCTTGGTGAAGGCGCTGGTGAAGCGCAGCAGCGGCGGTATGCCGATCACGTAGAGGCCGATCCAGAACAGGACGTCCATGCCGGCGACCCAAAGCATCCACAGCACGATCAGGAAGGCAATCAACAACACGTTACCGACGATGCGGCGTGAGCCGATGACCGCGCCGACTGGCCGGCGCACCACCGTCACGATCCCGAGCACCAGGACCACCAGGCCGAGAGCCGCGGCGATGAGATCGTGCACATCGGGGGGAATGGAAAGAGCGTGCATCGCATCGCCGACACCCCACACCAGGGCAGCAGCGCCGATCAGCCACAACCAGTGCCGGTGCCAGAAGCGGGCCTCATCCGCCGTCAGCGACATATAGCCGGCCCGCCCATCTGCACTCCCCTCGCTGGCCGGTCCACCGGTCAGCACAGCCGAGGCGATGATCATCAGCAGGCGGGCGCCGATCCAGGCCCCGAGCAACGGCGCAATCGTGGTCTCCAGCCGCCTCGGCCAATCGGCAATGGCGAGCACCGACATACTGGCGGCCGCAAAAACGATGAGCGGCAGAACCCGTGTCAGGATTGTTCGGGCCGGCCCCGTCAGGACCGCACCCTTCAGGCTGCGCCCCAGCACCCAACGCAGCAGATACTCGGCACCGTAGCCGATCAGCAGGATGAAGAAGAACCCCTTGAGGATCGGGGCGGCACCGTGGTTTTCCATGTCGCCGGCGAGGCGATCCCGCGCGGCTTGCATCTCGGGCATAACGCGCGGCACCGCATTGGTGATGCCTGTCAGATGGCGCCTGATCTGGGCCGTCGACCGGGCGACAATCCCCGTCGCAGGCGCCTCGGTCGCCGCCGCGGCAGGCGCCTGTTTTGTCGAAAGCCACTGCTTCACTTCCGGATCGTCGAGGAGCTGGATCAGTTGCTGGACCTTGGCGGGCGGCGCGGCGGGCGCCGCCTCCTGCGCAAACCCCTTGGAAACGGGACCGAAGATAATTGAAAGAAACGCGAGAAGGCCGAAGACCGGCCCCAGAAAACGACGCGACGACCCGACACAGCCCATTGTGACCACCCCCAGGGATCATGCCGGCCCCGACCGGCATGATTCTCAACTTTTACAAATGCTAACATACCTGTAGGCGGTTCTACCAACGCCCTTTCGCCGCGGATCAACGGCGCCGGAAACCGCCGCCCCCATGGAAGCCTCCCCCACCGTGGAAGCCACCGCCTCCCTGAAAGCCGCCGCCACTGTGGAAACCGCCTCCACCGCTCGGGAAGTTCAGCGGCCGCTGATTGAAGGACTGACGCTCGAAGGAACGCTGATTACCGAGCTGTCGGCCGATATTGTCGATGGCCAGATGATCGGGCGCGCGGTCCAGCGTTCGTGCTCCCTGACCGGATTCGATCCGCTGGTTCAGGTTTTGGACAGCGTCCGGATGCCTGGCGGAAAACTGTTCGCCCGCCTTGGCCCTGTCCTGGATGGAAGGCTTGTCGATCGGCTGCCAGCCGTCAGGCGTGTGCTTCTGCCATTGCCCGTCGTCGCGGCGATAGACGTTTCCGTCGCGCCCGGCGTAAACGTCGCCACCCTTGCCACCGGCGACGAAACCATGGTTGCCGTCTGACGTGCGCCAATGGGCCACCGCTCCGGCCGCAGTCGAACCGCCGGAAACGCGCGCAAAGTCGGAACCGTGCTTGACGGATGCCGTTCCCCAGCTCCCGTAGACATTGTGTCCGCCACGGGCGATCGCCGCGTTGCCGGTGCGCGGATTGTAGGCGGCGACGAAGCCTCGGTCACCGTTCGGCCCGTAGCGGACGGCGCCTCGCATATAGGTACCGGTGCGCGGATTGTAGGCCGCACCGGCGGCGATGCCGCGATAAGGCCCATAGGCATAGCCGTAGCGGCCGAACGTTCCGACAGCCGGGTTATAGAACGCACCGACGCCATAGGTCACGGGACGCGGATAATAGGGCCAGTAGCCGCCGCCAGCCCAGCCATAGTCCCAATAATCGTCATAGTACCAGCCGGTGCCGTAGACGAAGGTATCCCAGGCGAGATAGGCACCGAGATAGCCCGTCGTGTAGCCGAACCAGACCGCGTCGGGCTCGGTCTCGTAGATCCGTACATAGGTGGCGTTGTAGACGGGCGAGGATGGCGGGATCTTGTAGATCGCGTCGGGCACCGCCTTAGCGACGCTGAAGGGTCCGGTCGGCGTATCGCCGACGAACCAGACACCGTCCTTCACCACGAAATACTTGTCACCGACCTTGATGACCGTCTCGTTGGTATTGACGGCGTAGGCGAGCGAGGTGCCGTCGATCTTCTCGAATTTCGGATCGCCGCTATAGGCCACGTCCACCTTGACCGAACCGTCGAGCGCCACACGCGCCTTTTCGGGGATGCTTGCCTTCAGCCGCGCCTCTGCATTTTCGGATGTGCCGGGAACCGACGAACGCACCGTGTAATAGGCCGCGTCCTGCGGGATGTTCTGGAAATCTTCGGGAAGCTTGCGCGTTGCGAAGGTCCACGGACCGTCGAGGGAGGAACTCGAGAACCAGCGACCGGAGACGAGGATGTACCAGTTGGAATCCGCATCGCGATAGAAGACGTCGCTCTCGCTGTTGGTCGCGACCTTGAGGCCCGTGCCGGGCACCGGCTCCAGCTTCGGCTCGCCGTCGAAGACAAGCAACTCGGAGGGTTTGTCCGAGTAGATGACGTCAGGCGCCACGGCCTTGTCCGCTTGCGGCGGAATAGCCGCCTTGGCATCCTTCCAGTTGTCGTCGTCCGGAAGCTTGCCGAAAATGTCCGGCAGGGACGCTGCAGGCTGCCACCCCGAGGCCAGGTCCTTCGATTGCAGCCACGCCTTGTCGTTGCGCAGATAATAGCTGCTGTCCGCATCGAACTTGAACAGGTCCCAATTCGTGTTGACCGCGAAGGACAGGCCTTCGACACCCTTGACCGGCGCGAACACCGCCTTGCCGTCGGTCTGCAGCAGCACCGCCGGCGCCTTGCTGACGAAAATCGGCGGCGCGTCAGCCTTCAGCCCCTCGACATTGCCGAGCCGCTCGTAGTCCGCCAAGCTCGCCGTCAATTTGTCTTCTGACACCGTGATGGTTCCGACCGGCATCAGCTTGCCGACCTCGAGGGCGAGATCCACCAGTTCCTTCCGGTCGAGGACGGAAAAATTGATCTCCGTCATCTTGATGTCCGATACGACGACCTGGCCGGATGCGCTGTCGGCGTCGGTCCTGCCTGTCACCCCGATGACGCCATAGATCAGCTTGGCATCGTCGGACTGCTTGTATTCGGCGGCGATCAACGCATCGAGATCGGTGAAGTCCTTCCAAGCGTTGATCTGAGGCTGGTAGAGCGTAATGGTCGCGCCGCTGTCGGTCTTGAAGGCGCGTGGCCAGCCGAGCCCCTTGGGATCGGCATCGTTCAGATACTTGCCGCTGACGAAGCCGTTCTGGCCATTGAAGCTCACCGCGCACCATGTGCCGCCATCGTCGCATTCCTTGACGTCGACTTCCGCGCCTTCCGCAATCGTGCCGAGGCTGTCGAAGCCGGTGCCCGGCCCTTCCCGGAAATTGACGGACGCGTTTGTCGTAGCCGGACCGGCCTCGGCCGGAACGGAGGCAATCGCGAAAAGGGTCAAGGCCAGGGTCAATCTGCGCATCACGGTTCTCCGGCGTCTAGCATCAATCCGAACCGGCACCGTGCTGTCGCCGCCTGTGCCACGTTGTTGGCAGGTGAGGAGCGGACATCGGACCGGTATGATCGCAGCATCTTCGGCATCGGGGGCAGCACAAGTACGTAACAGTAACGGCGACCGTAACAGGCCGTTGAAAAGGGACGATGAGGCCCGGCCATGAGCCTCCCTTCGGGCCGCCGAACGCAGATTGACGCAGGATCGATTCGCGCGGGGCCCTTCGTATTTTGGCCGCGATCGAGGCAACGTGACGCACTCGACCCGTCACAATTCGCGCGCTTGCGCCCCGATGACGGCAGCATCGTCCGGCTCATCCCCTGGAAAACCGGGACGGCGCCGCAAATCTCCGCGTTTTAGCCCGTAGTGATTGCATCGGGGGATTTATTCAAGCAAACTCATATGTATGATTTGACCATTCCTACGTGCGGAGGAAATACAAGTGAACACAAAAGCCCCCAGCCAGATTGATGTCTTTGTCGGTTCCCGCGTCAGGATGCGTCGGTTGATGGCCGGGTTGAGCCAGGAAAAGCTGGCCGACGGTCTCGGGATCACATTCCAGCAGGTTCAAAAGTACGAAAAAGGCACCAACCGCATCGGCGCCAGCCGTCTCCAGGCGATCGCCGATATCCTCGGCGTGCATCCAAGCTTCTTCTTCCAGGAAGGCGACGACGCCGCTGCCCGCAACGGCGACACGACGCGCGAGCCGAGCGAAATCTCCTCTTTCGTTTCGTCGAAGGAAGGCATCGCTCTCAATCGCGCCTTCCTGAAGATCACCGATCCGGTGCTGCGCAAGAAGATCATCTCGCTCGTCGCCGCCGTCGCCCAGACGCCCGAGACGGAGAGCACCCGTACAGGGACCAGCCACGCCCAGGATCTGCACGGATAAGCGCCTGCACCCGACAGGAATGACCGGATGACATTCAGACTGCAGACCCTCGGGCGCTTGCGTCTCGTCGATAAGGACGGGCGCGAAGTGACGTTCCCGGAGAAGGGTCTGCTTATCCTTTGCTATCTGATCGTCGGCGGATATCGCGAACAATCGAGAAACGATATCGCCAAGCTGTTGTGGGACGAAGTCGTTCCCAGTCAGGCCTTCGTCAATCTGCGCAAGACGATCTCCCGGATTAGTGCACGGCAGGGCGAACTCGGCTGTCATTTCCTGAGATTCTCTCCATCGTCGGTCGGACTCGACGTCGATCGACTGCAGAGCGACCTGGATGAAATCAGTCGTGATCCGGGCGATGCGCTCAACCGCTTCCAACTGGCAGCAACGACATTCCAGGAGGACTTTCTCAAGGATCTGAAGTCCCAGGGGCAAGCGCTGCACGGCTGGATCGAACGGCAGCGCGGCGAACACATGACGCTCTTGCGCGAAAGCCTGATCGCAGCCGCGCCGGAAGCGGCGAAGAGCCATCGCAAGCTGGTCAAGGCCGCGGCAGCGCGGCTCCTCGAGCGCAATCCGCTCGACGAGGACGTGCGCAAGATCCTGACCCAGGTGTTTCAGCTGGAAGGCAATCACCTGGAAGCGAGAGCACTTGCACACAGCAATGCGCCGGTTGCTCCAGCCATCGCGGAATGGCGGCCAGCCTCGACGATCTTTGCGCCGGCCTCCGAGGCGGCCGCGGACTTGCGTCCACCGCGCGTCGTGCTGCTGCCGCCGAGCAACGGAGCAATCGACAGTCCCGCCACCCAGTTTGCTGGCGCCTTGATCGAGGACGTCACCATCGGCCTTTGCGCGCTCCGGTCGGTTTCGGTCATCGCCCCCTACACGGCGGCACAAATCAGCCTCCAGGCCGACAAGGCAAACACCTACCAGAAGCACGCCATCAGCTACATCCTCGACACTCGCCTGACGGACGAGGGCAGCCGGCTGACTCTATTCACGCAGCTGATCTTCTTTGCCAATGACGAAGTGATCTGGGCTGACCGCTTCAATCTCGACGGCGACGGGCTGATGACGTCCAGGCGGGAGATCGCACGCCAGATCGCCTATGCCATCGCCAGCCAGGTGGAACGCAACGAGGCGCATCGCAAGACCTACGAAACCAATGTCGGCTCCTATCGCAGCTTCCTGCTGGGGCAGCGCTATCTCAAGCAGCTGAACCTTCCGGAAGTGCGGCGCGCTCGCAAGAGTTTCCGTGAATCGCTGTACGAGAATTCCGACTTTGCGCCGGCGATGAGCGGGCTGGCGCGCAGCTACTTCTTCGAGTGGCTGTTGACGGCGCGTGGTGACAGCGAGTTGCTGGCGCTTGCGGAAAGGCATGCGCGCGACGCGGTGGGGGCCGACGACACGCTGGCAACGGGCTATCGCGAGCTCGGTGTGGTCAAGCTCTATCTGAGGCAGTTCGATGAAAGCATGGAGTACCATGACAAGGCGGAGGCGCTCAGCCCCCAGCATGCCAACGTGATCGCAAGCTATGCCGACACGCTGGTGCAGGCCTCGCGTCCGGAAGGTGGTCTACGCAAGATCCAGGCGGCACTCGACCTCAACCCGATCGCACCGGACGAATATTTCTGGACTGCAGCCGGCGCCAGCTATTCGCTTGGCCAGTACGAGCAGGCGATCGCGTATATCGAGCGTATGCGCGATCCGACGCCTGCAGACCGGTTGTCGGCCGCGAGTTGGGGCATGCTTGGCAACAAGAAAAAGGCCCGCCAATTCGTCCGCAAAACATTCGACGTACACCCGGATTTTGATCTCGACAAATGGATGGCCATCGTTCCCTTCAGGGAAGAGTGGCAGCGGGTCCACTATTGCGAGGGCCTGCGCAAGGCAGGTTTTTGACGTCTTCATTCAACGAAAGCCAGGAGGGGTAAATGGCGAAAGTGGTGGTAATTGGCGTGGCAGGCGACGACAGGCTCTGGATGGCGGATCTGGACGCGGGAACGGTGACGCAAATCCCGACGCCGACCCAAGGACCGCTGGCAGCGGCCAACGATCTGCGCGTCAACGGTGGCGCAACAGTGCACAAGGGCGTGAACCTCGCTGTGGTGGCGGCCTCGTCCGGTTCGGTTTCCGGCGGGTTCATGGACGGCTAGCGCCGACAGGTGGCGCAAGTCACCGGAATTGACCGGCCGTCGGATGATTGTTTCGGTTATCCCACGGCCGGCGTGCTTTCATACAGCGACCGCGCCTGTTCGCCCGAAGAGACCCTTCGGCGCATCGAACCGTTTTTGCCGACATTCGGCGTCAGCAGGCTTGCACGCCTGACCGGGCTCGACAAGATCGGGATCCCGGTCTGGAGCGCCATTTCCCCGAACGCGCGGTCGATCGTCATCAATCAAGGAAAAGGCATCACCGACAATGACGCCAAGGTTTCGGCCGCCATGGAGGCGATCGAACGCGCCGTTGCCTGCGCGCCGGCAGTGCCGACCCGGATGGCGAGCCGACGGACATTATGTGAAAACGGCGATCGGGCGTTGACGCTCCCAGGATTGGTGGCCACCGGCCAGCCGGACCTCGGCGACGATGAGACGGTCGCCTGGCTTCGCGGCTTCGATCTCGCAGACGAAGCCACCACATGGGTACCGCTTCATGCGACCACCCTCGACAGAACCATCGAGGGCTGCCGGTACTGGCTATCCTCCGATGGCCTTGCCTCCGGCAACACCGAGACCGAAGCCATTCTGCACGGTCTGCTCGAGCGCATCGAGCGCGACGCCGAAACGCTCTGGCGTCTGCTGCCGCTGAGCGGAAAGCTCAGGAGTTGCATTGATCCGGCATCGTTCGAGGACCCGATCCTCGACCGGATGGCGCGGCAGATCGCGACTTGCGGACTGCAACTGCGCCTCTTCGACATGACCAGCGACATTGCCGTCCCCTGTTATGCCACGACACTAGCCGATGCCGGCATTCTGAACGCGCGGCAACCTCGGTACCACGACGTGACGATCGGCCACGGAGCGCATCCGGTGGCGCGCAGAGCCGCCATCCGCGCCGTGACGGAGGCGGCCCAGTCAAGGCTCACCTATATCAGCGGGGCCCGCGACGACGTCTTTCCCGAGACCTTTACCCGCCCCCTTCCGGGCGAGACGCAGCGCCTGTTCGAGGCGGTCCCGCAAAGGAAGCCACCGCCGCCATCAAGCGCCGAGGGCGGACCGCACGCGCTGCTGCGGTTCGCAATCCAGCGGCTCGAGGAGGCGCGTATCCGCTCGGTTGTGGTCGTACCGCTGGTGGAGGAAGGCGCCGTGCCGTTCTCTGTCGTCAAGGTTCTCGTTCCGGGCCTCGAGAACCCCGACGGGCTGCGCAAGCGCCGTTTCGGAGAACGGGCGCTGGCACGCGCACTGGAGGTCGGATGAAGGTCGCCTTCGTCGGACCGACCCTGCCGGACGCGCGCCGCGTTGCGGGCGCCGCCATCACTCTCCAGCCGCCTGCCGTGCAGGGCGACATTCTCCGCGCGACCGAGCGTGGTGCGACGGTTATCGGTCTGGTCGATGGCAATTTCGAACAGGTCGCCCCGGTCTGGCACAAGGAGATCCTCTACGCGCTGACGCAAGGCGTTCAGGTTTTCGGGGCAGCCAGCATGGGCGCGCTTCGCGCTGCCGAATGCGCTCCCTTCGGCATGACGGGTATCGGCGAGATCTATCGGCAATATGCGCAAGGCGAGCGAGTGGACGATGCCGATGTCGCCCTGATCCATGGTCCGGCTGAGCTTGGATACCTGCCGCTGACCTTGCCGCTCGTCAATGTGGACGTGACCCTCAGACGCCTGGCGGATCGCCAGCTGCTTTCTGTTGAAGCGGTGGCGGCGGTCGGCGCCGCGGCAACCGGCGTCTTCTACAAGGAGCGCACCTGGGCCGCGGTTGTCGAGCGCGCGGGCCTTCCTGCCGGTATAGACCGCACGCGTCTCGCAGACCTGCTTGCCGCCGAATTCGTCGATCAGAAACGTATCGATGCGCTGCTTTTGCTCGACGCACTACACAACGCGCCAAACCAACGAACGGTTGTGGCACGAGACTGGAAATTCAATTCTACCAGCATGTGGAAGAGGTTGTCCGGTCAACCTGACGCTTCATCTTAAGCGCGTGGTTTTCCCATACAACGTGTGTCACGCTCATGTCACGCGCACTGCCGCGCAGTCAGGCTATGATTGGTCACGCTGAACTGGATCTGGCTGATCCATAGGGAGCTGGGGAAAATCATGCTGTCTTCATTTGCTGTACCGGTGGAACCGGAAGACAAGGAGAAGGAGCTTCTGGCATTGGCTCGCCTTGTCACCTATGCGCGAGACTCCGCCAAGACCCTCAATGTCGAAGGTGTGCAATACTGCCTCGAACTGGCGCTCGCATCGCTGCTCAAGGAGGCAGAGGAATGCGGAGACAAGCGCGCACATCTGACCAACGAACTGCTGACGCGGCCAAGCCTCGGCCGCTGCTGAGGCCAGCAAGTTCGGGCGTTCTGCGTCCAGAATTGCGCAGTCGTGAAGGATCGTCCTCCGTCTTCCGGGACGATGGAATGATCTGATCAACCCAATCGTTACAAAGCCCTGTTTTGCAGAAATGCAAAACGGGGCTTTTCATTTTCCGCCTGCAAGCGAGTTCGCCTGCTGCGATGTGCACGGCGCGGCTTAAGGTGACGGCACTGCGGCTCCGCCGCTGCGTCACCGTGCAGTTGTCGGATATTTCAATTTCGACGCGACGACGCTCGCCAGGGCGAGATGGAAGAGGACGGACGGAATTTCCCCGGAACCTCAGCCCGTTCGAATGTTTGCTTCGCCTGACGCGCGGTATTTAGTCCATAATTTCCATAGATATTATTGAATAATTAGCGCCGCCGGTTAGGCTTGAACCACTCGACACAAGCGGGGATGCCATGAGCCAACGCCGTTCAACGACCAGCGTTTTGTCGCGCAGCACCCTCTTGCGACCAATAGGCACTGCGGCGGCTGCCGCATCCGCCGGCCTCACCTGAAGTCCTTCGATGTGCCCCTGCTCGCTCCGCTTAATCCGCGGGTTTCGGGAGCCAGCGGCACGCCTAACGAAACAACGGAGACTATCTTGAGCCAGACCACCCCTACCCTACCCGTCCTCGACCTTTCGCGCTTTGCGGCGGGCCACCCCGAGCGGGCGACGGCGCTCGATGAATTGCGCAGCGTTGCCCGCTCGGTGGGCTTCTTCTATCT
Source organism: Ensifer sp. 22460 (assembly GCF_052044935.1). Taxonomy (NCBI): domain Bacteria; kingdom Pseudomonadati; phylum Pseudomonadota; class Alphaproteobacteria; order Hyphomicrobiales; family Rhizobiaceae; genus Ensifer; species Ensifer sp. 22460. The sequence goes on from NZ_JBQENZ010000034.1 coordinate 41,758, forward strand.
CGAAGGCCACGGGATTCCGCAGGAAGAGATCGACGGTATCCTTTCGCTTTCGCGGCGTTTCTTCGCACTGCCTGAGGATGACAAGCTGGCAATCGAGATGCGCAAGTCGCCGCATTTCCGCGGCTACAATCGCGCCGGGCTCGAATATACCCGCGGCACCCAGGACTGGCGCGAACAGGTCGATTTCGGCCCCGAGCGCCAGAGCCTTGAGGTCGAGCCGGAGGATGCGCCGTGGAAGCGGCTGGTCGGCCCCAACCAGTTCCCGCAAGCCCTGCCCGAGTTGAAGCCGGCGATCCTCGCCTACATAGACGCCGTCACCGGGCTCGGCATCCGCCTGATCGAGATTTTCTCCGAGGCGCTCGGCCAGCAGCCCGATGTCTTCGGGCCGATCTACCGCGACGGCCCCAACCAGCTCCTGAAGATCATCCGCTATCCCGGCCGCGACAAGACGGAAAGCGACCAGGGGGTGGGCGCCCACAAGGACGGCGGTTTCGTCACCATCCTGCTGCAGGACGTGGTCGGCGGTTTGCAGGTCGATGACGGCAAGGGCGGCTGGATCGACGCGCCGCCGAAACGCGGCACCTTCGTCATCAATGTCGGCGAACTGCTGGAACTGGCATCGAACGGTTATCTGCTCGCCAACATCCACCGCGTGGTCACGCCACCGGCAGGCGGCGACCGGCTTTCCGTCGCCTTCTTCCTCGGCGCCAACCTCGCCTCCACCATCCCGGTGCTCGACCTGCCGCCGGAGCTTGCGGCCGAGGTCCGCGGCGTCACCCAGGATCCGCAGAACCCGCTCTTCCATGAGGTCGGCCGCAACGTGCTGAAATCCCGGCTGCGCTCGCATCCCGATGTCGCCGCCGAGCACCACGCAGACCTGCTGGAACAACAGAAGGCGGCCGTGCCCGCCTGATTGACCGGACAGCGCCGATCAACCCGAGAGCCAAGGAGAAATGGCATGACGATCCATCAGAAGCCGGAGGAACCAGCAGCCGAGATCAAGGCACCGACAGGGCTGCGCGAGACCGGCGGACGGCTGCATCCGGAAACGCTGGCGCTCCATGGCGGCAGCTATCGCTTCGATCCGGCAAGCGGCGCCGTCGCCGTGCCGATCTACCAAACGACCTCCTATCAGCTGCCGGGCACGGATGGCGCCGACAAGCTCTTTGCGCTCGAGGCTCCGGGGCATCTCTACACCCGTGTCTCCAACCCGACGCAGGACGCCTTCGAGCAGCGGCTGGCGGAAATCGAAGGCGGGGCAGCAGCACTGGCACTCGGCTCGGGACAGGCGGCATCCGCCTTCGCCCTGCTGAACCTTGCGCGCGCCGGCGACAACGTCGTCAGCGCCGCCGGCCTCTATGGCGGAACCTGGGCGCTCTTTGCCGCGACGCTCAAAAGCTTCGGCATCGAGGTGCGTTTCGTCGATGCCGCCGACCCGGAGGCCTTCGCCCGGGCGACGGACGATAGGACACGCGCCTACTATGCCGAGTCCTTGCCGAACCCGAAACTTGACGTCTTCCCGATTGCCGAGGTCGCCGAGGTGGGCCGGCGCTTCGGCATTCCGCTGATCGTCGACAACACGGCCGCACCGCTGACGATCCGCCCCTTCGATCACGGCGCCGCAGTGGTCGTCTACTCCACGACGAAGTATATCGGCGGTCACGGCACCTCGATCGGCGGCGCGATCATCGACAGCGGCCGCTTCCCCTGGCACGACCATGAGGCGCGGCACCCGAACCTGCATGAGCCGGACCCGAGCTACCAGGGCAAGACCTGGCTGGAAAAGGCCGAGGCGATCGCCTTCCATCCCTACATCCTGCGTGCCCGCGCGGTTCTCTTGCGCGACCTCGGCGCCGCCATCAGTCCGTTGAACGCCTTCCAGTTCATCCAGGGCCTGGAGACGCTGCCGCTCAGAATCCGCCAGCACAACGAGAATGCGATCAAGGTGGCCGAGTTCCTCCGCACCCACCCGAAAGTGGCGCGCGTAATCTTTCCAAAATTCCAGGAGGGCGAAGCGGAGGCTCGCGCCGAGAAGTATCTCCGGAATGGACACTTTGGAGCCCTGGTCGGCTTCGAACTGAAGGATGGACGCGAGGCGGGACGCCGTTTCATCGACGGGCTGAAGCTGCTCTACCATGTCGCCAATATCGGCGACGCGCGCTCGCTTGCCATCCATCCGGCGACGACGACGCATTCGCAGCTTACCGAGGAGGATCAGCTCAAGACCGGCGTGACACCGGGTTATGTCCGGCTTTCGATCGGCATCGAGCATCCGGACGATATTATCGCCGACATCAAGCAGGCGATTGACGCCGCCTGATCGAACGCTTTTGCAGGAGTTGCCGCGGGCTCGCCCTTTAGGGTCCGGCCCGCGGCGCCATTTTGGCGTCCGAACGCGCCGGTAGGCCTCCGTTCGGTTTCATGCCACAACATGCTCTAATCGAGCGTCCGTCGGATGGCACCCCGGCGCAGATCCGGCCATGCATAGGGAGGAAAGACAATGAGCACGAACACCCAGGTTCTGCTGGCCGCCCGGCCATCGGGGCGACCGACGCCGAGCGACTTCCGCATCGTCGAGACGGCAATCCCGGAGCCGGCCGAAGGCGAGGTTCTGCTCAAAATCCTCTACCTCTCGCTCGATCCCTACATGCGCGGGCGCATGAACACCGGCCGGTCCTATGCCAAGCCGGTGGAGATCGGCGCGGTTATGGAGGGCGGCACAGTTGCCCGCGTCGTGCGCTCGCGCCACCCGGATTTCAGCGACGGTGATTTCGTGCTCTCCCATTCCGGTTGGCAGAGCTATGCGCTGTCGCGCGGTGCGGATCTGCGCAAGCTCGATCCGTCGGCGGCACCTCTGTCGGCCGCGCTCGGCATTTTGGGCATGCCGGGCTTCACCGCCTATGCGGGTCTGCTGACGATCGGCAAGCCGAAGCCGGGCGAGACGGTCGCCGTGGCCGCCGCAAGCGGCGCCGTCGGCTCGGCCGTCGGCCAGATCGCCCGCATCAAGGGTGCGCGCGCCGTCGGCATTGCGGGCGGTGCGGACAAGTGCGCTTTCGTTCGCGACACGCTCGGCTTCGATGCGGTGATCGATCACCGCGCTCCGGATTTCGCCGAGCAACTCGCCGCGGCGTGCCCCAAGGGCATCGACGTCTATTTCGAGAATGTCGGCGGCCATGTCTGGGACGCGGTGTTTCCGCTGTTGAACGATTTCGCCCGCGTGCCCATTTGCGGGCTGATCGCGCACTACAACCAGGCCGGCGGTCCGCAGGCTGGCGGCGACAGGCTGCCGGGCGTCATGCGGGAGGTTCTGAGCAGGAGCCTGCTGATCAGGGGCTTCATCCAGCGCGAATTCGCCGATCAGCGTCCGGTTTTCTACCAGGAGATGGCGGGCTGGATCACCAACGGCGAGGTTCGGTACAAGGAGGACGTTGTCGATGGCATCGAGAACGCCCCGAATGCCTTCATCGGGCTGCTCGAAGGCCGCAACTTCGGCAAGCTGGTCGTGCGGGTGGCCGCCGAGAACTGAAAACCACGCCTCGCGAGCGATCAGTGCAGGCCGGCGAGGCGGACGCCGGCCTTGCCAAGACCATCATCGAGAAGCGCGATCAGTTCGGGCGTATAACCACGCGCGGCGAGTTCGCTCTCAATCGAGCCAGCCTTGTTGCGCTGTAAGCCGTCAAGGGCACTCGTGGCCTCTCTGGTTAGGCCGAGTTGACCTGCCGCCGCCATCCGCAGGAGGTTGACGGCAGTGTCGGCGGGATTGGCAAGCTGGCGCGCACGCGTCAGCGCTTCGCGGTATTTGCCGTTTCGGTAGTCTTCGAGCGCCAGCGTGAGCGCCGCGTCGTGGTGCACATATTCGCAGCCCACTTCCGCCACCCGCGCAAGGTTCACGCCCTCCGAATATTGCCCGCTGACGAAGAGCAGCAGACCGAGCCGAGCGGGAATGGCATCATCGAGCGGATTGAGCGCAACGGCGCGGCGACCGGACATGAACGCGGCCTCCGTGTCGCCGGTGGCGAAGCGCGCCTGCATCTGAGCGATGTAGCTCTGGCTCGATTGCGGTGCGAGAGCTATGGCCTTATCCGCGAGCTTCACCGCCCGCGCCGCCACCGTCGGCGAGGCGCTTGCCTCGCCGGTCGCCACCAGCACCGTGGCCAGGCTGGCAAGGACGTCAGGGTCTGTCGCCTGATAGGTCACCGATTGCTCCAGGCAGGCATGTGCCGAAGCCAATCCTTCCGGGTCGATCCGCGCCAGCGCGACATCGGCAAGAAGCACGCAACCGTAACCGAACGACGGTGACACGAGCTGCCGCGCCGCCTCCAGGCTCACGATGACACCTTCTTCGCCGGCGAGCGATCGGGCAAGCCGAGCCAGCAGTTTTTCCTGAACTGCTCGAGCGTCACCGCTGTCGATATCGGCTTTCGCAGTACCCGCTCGGAGCGCCTCGTTGCTTTGCGCATCGACAACCTGCCACGAGATCTGATGCTCCTTGACGTCAGCGCTGTAAGCGACCGAGAGCCGGTACTCCTTGCTCCCCTGCAGCTTCACCGGCGGTGCCGACGTGACCCAGCCGGTGACCGATGCAACATCGACGCCCGGCGCCGGCGCCTGCGCCAAAGTGCGCACCGCGGAGAACTGCGACAGCGCGTGGACCAGATAATCGCCCGCCCTCCTCTGCTCTTCGGCACCGGCTCCGCTGGCCGCCGGAACGTCGATGACGATCGTCGGCTTGGCGGAAAGCACCGGTTGCCACGGGAGGCGCTCGACGACGGAGAGATAGAAGGCTCCAGCCATTGCCGCCGTCCCTGCGACAGCGGCGCCGATCAGACCGAACGGCCGACGCTTCGGCTGGACGATGGCGGGAATGACGGCGACCAGTTCCTCCGACTCGTTCGCCATCTGCGTGGGAGCCGTTGCGATTTCCGACGGGTCCGGTGAGCGGTCGCTCACCGCGAAATGCGGAACGTAATTGCCCTTGGGAAGCTCGATGCGAAGCCTCGCCTTATCGCCGACCGTCTCGTAATATTGCGTCAGCGCGGCGCGCAGGCGCGAGGCTTCAACACGCACGATCGGATCGGTTGCCGGATCAAAGGAAGCCGGCCGACCGAAAACGTCGATCGCGATGGTATAGGCTTTGACCTGCCCCGAGCGGCCAGCGAAGAATTCATCGACCAGGTAGCGCAGGAGTTTCCGGTGGCGCTCAGTGGCATGAAACTGACTATCGGCAAGAATACGATCAAGTGCAGGGCGTGCGTCACATTCGGCAACGGCACAATGAGCTGCTTGACCCGCATTTCTGGCTTCCATGATGCGCTCCCAACTGCCCACAACCCCAAAGAGAGTGCAAACGCGAGACGAACTCTAGACGAGAGCCGCAGTGGCGAAAAGAAAAATATTGCGCCATCACAAAACATTTTCACGAAGGAAATGAGTCATTTTAAAATAGAGCAAGAACCAACCGAAAATCCCACAGAATTTTCACGGGATTTACATGAAATGTATGAACCCAAGAAGGCTATCTGTTAATCACAATGGACGAGGTTCGCGGCCTGAATCGATGATACAGATGGAAATTACCTCTTCTTCGATCTCGCGACAGATCAATTCATACTCCGAGATCATCGAATGATCCAGAGGATCGAGCTTACGTTGCCGGTCGAGCATGGAGCTCGCCTCTTCATAGGCCTCGCAGAGGCTGGAAAGAGAAAGGTTCTTGACGCTCAGCAGTTGCAGTTGACCGCGCAACGCCGGAAGCTTCAGCATGAGCTTCAGAAGTCCGCGCTGTACGGCCGCGTTGGGCATTGTTTTCTACCCGCCTGATCGACAATCGATGACCTTGCCGCCAGCCCGATACGCTGGCGCACCATTTCTCAAGGATCATTTTATCCGGGACCGTGACGACACATCAGCCCGCCGAGCGCTCAACCAAAACTGGCAGCCGGACCGGACCTCTCCCTCGATGGTTAACGTGACAACAGACGCTCCGTTTCGGAAGTACGTAACAGTAACTTTGCCCCGATAGTCTTGACGTCGACGATATGATCGTCCGAGTTCGTCCTTGGATACGACAAGCTTTATGCCTCAGCAGGTCCCGGTATCGCCAAGGCGATCCCTATCGATGACAGACCGGTTTGGACGCCTTTGTCGAACCGTAGGTCATCGTCTCCGGAACTCCTCAAAGACTAGAATCCGTCGGCCGGAACATCGCAGGCGAACTCGACCGACATGGGCGCGCAACGCGAGTCCGCACGCTACTTGTCGAAAGCATAGATCCTGCGCCAGTCCTCTTTCATGTCGACCAGCAGCCAGTTTCTCTGTTCGGCTTCGGTCAGCGCCTTGTCCAGCTTGCCGACGGGCGATTGCCGGTCATAGGCCCATTCGCGCTCGCCGTCCGTATGGTGCACGATCAGGCCGAAGCGTGGACCGGAGCCCGCTGTTACCCAGCGCAGCATCTCATAGTCGCCGTCGGAGTTGCCGGCCGCAAAGATCGGCCGCCGGCCGATGAACGTATTGATGCCGACGGGTTTGCCCGGGCCGTCGTCGATGAAGTCGATCTTGGGCTCACGCGTCAGCACCGGCGTATCGCCGTCGAGGTCATATTTCGTCGTGATGCTGCTGCCGACGACCTGTTCAGGCGGGATACCGTACATCTGTTCGGTCATCGGCCGCATGAATTCGATGCCGCCGCCGGAGACGATGTAGGTCTTGAAGCCGTTTGCCCGGAGATAATCGAGCAGTTCACGCATCGGCAGGTAGGTGACCTCGTTGTAGGGACGGTTGAAGCGCGGATGTTTGGCGGTCGCAAACCAGTCCTTGACCGTCTTGGTAAACGCATTCGTCGTCATGCCGGCATGGGTCGCCATCACGAGTTCAACGATGCCCTTCTCGCCGGCGGCGGCGACACCCGTCATATCGCCCTTGAGCAGCGATGCGAATGGCTCCTTGTCCTTCCACTCCGGGTGTTCCGGCGCCATCGCCTTGACGCGATCCATAGCGAACATGCCCTGAAAATAGTTCGGCTGCTCAGACCAGAGCGTGCCGTCATTGTCGAAGACGGCGATCCGTTCCTCCGGCGCCACGAAGTCCGCCCCGTTCTCGCTGGTCACGCGCGTGACGAAATCGACGATGGCCGTCTTTGCCTCGCCATCATTCCAGGACGGAAGATTGTCGGCCGGCGCATCGGCCGCGACGACGGCGGCCGGAACGGCGAACGCCGTGGAAAGCAGGAGCAGGAGTCCGACGAGCCGCGAACGGCGCCGGCTCGGCGAGGAATTGGATCGCATCGCAATTGCAGTCATCACGCATCCTCCTTGCGGGAACGAATTGTAACCCCGGGCAAGGTCAGGGCCGCCGAATACAGCGGAACCCGATATGGGTGGTCGCCGCGTTTTCCTCATGCGCATGGCGCGCCGCCGGCCGGTAGCGGCGGCAATAGTTGGGCGCGCAGAGATGCGAGCCACCTTTCACCACCCGGCGGGCGATGTGGATCGTCGGTTGTCTCGGATCGAAGCTTGCTTCCCTGTCGCCGCCCCGCGGATTGGAAGGGATACAGCAGCTCTTTTGCGCCGGCGCCGGATGGTTGGTCGACCAGAAGTCGCGCGTCCATTCCCAGACATTGCCGATCATATCGTAGAGGCCGTAGCCGTTCGGTGGGAAACTTGCGACCGGAGAGGTCCGTTCGAAGCCGTCGGGTCTGAGATTTTCTGTCGGGAACATGCCGTGCCAGGTGTTCGCCATGAAACGTCCCTCCGGCACCAGCTCGTCACCCCAGGCAAATTCCGCGCCCTCAAGCCCGCCCTTTGCCGCGAACTCCCATTCTGCCTCCGTCGGCAAGTCCTTGCCCGCCCATTCCGCATAGGCCCTGGCATCCAGATAGGAGACCTGGACGACCGGATGATCGAACTTGCCGCGGATATTGCTCTGCCGCCCATAGGGCCGCCGCCAATCGGCACCGAACTTGAAGTTCCACCATTGCGACGGGCTGTTGCTGGTAACCCGCTTCGGCGGATCGAAGATCACCGAGCCGGCACGCATCATCTCCGGCAGGGCGCCGGGATAGTCCTTGGGGTCCGGCGTCTTCTCCGCCTCGGTGACGTAGCCGGTTGCCTCGACGAATGCGGCGAACTGCCGGTTGGTCACCGGCGCCACGTCGATCCAGAAGCCGTCCACTTTGACCGGATGCGCCGGCGCTTCCTCCGGATAGTGCTTGTCCGAGCCCATGACGAAGGTGCCGCCTTCGATCCAGATCGGCTCGCGCGCGCTGATTGCTGCCGGCGTTTCGTTGAGAAGCGGTATCTTCGGCGACACGTGCATGCGGCTTCCATCTCCCGAGGGTGGGTCGGCCACCAAACCGGTCCAAGCTAACGCCATTTTTCGCCCGCCCAAAGTACGTAACCGTTACGATGGCAAACAAAACCTCGTGGTGACGATGAAAATCGGCCAAATGTGGTGCTTGCGGGGGTCTTCGTTACTGTTACGTTCTTTCCAATTGGCCTGATTTAACAATAAGCTCTGCCGAAATTTCATGATGACTGATGCTGCCGGAGAGGCAGAGGGAGCAGGAATTCATGGGTGCACGCGACGATATCGAGCAACTCGGCAAGCGCATCGGCGAAGCGATCATCGGCCAGGAGGGCATGATCGAGCGGTTGCTGCTGGGCTTGCTCAGCAACGGCCACTTGCTCGTCGAAGGCCTGCCGGGGCTCGCCAAGACCCGGGCCATCAAGAGCATGGCAAAGAACCTCGACGCGGAGCTGTCGCGCATCCAGTTCACGCCCGACCTCCTGCCCGCCGACATCACCGGGTCGGAGATCTATTTTTCCGACGGCGGCAAAGGCGAGTTTCGTTTTCAGGAAGGCCCTATCTTCGCCAACCTCATCCTCGCGGACGAGGTGAACCGTGCGCCGGCGAAGGTGCAGTCGGCCCTGCTCGAAGCGATGGAGGAACGCCAGGTCACCATCGGTGGCAAGAGCCACACGCTTCCGGATCTGTTCCTGGTGATGGCGACCCAGAATCCGATCGAGCAGGAAGGTACCTATCCCTTGCCCGAGGCACAGCTTGACCGCTTCCTCATGCACATCCAGGTGGATTACCCCGACGCCACCTCGGAAGCCGACATCATGCGGCTCGTGCGTTCCGAGGAAATTCACGCGAAACCCAACAATCACGCCACGGAAAAACTCGCCCAGAATTCAGTGTTTACCGCGCGCCAGGAGATTTCGGCGATCACGGTTTCAGAAGCAATCGAGAACTACATCGTCGCGCTCGTCATGGCGACCCGCTATCCCGACAAGGTCGACAAGGATCTCGCCAAATGGCTGCAGGTCGGCGTCAGCCCGCGCGGTGTCATCGGTCTCGACAAGGTTTCACGGGCCCACGCCTGGCTGAACGGCCGCGACTTCGTGACCCCCGACGATGTGCAGGCCACCGTGCACGACGTCTTTCGCCATCGGCTGGTGCTTTCCTACGAAGCACATGCCGGCGGCACCACCGCCAACCAGGTGATCGACCGTATCGTCGAACTCGTCGCGGTCGCCTGAGGATGGAGGTTTGCCGATGGCCATATCCCTGCCGGCTCTCGCCCGCTCCCGCGGCATCGTAAAACCCCGCCAGGTCGATACGACCGGCGTCTACACGTCGGTCGACACGCTCGTCGGCCTCGAGGCCATGGCCCGAGACCTGACCTTCCTGCGCAAGGCGCCGGTGCAGCGCCTGCTCGCCGGCCGCCATGAATCACGCATGCGCGGCCGCGGCCTCTCCTTCGAGGAGCTACGCAACTATCTCCCGGGCGACGACATCCGCGCGATCGACTGGCGAGTGACGGCACGCACCGGCAAGCCGGTCGTCCGTATCTATGACGAAGAGAAGGACCGGCCGGCCCTGATCCTCGTCGACCAGCGCATCAATATGTTCTTCGGCAGCCGCCGGGCCATGAAGTCGGTCGCCGCGGCCGAGGTCGCGGCGCTCGCAGCCTGGCGCGTGCTGGCGCTCGGCGATCGTGTCGGCGGCTTCGTCTTCGGCGACGAGGAGGTTACCGAGGTGCGCCCTTACCGGAGCCGCGAAGCGGTGATCCGCCTTGCCGACAGCATCGTGTGCCACAATACTGCACTGCAGGCGGGTTCGCGGGCGCCGCATGGCGCAGAGCAGCTCGACGTCGTTCTCACCACCGTCGCCAACATTGCCCGGCACGATCACCTGGTCATCGTCATCAGCGATTTCGACGGCTACAGCCTCGAAACCCGCGACATGCTGTTGAAGCTCTCGGCCCACAACGATGTGATATCCGTTCTCATCTACGATCCCTTCCTGCTCGAGCTGCCGCGCAAGGGCGATATCGTCTTCAGCGGCGGCCTGCTTCAGGCCGAAGTGCAACTCGGCCATGGCAATGTGCGCGAGGCGATCGACAGCTTCGCCAGAAAACGCGGACGGGCACTGCGCGCCTGGCAGGAAGAACTCGGCCTGCCGATGCTGCCGATTTCGGCCGCCGAAGAGGTCGCGCCGCAATTGCGCACCATGCTCGGCCAGCTCGCCAGCCGGCAACGGAGGCGATAGCGATGGCGACGGCCGCCCCTGCGAAAGACCCGTTTTTCGAGGCAACCCTTCGGCAGCTCGCGGACATTGCCATGCCTCAGCCCGTCTCGATGATGCCGCAGACCTGGGCCTGGACGGCGCTCGGCTGCGTCATACTCCTGCTGATCGCCTTCGCATGCTGGCGCTGGTACCAGCGCTGGGAGGCCAATCGTTACCGTCGCGAAGCGCTCGCCGACCTCAAGAAAATCGAGGGACGCCTCGCCGCGTCCGGTACCCGCGGCGAGGCGCTCGTCGCTTTACCCGTCCTCTTGAAGCGCACCGCCTTGGTGCTCTGGCCGCGCGAAACGATAGCCGGGCTCCATGGCACGGGATGGACCGGCTTCCTCGATGCCCATTCCGGCGGCCCGGTGTTCCCGATCGCCTCGGCGCGTTTCTTCGAGGAAGCCGAATATCGTGGCAGCGCGGCGCTTTGCGCCGTCCCGGAACCCGAAGCGCGGGCCTATGCCGCCGCGGCACGTCACTGGATCGAGGCGCACCATGTACGTGCTTGACCACGCCTGGGCGCTGATCTTTCTGCCTCTGCCCTTCGTCGTCTGGTGGCTGCTTCCGCCCTACCGCGAGCAATCGGCCGCCGTCAGAATACCGTTCTTCAAGGACATTACGGCCACCGCCAATCTCGGGCCGACCGAGGGCTCCGTCGTCCCAAGGACCAATCTCGGACAGAAGGTGATTGCGCCCATCTGCTGGGCACTGATCGTTATGGCACTGGCGCGACCCCAATATGTCGAGCCGCCGATCGAAAAGACCGAGCCGCAGCGCGATCTGATGCTGGCGATCGATCTTTCGCAGTCGATGGACACGCGGGATTTTCGCGATCCCTCCGGCAACCTTCAGACCCGTGTCGAGGCGGTGCACAAGGTTGTCGCCGACTTCATCGACCGGCGGCCGGACGACCGGCTCGGCCTGATCGCCTTCGGTGACGCGCCCTATCCGCTGGTACCGTTCACGCTCGACCACAAGACGGTCAAGTTGATGCTGGCCGACAGCCTGCCCGGCATGGCGGGCCCGCGCACAGCGGTTGGCGACGCGATCGGGCTCGCGATCAAGATGTTCGACGCCAGCACCGCGCCCGACAAGGTGATGATCCTTTTGACCGACGGCAACGATACCGCCAGCAAGATGCCGCCCGACAAGGCCGCCAGCATCGCCGCCGACCGGAACGTGGTGATCCACACCGTGGGGATTGGTGACCCCAGTGCGCAAGGCGAGCAGAAGCTCGATACGGTAACCCTTCAGGGTATCGCCGAGACGACGAAGGGCCGCTACTTCTTCGGCCAGGACCAGGCGGGCCTGCAGAACATCTATGAACTGCTCGATCAACTGACACCGGCGAACCAGAAGACACTCTCCTGGCGGCCGCGCATCGAACTGTTCCACTACCCGCTTGGCGCAGCACTGCTTATCGTCCTCGCCTACCACGCCATCATGTGGTTCCTCTCTTCGCTTGCCGAGCGCCGCCGGCGGCAGGAGACGGCGCCATGATCTCGGACTTCCACTTCCTGAGACCGCTTTGGCTGCTGGCACTGCTCGCCGTCCCCCTGCTCATCTACCTCGTCAGCCGGCGCGGCGATGTCCGCTCGCAATGGCAAGGCATGATCGCGCCGCATCTTCTCGATCACCTGTTGATCGAGAAGTGTGGCAAGCGGCGCCTCCAGCCCGTGCACATCACCGCAGCGCTGATCGCCGTTGCCGCCATCGCTGCCGCCGGTCCGACCTGGCAGCGCGAGCGCCCGCCCTTCGTCGAGGACACCGCGCCGCTGGCGATCGCCATCGACCTCAACCCGACCATGAACGCGACGGACATCTCGCCGACGCGGCTCGAACGCGCCAAGCTCAAGGTCCAGGATATACTCAGCCTCAGAAAAGGTTCGCGTACGGCGCTCTTTGCCTATGCCGGCTCCGCCCATATGGTGCTGCCGCTGAGCGACGATGCGGCACTGGTCAAGACCTATCTCGCGGCACTCTCGCCTCAGATCATGCCGGTAGAAGGCAAGGATACGGCAAAGGCCCTGCAGGAGGTCGAGAAAGCCCTGGCCAATGAAACCGCGCCTGGCACGATCCTCTTCATGACCGACGGGGTCGAGCGCTCCGCCTTTCAGGCGTTCAGCCAGAATCAGGGCCGCAACGCGGTGATGGTACTTGGCATCGGCACGGTAGAAGGCGGCCCGGTGAAGACAGCCGACGGCGGGTTCTTGACCGACGCGACGGGCGGTCATGTTCGCTCCAAGCTGGATGTCGACAGCCTCAAGGCGTTGCAGTCCGCATCTACTGCCGAGGTCGCGACCATCACATCGGATGATGCGGATGTGCGCTGGATCGTCAGGCGCATCCAGACCAATTTTGCCGCAAAGACCGCCGAGGGGCTGACCCGCTGGCACGATGCCGGCTGGTGGCTGACGATCCCGATCGCCGTCTTCGGGCTGTTCTGGTTCCGGCGCGGCTGGACCGTGCGCTGGGCCGTCTATCTGCTCGCCATCAGCCTGCTCATGAGCAACGAGCGGGCGGAGGCGGCCGATAACCGCTTCCTCGATCTCTGGCTGACGCCGGACCAGCAGGGCCGTCGCGTCTTCGAGCAGGGCGACTTCCAGGGTGCGGCCGAAAAATTCGCCGATCCCACCTGGCGCGGAGCGGCGCTCTACCGTGCCGGCCGTTTCCAGGATGCGATCGACGCCTTTGCCGAAACCGATACGGCCGAGAGCTACTACAACCAGGGCAACGCCCTGATGCACCTCGACAAGGCGGAAGAGGCGATTACCGTCTATAAGCAGGCATTGAAACGCCGCCCCGACTGGCCGGACGCGAAAAGGAACCTGGCGGCTGCCGAAAAATTCAAGGCCGACAAGGACAAGCAGGAACAGGACGCACAGCAGGAACAGGCGGGCATGGACCCCGACCAGGTGCAGTTCGACGACAAGGGCAAGAAAGGCACGGAGGCGACGATCCAGGGTGGACCACAGACGGCGGACATGTGGATGCGCAACATCCAGGTCTCGCCCGCCGAGCTGCTCGCGCGAAAATTCGCGATCGAGGCAAAGGAGGCGACGCCGTGAGCGCCTTGTCCCGAATGCCTCGGCTGCTGGTCTGGCTCGTCGGCCTGTCGCTTTGGCTTGCGGGCGATGCGCTCGCCGCCAACCCCTTCGCGCGCGCCACGCTCGCGACAAAGGGCACGATCTATGCCGGGCAACAGATAGAGATCGACATCGACGTCTTCGTGCCGAACTACTTCCTGACGCCGCCGCAGTTTCCGCTGTTCGATCTTAGGGGTGCGGAGGTCACCATGCCCGACGACCGCGGCTTGAACCTCAACGAGACTGTCGATGGCGAGGCCTTTTCCGGAATCCGCAAAACCTATGTGATCACACCACAGGCGGCAGGTAATTACGCCCTGCCGACGATCGTGATCCCCTTTGGCTATGCCGCCGTGCCGGGACAAGTGACACAGGGTAAGGTAACCGTGCCGCGGCTCAAATTTACCGTGGAAGCGGTACCAGGAAGTGCCGGCGGCACGCCCGGCGTCACCGCTGGCGAAATCATCATCACGCAGACATTCAACCGCGACCCGGCCGGCCTGCTTGCGGGCGACGCGCTGGTGCGCACGGTCACCACCCGCGCGGCCGGCCTCGCATCCATGATGATCCCCGAGCCCAGCTTGAAGGCTCCGGAAGGCGTGCAGGTTTATCAGCACGATCCGGTACTCTCCGAGGAGCGCACGCCGCGGGGCGAGATCGCCGCGGGACTGCGCAAGGACACCGCAACCTACGTCTTTGCCGAGCCGGGCACCTTCTCTCTGGCGGCAATCACATTGGAGTGGTTCAATCCTCAGACCGGAAAGACCGAAACCGCAGAGGCCGATGGCGCGGAAGTGGTCGTCGGTGCCGGGCCGGCAACGAAGGTTGCCATCGCGCCACCCGCTCCTCCGCAGACAAAAGAACCCTTAGATTGGCTCTGGTGGAGCATTGCGACGGCCACTGTCCTCGCCGTCGCCATTGTCATCCAGTTCGCCGCCAATCTGTTCGGACGGCTGGAAACCTGGATCGATGCGGCCATGACGCGCAAGGCGCAGTCGGAGGAGACGGCCTTCCGCCATGTTCTCGACGCCTGCCGCGACCACGACAGAGCGCGGCTGGACGTGGCACTCGATCGCTGGTCTCGCAAGACCGGCAATGTACCGCTTGCGAAATGGTTTGAGCGATTTGCCGACCCGGAGACGAGGGTCGCTTTCGCTCGGCACCGAAAGAGCCGCTACGGCACTCCGCAATCCCATCACGAGCGGCCAGATTTCTCCCGGCTGCGAAGTGGATTGAAGTCGGCGCGGCGACGCTGGCTGGACGAATTCTCCGACGACGGCGACGAAGCGCTTGATGAATTGCCCAAGCTCAACCCGGTGTTCGACAGCGCCTTGCGGCAGAACCGCTGAAGCCGTGTGAGGCGGCGCGTTACGCGTCCTGCCTGCCTTCGTAACTGTTACGTACTTACCTGAGGGCGCGTTCGCGCGGAGATTGCATCGGTAAATTCGAAACTTTGCCTGCATTCCGAGAGCGATTTGTTTGCGGCCTGCGGCGCCAGCGCTCGCCGTCGTCACCGTGCTGATCGCCGTGATGGTGCCATCGGACCGGCTCGCCACCTTGCTCAATCTCTCACGCGGCAATGGCACGATCGTCTCCTATGAGGAGGGCCTCGGTGCGACGGTCGCCGTCATCGAACAGGGCCAGCCGGACCGGCGCTTCCGCCGCCTCTATATCCAGGGCGTCTCCAACACCGGCGACGCCATGCCGTCGCTGCGCTACATGCGGCTACAGGCGCTCTTGCCGCTCATGATCCACAAGGGCGAGCCGAAATCGGCGCTCGTCATCGGGCTTGGCACCGGCATTACCGCCGGCTCATTGCTCGCCTATCCCGGGCTCGACCGGCGCGTCGCTGCCCAACTGCTGCCGTCGGTCGCCCGCGCCTCGATTGTTTGCCGGCAATTTCAACGCGGCAGGGGATAGCCGCCTCGAAGTGCGCGTTGCAGACGGTCGCCGCGAGCTGATGCGCAGCGCGGAGCGCTACGATCTCATCACGCTGGAACCACCACCACCATCGGCCGCTGGCGTCGTCAATCTCTATTCGTCCGATTTCTACCGGCTGGCCCGCCAACGCCTCGCTCCAAACGGTCTTGTTGCGCAATGGCTGCCGATCTCCACCCAGAACGACGAGGACACCCGCGCGCTCGTGCGCAGTTTCCTCGACAGTTTCCCGCATGCCTCGCTCTGGTCGACCGAGCTGCACGAGATGCTGCTCGTCGGCTCCGTCGAACCACAGGCGCTCGACGTCGCGCACATTGCCAAGCACATGGCCGACCCGTCCGTCGCCGCGGCGTTCAGTGAAGTCGGCATAGGTGGCGCAGCCGACCTGCTCGCGACCTGGATGACCGACCGCGCCGGGCTTGATCGTTATGCCGGACCGGCGCAGCCTGTCACCGACGGCCAGCAGCGGATCGAATATGCAAGCTGGGTTCGTCCCGACGAGTTGCAGCGCACGCTCCCAGCCCTCGTCGGCCTGCGCAGCAAGGCACCGCTTGTCGGAGCGGACGCGGCGCTCGAGAAATCCGTAGCGGACGCCCACAACCGGCTAATGCTGTTCTATCAGGCTTCGCTCAACGCCTATGCCGGCTATCGCGACGAATGGGTCCGTGACATGGAACTGCTGATGCGCGTGGAGCCGGACAATCCCTATTACCGCTGGTTCGTTTCGAGCAGCGGGCGCTGATTGCGCACAGCCGAATCCGTGCCCCCCACGCGACTGCAGTTCGCGTCGTGTCGGTCGGGCTAAGATTGATTCCTGCAAAATCGCGGAATAGCGCAAAATTTTTGCACGACGCGAAATCCCTCCGGCACAGATTTGCAACACAGAGGCATTGCCTACGTAGTATCCTGCCGCTGTTGTTCTGCCCTGTGGCAGACAGGGAGGCATTCCATGGAAAAGACGGACAAAGAAAACACCGAAACCACGTCGCGGGCGGCAATGGATGGCGAGATCGGCATTCTCGCGCGCCGCCGCATTGAGGCCGGCATCATCGCGCCGATCTATGAGGCGATGCGCGAGGAGATCGGCGAGGAGCGCGCGCAAGCAATTCTCGACAAGGCGATCACCAAGGCCGCGATCGAAGCCGGCAGGACCTTTGCGGCAAAGACGCCTGGCGGCACCAACCTGCGCACCTTCCAGGAACTGCAGGATCTCTGGACCCAGGACGACGCGCTTGTCATCGAGGTAACGAAGGCGACGGATGAGGAATTCCACTACAATGTGAAGCGCTGTCGCTACGCCGAGACCTATCGCGAGATGGGGCTCAGCCATATCGGGCACCTCCTTTCCTGCAACCGCGACGGCGTTTTCTGCACCGGATACGATCCGCGCATCACGCTTGAACGCACCCAGACGGTGATGCAGGGCGCTACCCATTGCGACTTCCGCTACAAGCTGAACAAGGACGCACCGGAGCAGCCGAAATGAGCGCCGAAGCCTTGCGCACTGAGCCCAAGCGCATCAACACGCCGGTTACAAACGGCGACCGGCTGTGGAACGACCTTGTCGCGACCGCCCGCTTCGGTGGCACAGACAAGGGCGGGGTCACCCGCCTGACGCTGACTGAGGAGGACCGTGAGGTCCGCGATTGGTTCGTCGCCGCGTGCCGGGCGCTCGGCTGCACGGTTGAGATCGACGGCATTGGCAATATTTTCGCGACCTATCCCGGCGAAGACATGTCTCTGCCGGCGATCGCGGTCGGCAGCCATCTCGACACCCAGCCGCAGGGTGGCCGTTTCGATGGCATTCTCGGCGTGCTTGCCGGTGTCGAGGTGCTGCGCACGCTCAAGGAAACCACCACCCGGCTCCGCCATCCGCTGACGGTCGTCAACTGGACGAACGAGGAAGGGTCGCGTTTTTCTCCAGCGATGATGGGGTCGGGCGTCTTTGCCGGCGCGCTTTCGCTTGATGCGGCGCACGCGCGCCCCGACCGAGACGGCGTCACGGTCGGGGCGGCGCTCGACGCCATCGGCTATCGCGGTGAAGCACGGGTCGAGCCGGCCGCCTTCGCGGCCTATGTCGAGCTCCATATCGAGCAGGGACCGCTGCTGGAAGCGTCCGCAACCGAGATCGGCGTCGTCACCGGCATCCAGGGGCTGCGCTGGTTCGATATCACTGTCACCGGCACCGAGGCCCATGCCGGCAGCACGCCGATGGCGCAGCGCGACGATGCGCTTGTCGCCGCGGCCGAAATCGTGCTCGCCGTCAGCAACATCGCCCGCGAAAATCCGCCCGGTGTCGGAACCGTCGGCTTCGTCGATGTCGGTCCCAATTCGCGCAATGTCGTGCCCGGCACCGTCCGGCTTCAGATCGACATGCGTCACCCGTCCGAGGCCGGGCTTGATCGGATGCAGGCGGCGCTGGAGGATACCGTCCGGAGCGTCGGGGCAAGCGCCGAACTGACGCGCATCTGGTCGAAAGCGCCGGTCGTCTTCGATCCATCGATCGTGGATGCCGTCCGCAACAGCGCGGAAGCGCTCGGCTATTCGGCCACGGACGTCGTTTCCGGTGCCGGGCATGACGCGGCGCATATCGCGACGATCATGCCGACCGCAATGATCTTTGTGCCTTCCAAGAACGGGCTGTCGCACAACGAAGCGGAATACACCGCGCCCGAAGAGTGCGCCCGTGGCGCAGAGGTTCTGTTCCAGACCATCCTGGAACTCGACCAGCGCTGACCGATAAAGCCAAGCACCCACGGCAGAGGCTTGCCGCCCTGCGCGGTGTCGGCATCTGCCAACTGCCGGAGATGGTGATACAGCAAGACCTGAAGGATGGCACGCTCGTCGATGTGCTGCCCGATTGGGCGCCGAGGGCCGGCATCATTCACGCGGTCTTTCCCTCACGCCGGGGTCTGCTTCCTTCGGTGCGCGCCCTGCTCGATTTTCTGGCCGCCCGATATGCTGAACTTGCCCGTCTGGACGAGCCCAGAACCTGACGGTCGCGCCATTACACCGCGGCGTGCTCTCGTGTTTTCAAGATCGCGGAGAAGCGCGGATCGAACGTGCGGCTGATCGGCTCTGCGGCCGCACCGATCGCCACTGCCCAGGGGTCGGTGAAACCGATCTGCAATCGCGGGAGACTGCGGTCGCGCCGATCGGCGATCGAGGGGAGCAGCGGCATCATCGCCTCGACCAACAGGCGCGCGAGCCCCGGCGGAAGCCCACCGCACAGGATCACCGTCTGCGGGTCGAAGATCGTTTCGAGCGCCTGAACGGCGGCGCGCAGTTCAAAGACCGCCGCATCGAGCCAACGCCGCACCCGCTCGTCCGGGCCGGCGGCAATCGCATCGATATGGGCGTAAAGATCAGGATCGGCGGGATCGAGGTCGAGCAGCCTGCAGAGCGAGGCGATCGAGGCGCGATGTTCGAGCGGCGTGCGCTCATCCAGCGATGCGCCATGCGGCAGGCTGAGGATCATGCCGATCTCGCCGGCATTGCCATTGGCGCCGCGGTAGAGCTCGCCGTTGAGGATCAGCCCGGCGCCAAGGCCATAGCCGAGATAGATGCAGATGGCATGGTCTACGCCGTGCGCAGCGCCAACCATGCGTTCGGCAGTAGCGGCCGCGGCCGCGTCGTTCTGCAGGCCGACATCGAGCCCCGTGCCGGTCGCAAGCGTCTCGAGCAACGGAAAATTCTGCCACGCCGCCATCATCCAGGTATCGTCGTCGTCGGCTTCGATACCGAAGGGGCCGGGCATCGCCGCCCCAAGGCCGACGAGGCGATCTTCCGATTGCGGCGCGATCTCCGTGAGATCACGGCGGGTCTTCTCGATTAGTTCGAGGATCGTCCGCACGCCTGTCGCCGGCCCACCGGCAGGCAGGTTGGCCTCGCCACGGGCGAGCACCCGGCCGACGAGATCGACAGCGATGGTCCGCGTCACATGCCGGTCGATCTGCAGGCCGATCGCGAAAGCACCCTCCGGCACCAGGCGATAGGGCGTCGAAGGTTGCCCGCGGCCGTTGCGCACCGCCTCAAGCGATTCGACCAGCCCGTCCCGCTCCAGGTCCTCGATGATGTTGGAGACCGTCTGCTTCGTGAGCGCCGTCGCGCGGGCAAGGTCCGCCCGGGACAATTGGCCGTTCAACCGCAGAGCGTCGATCATGACGCGCCGGTTGTGTGCGCTCGTCCCCTCTTGGTTGGTGCCGCTCTTCGCCCGGATCAGGCGCATATCGTTCATCCAAAAAACCCCTCTTGACACTGTTAGAATATTGAACAAAAAATAAGTCAAGACAATTGACTTAATAGGAGCCCAAAAGAGCTCCGGGGGAACGAAAGCGGCGGCAAGCACCGCTGCAGGCGCTCCGATGGATATGTCGACGGCCGCTCGGAAACGGACGGACTTCTCGCATACAGCGTACCGTAGAGGCGCGCCGAAGAAGGCTGAAACGCTCAAGTTACTGGAGGAAATCATGTTGAAATCGATAAGAACCACCTTGCTTTGCGCGACCCTCGCTGGCGTCTCCTTCGTCGGCCACGCGCATGCGGAAACGACGCTCAACGCCCTCTTCATGGCCCAGGCGGCCTATAGCGAGGCGGATGTGCGCGCCATGACTGAGGCCTTCACCAAGGCCAACCCGGACGTGAAGGTCAATCTCGAATTCGTGCCCTATGAGGGCCTGCACGACAAGACCGTGCTGGCGCAGGGTTCCGGCGGCGGCTACGACGTCGTGCTCTTCGACGTGATCTGGCCGGCCGAATATGCAAGCAACAAGGTCCTGGTCGACGTCAGCGACCGGATCACGGACGAGATGAAGTCCGGCGTTTTGCCCGGCGCCTGGACGACCGTGGAATATGACGGCAAGCGCTATGGCATGCCCTGGATCCTCGACACCAAATACCTGTTCTACAACAAGGAAATCCTGGAGAAGGCCGGCATCAAGGCGCCGCCGAAGACCTGGGACGAGCTTGCCGAACAGGCCAAGGTGATCAAGGACAAGGGCCTGCTCGCAACCCCGATCGCCTGGAGCTGGTCGCAGGCCGAAGCCGCGATCTGCGACTACACCACCCTTGTCAGCGCCTATGGCGGCAAGTTCATCGACGGCGGCAAGCCGGCCTTCGCGTCAGGTGGCGGCCTCGACGCGCTCAACTACATGGTGACGAGCTACTCTTCTGGCCTCACCAATCCGAACTCCAAGGAGTTTCTGGAGGAGGACGTCCGCAAGGTGTTCCAGAACGGCGAAGCCGCATTCGCTCTCAACTGGACCTATATGTACAACCTCGCCAACGATCCGAAGGAAAGCAAGGTTGCCGGCAAGGTCGGCGTCGTGCCAGCGCCGGGCGTTGCGGGCAAGAGCGAAGTCTCCGCCGTCAACGGCTCCATGGGTCTTGGCATCACTTCGACCAGCAAGAACCCGGACGAGGCCTGGAAGTACATCGTCTACATGACGTCGCAGCAGACGCAGAATGCTTACGCCAAGCTCAGCCTGCCGATCTGGGCTTCTTCCTACGAAGATGCCAGCGTCACCAAGGGCCAGGAAGAGTTGATCGGCGCTGCCAAGCTCGGCCTCGCGGCCATGTATCCGCGTCCAACGACCCCCAAGTACCAGGAACTTTCGACTGCCCTTCAGCAGGCGATCCAGGAAGCACTGCTCGGCCAGGCTTCGCCTGAGGACGCCTTGAAGACGGCGGCCGAAAACAGCGGCCTCTGAGCCGCCCTCCCAAACCCCGGGCGGACAACCGCCCGGGGACCGCGGGAATATGCGGTGGCGCTGGCATCCAGGCGCTTTAACACTTTGATTTGGCGCATCATTCGCTTGGGTCGATGACGGTCCGGGGCAATATGCGATAGCATGACGGGGCTCCCTAGGCCCGAGAAGGTTTCCATCCTATGTCCGGCACCTGGATAACAACGCGCGCATGGCTGCTCATGCTGCCGCTGCTGGTGGTCATGATCGCCGTGATCGGCTGGCCGTTGATCGATACGGTCAGGCTTTCCTTCACCGACGCCAGGCTCGTCGGCACGGAAGGCACGTTCGTCGGCCTCGCCAACTATGCCAAGATGCTCGGCGGCTCGAACTTCCTGCGCGCCTTCGTGACGACGACCTGGTTCGCCGTCGTCTCGGTCACCGCTGAAATGGTGCTCGGGGTGCTCGCAGCCCTGCTGCTCAATCAACAATTTCGCGGGCGCACGGCTCTCAGAGCCTTGATGATCCTGCCCTGGGCTCTGCCGACGGTGGTCAACGCCACGCTCTGGCGGCTGATCTACAATCCCGAATATGGCGCGCTCAACGCCGTCCTGACGCAAATCGGCCTGATCGACAGCTACCGCTCCTGGCTCGGCGAACCCGGCTCGGCGCTGACGGCGTTGATCATCGCCGACTGCTGGAAGAACTTTCCGCTGGTTGCGCTGATCGCGCTCGCGGCACTCCAGGCCGTGCCGCGCGACATCACCGCCGCCTCGCTCGTCGATGGCGCGGGTCCGCTCAATCGCTTTCGCTATGTCATCATGCCGTATCTGGCGGGTCCCCTGCTGGTGGCCCTGGTGCTGCGCACGATCGAGGCCTTCAAGGTGTTCGACCTGATCTGGGTCATGACCCGCGGCGGCCCGGCCAACAGCACGCGCACGCTATCGATCCTCGTCTACCAGGAAGCGTTCTCCTTCCAGCGTGCCGGATCGGGCGCCTCGCTGGCGCTGATCGTCACGCTGCTCGTAACCGTACTCGCCGTCGCCTATGCAGCAATGGTGCGCAAAGCCGCAGGAGCATCCTGATGGAACGCCAGAACCCGGTTTTCACCGCCTTCGTCTATGCTGCGGCTCTGCTGCTGGCAGCCATCATCCTGGCCCCCATTCTCTGGCTCTTCGTCATGAGCATTTCGTCGGCCGCCGACCTCTCGACAAAGCCGCTCAACTGGTGGCCGAACGAGATCGATCTGTCGCGCTACCGCCTGCTGTTGTCCACGATCGAAAACAGCACCGGCGCTGCCTTTACTGCCTCGCTCTTCAACAGCCTGAAGGTTGCCGGGATGGCGACGCTGGCGGCGATCGCGGTCGCCATTCCCGCCGCCTGGGCGGTATCGCGCACATCCAACGTTTCCTGGTCGCTCTATGCGGTGATCGCCACTTACATGCTGCCGCCAGTAGCGCTTGCCGTGCCGCTCTATATGGGGCTTGCCTATCTCGGGCTTCTGAACTCGGTGTTCGGCCTGGCGCTTGTTTATCTCACCATTCTGGCGCCCTTCACCACCTGGCTGCTGAAATCCGGCTTCGATTCCATCCCGAAGGAAATCGAGAGTGCCGCGATGATCGACGGCGCCCGTCTCGACCAGATCCTCCGGCTCATCACCCTGCCGCTCGCGGCACCCGTCATGGCGACGTCGGCGCTCTTTGCCTTCCTGCTCGCCTGGGATGAATTCTTCTACGCGCTGCTCTTCACCTCGGATCTGCGCGCCAAGACCCTCACGGTTGCCATTTCCGATCTCCGGCGGCCGTGTCTCCGATTACGGGCTGATCGCCACAGCCGGGGTGCTGGCCGCCCTGCCCCCGGTGTTGATCGGTCTCGTCATGCAGCGTGCCCTCATTTCCGGGCTCACCAGCGGCGGCGTCAAAGGATGACGGCTATGACCAATTCGGAACGCCCGGCCGGGCTCATCGCAATCGATCGCGAAATGGCACGTCAGGCCTCGGACGCCATCGCCTCCGTACACCAGGCGACGGCGATGGCGGCCAGTGTGGCTGCCTCGCTGAAGTCTACCGGCAAGCTGCTGCTGCTCGGCATGGGCGGCTCGCATGCCGTCGGTCGCGCCGTCGAGCCGCTCTACCGCGCCCATGGCATCGACGCCATTGCCCTGCCGCTCTCGGAACAACTCGGCCAGCCGCTTGTCATCGAAGGCAAGACGATCCTCATCACCTCGCAGTCCGGCGAAAGCGCCGAGGTGCTGCGCTGGTTCAGCGAAACCAATGGCGCAACGCCGCACACCTTCGGACTGACGCTTGAAGGCGGTTCCTTCCTCGCCAGCAATGCGCCGTCTCTGGTCGGCGTCGGCGGCACCGAAAAGGCCTTTGCCGCCACCCGCAGCCTGACCATCAGCTTCGCCCTGCACCTCGCCATTCTCGCCGCCCTCGCCGATGATCCGGCCGATGCCCTTCACGCATTGGAAAACCCGCAATCGCCCGATACGTCGGCGGCACTCGAAGCCCTGCACAGCGTCCGATCCGTTGTAACTTCGGGCCGCCGGCTGCAAGGCCTCGCCGAAGCGATCGGCCTCGGTCTGACCGAGCTTTCCCGCCTGCCCTGCTTCTCGCTTGAAGGCGGCCAACTTCGCCACGGCCCGATGGAAATGCTCGGTCCATCCGTCGGTGTTGTGCTCTTCCGCGCGGCAGATCCGACCGCCGGCCTTGTAGAAGCCATGGCGCTTTCCGCCGCCGAAGCCGGCTCGCCGGTCATCGTCTTCGATGCTTCCGGCGAGGCGCCAGTCGAAGGCGTCAGCACCATTCCCTTTGCGCCGGCCGCGGGCATGGCGGCGATCTTCGCCATGCTGCCCGTCGCCCAGTCCTTCATGATCGCCTTTGCGGCGTCGCGTGTCGAGAATGCCGGCACCCCCGTGCGCTCGACCAAGATCACCCGGAGCGAATAAACGATGCGTCCTCTTGCCGTGGTCGGCAATGCCAATGTCGATCTCATCCTCGGGCCGGCGGCCCCCTGGCCCAAAGCCGGCACCGAAATCATCGTCGACCACGACGAGCTGCGTGTCGGCGGCTGCGCCGGCAACAGCGCGCTCGCCTGGGATTCGCTCGGCGTCGACTATGCGATCGCCGCCAATGTCGGCAACGATCAGTTCGGCACCTGGTTGAAGGAGGCTTTTCCCGAGCGCTCCAAGTCCTGGCCGGTCGAGAATGTCGGGACCACGCTTTCCGTCGGCATTACCCATCCCGACGGCGAGCGTACCTTCTTCACCACGCGTGGGCATCTGCCGCTGCTCAGCTTCGAGGAAGTCCGCATCATGCTCGACGGCGAGAAGCTCCGCGGTGGTTACGCGCTGCTGACCGGTGCCTTCCTGACCGATGCGTTGACATCGGACTATGACCGCTTCTTCGACTGGGCTGATGCCCACGACATCACCGTCGCGCTCGACACCGGCTGGCCGCTCGACGGCTGGACGCAAACAAACTGCGCGGCGACCATCGGTTGGCTGAAGCGTTGCCGGCTGGCACTCTTCAACGAGGTCGAAACGACCACGCTGACGGGCCTCTCCGACCCGACCGAGGCAGCGCACGAGCTCAGGAAACATATGCCCGAAGGCGCGATCGTCGTCGTCAAGCGCGGTCCGCATGGCGCGATCGCCATCGACGCGGATGGCCGCTTTTCATCAGCCGCAGCACCCGTCGTTTCCGTCGTCGATACCATCGGCGCCGGCGATGTCTTCAATGCCGGGTTCCTGGCGGCACTTGCGGCCGAGATGCCTTTGGGAGCCTGTCTTCGCACCGGCGTCGCCATCGCCTCGGAGGCGATTTCCACCCTGCCGCGCAGCTACGGCAACCCACTTTCGTCCTACCTTCAGGAGACCGGCGCATGAGCGCTCTCGCCATTCAGAACATTCATAAGCGCTATGGCGAGGTCGAGACGCTGAAGGGCATCGACATCGATCTCGAGAGCGGCGAGTTCCTGGTGCTGCTCGGCTCATCCGGCTGCGGCAAGTCGACCCTGCTCAACATCATCGCCGGGCTTGCGGAGCCGAGCGGCGGCGACATCCGCATCGGCGACCGCTCCATTCTCGGCGCCCACCCGAAGGACCGCGACATCGCCATGGTGTTCCAGTCCTATGCGCTCTACCCGAACATGAGCGTTGCAAGGAACATCGGCTTCGGTCTTGAAATGCGGAAGGTCCCCGCGGCCGAGCGCGAAAAGGCGGTGGCGGAGACGGCAAAGCTGTTGCAAATCGAGAACCTGCTCGACCGCAAGCCGAGCCAGCTCTCGGGCGGCCAGCGCCAGCGCGTCGCCATCGGCCGGGCGCTGGTGCGCAATCCGCAGGTGTTCCTCTTCGACGAGCCGCTCTCCAACCTCGACGCCAAGCTGCGCATGGAGATGCGCACCGAGCTCAAGCGCCTGCACCAGATGCTGAAGACCACGATCGTCTACGTCACCCACGACCAGATCGAGGCGATGACGCTCGCGACCCGCATCGCGGTGATGCGTGACGGGCGGATCGAGCAACTCGGCACGCCGGAAGAGATCTACGACCGCCCGGCCACGCTCTATGTCGCCGGCTTCGTCGGCTCGCCGCCGATGAACATCTTGGATGCGACCGTTGTGGAAGGTCGGTTGAAAATCGCCGGCGACGGCCAGGCGATCGCCCTGCCGGCACGCCTCCGCAACGTTGTCTCCGACGGCCAGCGCGTAAAGGCTGGTATTCGCCCGGAAGCGCTGCAACTTGCCGCTGGTGACGAGCCGGCGCCGCAGTTCAAGGCACGCGTCGAGGTGGTCGAATTGACCGGCCCCGAACTCGTCACCACTGCGCGGATCGGCGACCAGCGCATCACCGCCTGCCTGCCACCGCGCAGTTCGGTCCTGTCGGGCGAAGAGCGTGCCTTCACGATCGAGGCGGATGCCCTTCATCTCTTCGATCCCGACACCGGCCGGTCGCTGGCGAAAGACTGAGGGTGCCTGCGGGCGACGACCGGGATTGCTTTGGCAACGCCTTTTCCTTCTTGTGAGAATCGTTCATCACACGTTGTCCCGCGCGAGAAGAGGAAGTGACCGCGATGCCCCTGCCGATCGAAACGCCGGCCGTTCTCGTCGACCTCGAAATTGCCAAGCGCAATATCGAGCGCTTCCAGGCCTATGCCGATGAACATGGCATTCGCGTGCGCCCGCATATCAAGACGCACAAGCTGCCGCAGATGGCCGAGCTTCAGCTTGAGGCCGGCGCCGTTGGCATCACCTGCCAAAAGGTGACCGAAGCCGAAACAATGGTCGAGGGCAGCGACCGGATCAAGGATGTGCTGATCACCTACAACATTCTCGGCGAGGCCAAGATGGCGCGGCTGGAGCGGCTCAATGGCCGCGTCGCGCTTGCCGTCGTCGCCGACAGCGAGACCGTCATCGACGGGCTTGCGGAATACTTCGCCGGCAAGGACAAGCCGCTTCGCGTTTTCGTCGAATGCAACACCGGTGCCGATCGTTGCGGCGTTGGTGCGCCGGCTGAGGCGGCGAGACTTGCCAGCCAGATCGAGGATGCGAAGGGGCTCGTGTTCGGCGGCCTGATGACCTATCCCCCCGTCAACGGCGAGGCAAAGGTCCAGGCCTTCATGAGCGAAGCAAAGAGGCTGATCGAAGCCGACGGCATCGCGGTGCCGGTGATCACCTCAGGCGGCACGCCGAGCATGATGCACGCCGCCGGTGCGCCGGTTGCCAGCGAATATCGCCCCGGCACCTATATCTACAACGACCGTTCGTTGGTGTCTCGCGGTGTGGCAAGCTGGGATGAATGCGCGCTGACGGTGGTTGCGACCGTCGTCTCCGTCCCATCCGAAACCCGCGCGATCATCGATGCCGGCAGTAAGGTGTTGACCTCGGATCTGCTGGGACTGACAGGCTATGGTCACGTGCTCGGCCGCGACGACATCCGCATCGACCAGCTCTCGGAGGAACACGGCCGCCTCGTCACCGATGGGCCGATCAACCTCAAGGTCGGTGACCAGCTCCGCATCGTGCCCAACCACGCCTGCGTCGTGACGAACATGGTCGATGCGGTCCACATCATCGAAGGCGACACGCTCAAGGACACGTGGCCGATCGTCGCCCGCGGCCGCGTGCTCTAGTTTCGCACCCTAGGGACCCAGAAATCTGTGCCCGCCTGTGATCCCCGTATTTGCCACGAAATGCAGGGCTGAAGGCTCTTCGACGGGCTGGTCCAGCAAACGCTCGAAAGGAGAATCGACGCGCGTCCACTGGACACCGGCAGCGCGCCCTCCATCTAATGACCTTGGCGGGCCGGCACGGCCATACTGGGCGGTTGCAGGCAAACCGTTCCCGAAAAGGCGGCGAGAACGATAGGACATTTCCCGTTTGCCGCCCTCAGGGTCATCTGTTTGCGTTGTAGCAGTCGATAAAATTGATAGTTTTATCTGGTAACCGATGGAGGTCGAAATGGTCTTTGGACGAATTACCGGAATGGTGGGACTGGCAATTGTGCTCGGGGGCCTGCAGCTGGGAGCTGCGAGTGTCGCGTTTGCCGACACGACGATCTTGAACGTGTCCTACGATCCGACACGTGAACTCTATAAGGACTTCAATGCTGCCTTCGCTGAGAAGTGGAAGGCCGACACTGGCGAAACCGTGGCGATCCAGACGTCGCACGGCGGCTCCGGCAAGCAGGCCCGCTCGGTCATCGACGGCCTGCAGGCAGATGTCGTAACGCTGGCGCTCGAAGCCGATATCGACGCGATCGCCAAGGAAACCGGCAAAATCCCGGCGGACTGGAAGACGAAGTTCGAGAACAACAGCGCGCCCTACACATCGACGATCGTGTTCCTGGTGCGCAAGGGCAACCCCAAGGGCGTCAAGGACTGGGGCGATCTGGTGAAGCCGGACATCCAGGTGATCACGCCGAACCCGAAGACTTCGGGCGGCGCGCGCTGGAACTTCCTGGCTGCCTGGGCCTATGGTCGGGCTGCCAATGGCGGAGATGACGCCAAGGCACAGGAATATGTGGCGGAACTCTTCAAGCATGTTCCGGTGCTCGATACCGGCGCGCGCGGAGCGACGACGACCTTCGTGCAGCGTGGCCTTGGCGACGTGCTTCTCGCCTGGGAAAACGAAGCCTATCTGTCGCTCGAGGAACTCGGCCCCGACAAGTTCGAGATCGTCACACCGTCAATCTCGATCAAGGCCGAACCGCCGGTGGCGCTCGTTGACGGCAACGTCGACGCCAAGGGCACCCGCAAGGTAGCGGAAGCCTATCTCGGCTACCTCTACAGCGATGCCGGCCAGAAGATCGCCGCCAAGCATTACTACCGGCCGTTCAAGCCGGCAGTAGCCGATCCGGCCGATGTCGCCCGCTTCGGCGAACTGAAGCTCGTCACCATCGAAGACTTCGGCGGCTGGAAGGAAGCCCAGCCGAAATTCTTCGGCGATGGCGGCGTCTTCGACCAGCTTTACAAGCCAGGCCAATAAGACCGACCTTAGACGCGCGGCTGGACAATCCGGCCGCGCGTCTTGCTTTGCCGCGCCGGGCCATTGGCACGAAGCGCGGTTCAATACGTCTCGCGAGCTTTGTAAAGGTAGTGTCATTGACGGAAGCGACGAAGACTGCGCCCTGGCGATTTCGCCAGCCGAGTGTTTTGCCTGGCTTTGGGCTGTCGCTCGGGATCACGCTGAGTTGGCTGGTGCTGATCGTGTTGATCCCGCTGTCGGGGCTGGTGTGGCGGGCCAGCGGGCTCGGCTGGGCCAAGTTCTTTGAGCTAGCGCTCGATCCGCGCACGCTCAATGCCTTGAAGATCTCGTTCGGCACGGCGTTTCTCGCCGCCGTCATCAACCTCGTCTTCGGCGTCATCCTCGCCTGGGTGCTGGTGCGCTATCGGTTCCCCGGCAAACGGGTGATCGATGCCATGGTCGACCTGCCGTTCGCGCTGCCGACGGCGGTCGCCGGCATTGCCTTGACGACGCTTTATGCCGGCAACGGCTGGATCGGCCAGTTCATCGAGCCGCTCGGCCTGAAGATCGCCTTTACGCCGTCCGGCATCGTCGTCGCGCTGATCTTCGTCGGCCTGCCGTTTGTCGTCAGGACCGTGCAGCCGATCATGGAGGAGATCGACAAGGAGGTGGAAGAAGCCGCAGCCACCCTTGGCGCCAGCCGCTTCCAGACGATCAGCCGGGTGCTGCTGCCGGGGCTGTTGCCGGCCGGCTTGACCGGCTTCGCCCTCGCCTTTGCCCGCGGCGTCGGCGAATACGGCTCGGTGATCTTCATCGCCGGCAACCTGCCTTATGTCTCGGAGATCGCGCCGCTTCTGATCGTCATCAGACTCGAAGAGTTTAACTATGCCGCCGCCACCGCCATTGCCGCGGTGATGCTGGCGATCTCCTTCGCCATGCTGCTCCTCATCAACTCGATCCAGGCCTGGAGCCGGCGGAGATATGTCTATGTCGCATGATCTGACCGCCAATCCTCTGCCCGCATCCGGCCCGCAACGCGCCCTGCCGGCGCTGGCCGCCGCCACCTCCGAAAGCCGCTTTGCCCGGCTGACCCTGACGATCACCGCCCTTGTCTTCGTCGCGCTGTTTTTGCTGTTGCCGCTCGCCGCCGTCTTCACCGAGGCGCTGCGCAAGGGGGTGGGTGAATTCGTTGCCGCGCTTGGCGACACCGAGACCTTCTCGGCCATTCGCCTGACGCTGATCGTCGCCGTCATCGCCGTGCCGCTCAACCTCGTCTTCGGGGTTGCCGCCGCCTGGGCGATCGCCAAGTTCGAGTTCAAGGGCAAGGCGTTCCTGACGACGCTGATCGACCTGCCGTTCTCGGTCTCGCCGGTCATTTCCGGCCTCGTCTTCGTGCTTCTGTTCGGCTCGCACAGCCTGATCGGTCCCTGGCTGCAGAGCCACGGCATCCAGATCCTGTTTGCCGTGCCCGGGCTGGTGCTCGCCACCGTCTTCGTCACCTTCCCCTTCGTCGCCCGCGAGCTGATCCCGCTGATGCAGGAACAGGGGTCCAGCGACGAGGAGGCGGCGCTGTCCTTGGGGGCATCGGGCTGGCAGACCTTCTGGTTCGTGACGCTGCCCAACATCAAATGGGGGCTGCTTTACGGCGTGCTTTTGTGCAACGCCCGCGCCATGGGCGAGTTCGGCGCCGTCTCGGTCGTCTCCGGCCATATCCGCGGCGTGACCAACACCATGCCGTTGCAGGTCGAAATCCTCTATAATGAATACAACTTCGTCGCCGCCTTCGCGGTGGCGGCGTTGCTGGCGCTGCTGGCGCTGATCACCCTGATTTTGAAGACGGCGCTGGAGATCCGCTACAGCGCCGAGATCGCCGCCAGCCGCAGGCACTGAAAGGTCAAACGCTATGGACGTGCGCGTTCACAACATCCGCAAGGAATTCGGCCGCTTCCCGGCGCTCGACGACGTCTCACTCGATATCCGCTCCGGCGAGTTGATCGCGCTGCTTGGCCCCTCCGGTTCCGGCAAGACGACCTTGCTGCGTCTCGTTGCCGGTCTCGAAAGCCCGACCGGCGGCACGATCTTCTTCGGTGACGAGGACGCCTCGCAAAAGACGGTGCAGCAGCGCAACATCGGCTTCGTCTTCCAGCACTATGCCCTGTTCCGCCACATGACCGTGCTCGACAACGTCGCCTTCGGCCTCAAGGTGCGCCCGTCGGGCCGAAGGCCGCCGGCCGCTGAGATCCGCAAGCGCGCCCTCGACCTGCTCGACCTGGTGCAGCTCTCCGGTCTCGACAAACGCTATCCGGCCCAGCTCTCCGGCGGCCAGCGCCAGCGCGTGGCGCTCGCCCGCGCCATGGCGGTCGAGCCGAACGTGCTGCTGCTCGACGAGCCGTTCGGCGCGCTCGACGCCCAGGTGCGAAAAGAACTGCGCAAGTGGCTGCGCGAGATCCATGACCGCACCGGCCACACGACGATCTTCGTCACCCACGACCAGGAGGAGGCGCTGGAACTGGCAGACCGCGTCGTCGTCATGAGCAAGGGCGCGATCGAACAGGTCGGCACCCCCGACGAGATCTACGACCATCCGGTTTCGCCCTTCGTCTTCGGCTTCATCGGCCAGTCGAACGCGCTCGCCGTCACGCTCCAGAACGGCGAGATCTGGTTCGAGGACCGGCCGATCGGGCTCAGGGCCCCGGCCGAGCCGGACGGGCCTGCCAACCTGCACTTCCGCCCGCACGACATCGAGCTGATCGACGGCTGCGGCGGCTGTCTTGCCGGCCTCGTCACCGCCAGCCGCCGCGTTGCCGGCACCCGCCATCTCGAACTCGATCTGGGCCGCAACCATCCGCATGTCGAGATCGAACTGTCGCCCGAACGCGCCGCCGCCGGCGACCACAGCCGCATCGCCTTCCGGCCGACAAAGTGGAAACTCTTCAGAGACAACAGAGAGCAGGC
>NZ_JBQENZ010000035.1:0-73403 GCF_052044935.1 Ensifer sp. 22460
GCGGCGATCGCCTTTTCCAGATTGTCGGCTTCCGTCACCAGGTTGAAGGAATAACGCAGGCACATGGCAAAGGAGGCGATCATCGCGATCGGGTTGGCAATGCCCTTGCCGGCAATGTCGGGGGCCGAGCCATGCACCGGCTCGTAGAGCGCCTTGCGCTTGCCGGTCACCGCATCCGGGGCACCGAGCGAGGCCGACGGCAGCATGCCGAGCGAGCCGGTCAGCATGGCGGCGACGTCCGACAGCATGTCGCCGAACAGGTTGTCGGTGACGATGACGTCGAACTGCTTGGGCTGGCGCACCAGCTGCATGCCGCCGGCATCGGCCAGCATGTGCTCGAGCTGCACGTCAGAATATTTCGCCTTGTGGGTCTCGGTCACCACCTGGTTCCACAAGACGCCCGACTTCATGACGTTGCGCTTTTCCATCGAGCAGACGCGGTTCTGCCGCGTGCGCGCCAGTTCGAAGGCGACGCCGGCGATGCGTTCGATCTCGTAGGTGTCGTAGACCTGGGTGTCGATGCCACGCTTCTGGCCGTTGCCGAGATCGATGATTTCCTTCGGTTCACCGAAATAGACGCCACCGGTCAGTTCGCGCACGATCAGGATGTCGAGGCCTTCGACGAGTTCCGGTTTCAGCGACGAGGCGGCAGCCAGCGCCGGGTAGCAGATCGCCGGGCGCAGGTTGGCGAACAGTTCGAGATCCTTGCGCAGGCGCAGCAGGCCGGCTTCCGGACGCACCTCGTAGGGCACCGCATCCCACTTCGGGCCACCGACGGCGCCAAACAGCACCGCATCGGCGGCCAGCGCCTTCTTCATGTCCGCTTCCGAGATCGCCTGGCCATGGGCGTCATAGGCCGAACCGCCGACCAGGCCCTCGTCGGTCACGAAGCCGGCTGAAAGCTCGGCATTCATGTAGGCGATGATTTTGCGGACTTCCGCCATGGCTTCCGGGCCGATGCCGTCGCCGGGCAGAAGGAAGAGGTTGCGCACAGTCATGGATAGTCCTTCTCGCGGGGGAAAACTCGGCCGCGTTCTAGCGCAACTTCGTGTCGAGGGAAATCGCCGCGACGAAAGATTTGTGCGCGGCTGCGAGCGGCACGTTCCCGGCGGACAGCTGCTCTACCGAGGAAGTGGGATGCTCTTTTCGAGGCCGCGCATCTTGCCCGGCCATCGATTCTCCGAGGAGAAAAACATGCGCAAGTTCGTCCATGCAGTCGCCACACATATCCGCGCCACGGCCAAGAATTTAACCTTTGCTGGCAAGCGGTCACCTGCGTCGTCATATAGCTGGCTTAGCTTTCCTCTTGACTGAATCGGTGCCTCCGGATCGAATGCGGGCAACACAACCGGGAACCCGCCATGTCCGAGACGCTGCTGATCGGAGCCTTTCTCGCCGCCCTTTCCTATGTCCTCATTCCCGGACCGGCGTTTCTGGCGTTGCTCGGCATCGGCGCCGGCCAGGGGCGCAAGGCAGGCGCCTTGTTCATGGGCGGGCACCTGGCGGGTGACGTTCTCTGGTCGACCCTGGCGCTGGTTGCCATCGTTGGCGCGCGCTCGGTCGGCACCACGATCTTCGATATTCTCGGGCTGTTCTGCGGTGCCTATCTCGGCTGGATCGGCTGGACGGCACTTCGTGCGAGGCCGGCGGGCGAGAACCGGGCACTTCTGACCGTCGAGCGTCCGCTGCGGCGCGGCCTGATCTTTGGGCTCACCAATCCCAAGGGATATCCGGTGGCGCTTGCAACCTTCACGGCGCTGCTTGCCAGCTCGGCGAACGCGCTTGAGTTCAACGCGCTTCCGGCGCTGCTTGGCGTCTCGCTCATCGGCTTTCTCGTTGCCGACCTGATCCTGATCGTCATCATCGGCACCTCTGTGGTGCGGCGTTTCTACCGACACCACGAATTGGCAATCGTCAGGCTCTCCGGTCTCCTGTTCATGGGCTTCGCCGCTCAAGCCGTCTGGCACGCCGCGCCGGGACTTCTCGGGCTGCGCAAACCTTGACGGTATCCCTGCCGGCAACCACCTTCATGTTCGCCGCTTCCTCATGTCGGAGGTAGCCGGCCCCCTCCCCGGACCTAAGCCGGACCGCATGCGAAAGGATTTCTGATGACCACCAGCACCCCGCTCAATCCCGCGCTCACGTCATGGACAGGCCACGAGGGCCTGCCGCGTTTCGATCTGGTAAAGGACGAGGATTTCGCGCCGGCGTTCGAAGCGGCCTTCCGGGAGCACGAAGCGGAGATTGACGCGATTGCCGATAATTCCGCCGCTCCGACCTTCGGAAATACTATCGTTGCTCTCGAAATCGCCGGCGATGCACTTTCGCGCGTGTCCTCCATCTTCTGGAATAAGGCCGGGGCCGACACGAACGAAACGGTTCAGGCGCTGGAGCGCGATATCGCCCCGAAGATGTCGCGGCACTATTCCAAGATCGGCATGAATGCCGCGCTGTTCAAGCGCATCGACACGCTGTGGGAAGGCCGCCAGTCCCTGGGACTCGATCTTGAAGCGACCCGTGTGCTCGAGCGGCACTGGAAGGGTTTCGTCAAATCCGGCGCCAAGCTCGCTAAGCCCGAGCAGGAGCGGCTGGCCGCGATCAACGAAAAGCTCGCCGGCATCGGCGCGAAGTTCGGGCAGAACGTGCTTGCCGACGAGAAGAACTGGGTTCTGTTCCTCGAAAGCGAGGAACAGCTCGCCGGTGTGCCGGACTTCCTTCGCGACGCCATGGCGGCAGTGGTCGAGGACCGTGGCCAGAAGGGAAAATACGCGGTTACCCTGTCGCGCTCGATCATCGAACCGTTCCTGACCTTCTCGGAAAATCGCGAGCTCCGTGAACAGGCCTTCCGCGCCTGGGTCGCGCGAGGCGAAAACGGCGGCGACACCGACAATCGCGGGCTGATCGCCGAGATGCTGGCGCTGCGCGCGGAAAAGGCGAAGCTGCTCGGCTATGAAAACTTCGCGTCGCTGAAGCTCGACGACACCATGGCGAAGACGCCGGCCGCAGTGAACGGTCTCCTGATGCAGGTCTGGGAAAAGGCCGTTGCCCGCGCCCACGAGGAAGAGGCGGAGCTTGCCCGGCTCGTTGCCGGCGAGGGTCGCAATCACGACGTCATGCCTTGGGACTGGCGCCATTATGCCGAAAAGCTCCGGGCCGAGAAGTTCAATTTCTCCGAAGGCGAACTCAAGCCTTACCTGCAGCTCGAAAAGATCATCGAAGCTTGCTTCGACGTTGCCAAGCGCCTGTTCGGCATCACCGCGACGGAGAAGAAAGGCATCGCCGCCTATCATCCTGACGTGCGGGTCTTCGAGATCAAGGACGCGTCCGGCAAGCTGGTGGCCCTCTTCCTCGGCGATTATTTCGCCCGGTCGTCGAAGCGTTCCGGCGCCTGGATGAGCTCGTTCCAGTCGCAGCACAAGCTGAAACTGAAGAACGGCGCCGAAGGCGAACTGCCGATCATTTATAACGTCTGCAATTTTGCCAAACCCGCCGAGGGCAAGCCGGCACTGCTGTCGCTCGACGATGCCCGCACGCTCTTCCACGAGTTTGGCCATGCCTTGCATGGCATGCTATCCAACGTCACCTATCCGTCCGTTTCGGGTACCGGTGTGTCGCGCGATTTCGTCGAGCTGCCGTCGCAGCTCTACGAACATTGGCTGACGGTGCCGGAGATCCTCAAGCGCTACGCAGTGCATTACCAGACCGGCGAGCCGATGCCGCAGGCGCTGCTTGACAAGGTGCTCGCCGCCCGGACGTTTAACTCCGGCTTCGCCACCGTCGAGTTCACTTCTTCTGCTCTGGTCGACATGGCCTACCACACGGCCGAGGAGACGGCGGAGCCGATGGCGCTCGAAGCAAAGAAGCTCGATGAGATCGGCATGCCGAAATCCATCGTCATGCGCCACCGCAGCCCACATTTCCTGCACGTCTTCTCGGGCGACGGCTATTCGGCAGGCTACTATTCCTACATGTGGTCGGAAGTGCTCGACGCCGACGCCTTCGCGGCCTTCGAGGAAACCGGCAATGCCTTCGATCCGGCGATGGCCGCCCGCCTCAAGGACAATATCTATTCGGTCGGCGGCTCGATCGATCCGGAGGATGCTTACAAGGCGTTCCGCGGCAAGCTGCCGAGCCCGGATGCGATGCTGGCAAAGAAGGGCCTGGCGGCCTGAGGTGTCCTGAAACCTGCCCGGTTGGCTGGATATTGGAACGGCGCCCTCGGGCGCCGTTTTAGCATTCTGCTCAAGCGCTCTGCTCGACGCCAAATGTCGATAGCAGGCTTTGCATCCGTTGCGCCGCCAGTTCCGGCCGGTCGAGCACATTGGCGCGGTCGGCGAGACGGAAGATGTCGGCATAGTGCAGCGCCCCGCGGGCGGACTGCATGCCGGCGGGCATGGTGAAGTGGCGCTGGTGCCCGTTCAGCCAGGCAAGGAAAACGACCCCGGCCTTGTAGTATTGCGTAGGCGCCTCGAAGATCTTGCGTGACAACGGCACGGTCGGCTCGATCACGCCGCGGAAGGTGGCGAGGTCACTCTTGGCGAGTGCTGCGAGCGCCTTGGAGGCGGAGGGTGCCACCGCATCGAAAATGCCGAGCAGGGCGTGGCTAAACTTCGTGCCGTCGCCTTCGATCAGTTCCGCATAGTTGAAATCGTCGCCGGTAAAGCAGAGCACGCCGTCCGGCAGGCGGTTGCGTAGCGCCACTTCCCTGGCGTTGTCGAGCAGCGAGATCTTGATGCCTTCGACCTTGTCGCGGTTGGCTTCGATGATCGAGAGCACGGTATCGAGCGCCTGGTCGAAGTCCTCAGAGCCCCAGTAACCCCGAAGTTGCGGGTCGAACATGTCGCCGAGCCAGTGCAGCACGACCTTGTGTCGGGTCTGGCCGAGGATGCGCCCATAGACATGGCGATAGTCGTCGGCGGAGCGGGCAACGCGGGCGAGTGCGCGGCTTGCCATCATGATCGCCCTGCCCCCCTCGCCTTCGACGAAGCCGACCTGCTCTTCGTAGGCGGCAATCACGTCGTCCAGCGATCGCGCATCGGTCGGCGCCAGGTGGTCGGTGCCGGCACCGCAGGCAAGATCGGCGCCCGGAACCTGCCGCGCGTCCGCAAGCGAGCGGCGGATCAGTTCCTGCGCGCCCGGCCAGGCAAGGCCCATACCGCGTTGGGCGGTGTCCATCGCCTCGGCGATCTTGAAGCCAAGGCTCCAGAGATGGTGGCGAAACGCCATCGTCGCCCCCCAGTCGATCGCCGGATTGCCCCAGGGATCGAGATCCCGGAGAGGATCCGAGACCACATGGGCGGCCGCATAGGCGATGCGGTTGAAGGTCGGCGGCGTCTGCGGCCGTTCGATCGGGGTTCCCGTCAGGCGGTAGTGTTCGAGCGAGCCGTCTTGGTGCGGCAGCGTCAGGCTTGTCATCGGGGTAGGTCTCCTCCGCGGAAGTTTGTGTTGAAATACTTTGGATCGTTCCAAATGGCAAGTGGCATTGTTTTTGGGAATTCGCCAACAGTGTTATCGGTAGCGGCTCACGTGTGATTACATCGTTGTTTTGTATGGATTTATGTCATCAGGAAGGCGCCAGTATCACTGGCATTTAATGCCGATTGATCGCTAGAAGAGTCGTTGGTCCAGAAAAAAGTGATCAATCATCTCTTGACGAAATTGGAACGTTCCAATTATGAAAGAGAAAAGCAGGTACGAGAATTCGGGAGGATGCTGTGGTCAAGGAAAGGGTGACGGTCATCGATATTGCGCACGCCGCCGGCGTGTCCAAGTCGACCGTGTCGCTCGTTCTGCAGGGCAGCTCGCTCGTCAACGAGGCGACGCGCGCCAAGGTGAATGCCGCGATCCGCGATCTCGGCTACGTCTACAACCGTGGAGCTGCCAATCTTCGCCAGGCGAAGTCCAAGATCATCGGCATCGTCGTCAACGATCTCACCAACAGCTTCTTTGCGGAGCTGGCCGTCGGTGTCGATGCCGTCGTGCAGTCGGCTGGCTTCGTGCAGTTCCTTGCCAACACCGGTGAAAAGATCGAGCGTCAGCGCGAAGTGGTGGCGTCGATGCGTGAGCACGGCGTCTCCGGCCTGATCGTCTCTCCGGCGCGCGGCACGGAAGTTGCCGATCTCGCGCCTCTGGTCGATAGCGGCATTCCCGTCGTGCTTGTCGTGCGCGACATTGCCGGCGCCGACGTTTCTTCATTGATATCCGACAATCACGCCGGTGCCATGGCGGCCGTGCGTCACCTGATCGAGCGTGGCCACCAGCGCATCGCCTTTCTCGGCGGCTTTCCCGATACTGCCGTCTTCGAGGCGCGCATGCGCGGCTACCGCGATGCTCTCATCGAGGCCGGTATTGCAGGCTCCGATGCGTTGATCATCGGTTCGGCGCCATCGCGCGCCGGCGGGGTAACGGCGGTGGAACAGGCAATGATGCTCGCCGACCGCCCGACGGCGGCGCTCTGCTTCAACGATGCGGTCGCCTTCGGCGTCTGCGACGGCCTTCGGGCGCGGCGGCTGGAGCCGGGCGCCGATTTCGCCGTCATCGGCTTCGACGACGTGATCGAGGCAAAGACCGCCGTGCCGGCACTGACGACGGTTTCCGTCGATCCGCAGGGCATGGGTCAGCGGGCCGCCGAACTGCTGCTGAAGCAGATCAAGGCCGGCAAGGCGGAACCCGAAGCGATCGTCAGTTCGGTGCGCCTCGTCGTTCGCCAGAGCTGCGGCGCTGCGGTGGAGAGAAAAAGGGAGGTTTTGGCATGACGCGGTGGGGTCTGATCGGCGCAAGCACGATTGCGCGCGAATGGGTGATTGGCGCGATCCGCGCCGCCGGTGGCGAGGTCGTCTCGGTCATGAGCACCAATGCCGAGCGCGGCGCTGCCTATGCCGAGGAAAACGGCATTCCGAAGTCGGTGACGTCAGTTGCTGAACTGGTCGGTGATCCCGACGTCGATGCGGTCTATGTCTCGACCACCAACGAATTGCATCGCGAACAGACGCTGGCGGCGATCGCTGCCGGCAAACACGTGCTTTGCGAAAAGCCGCTGGCGATGAATCTCAATGATGGCTGCGAGATGGTGCTGAAGGCGTGTGAGGCGGGCGTCGTGCTCGCCACCAACCACCATCTGCGCAATGCCGCCCCCCATCGCGCCATGCGTGAAGCGATCGCCGCGGGCCGAATCGGCAGGCCGATTGCGGCACGCGTCTTCCATGCCGTCTATCTGCCACCGCACCTCCAGGGCTGGCGGCTCGACAGGCCGGAAGCCGGCGGCGGCGTCATTCTCGACATCACCGTGCATGATGTCGATACGCTGCGCTACGTGCTCGACGACGACCCGATCGAAGCGGTCGCCATCAGCCACAGCGCCGGCATGGGCAAGGAAGGCCTGGAAGACGGCGTCATGGGCGTGCTGCACTTCCGCTCCGGCGTCATCGCCCAGTTCCATGACGCCTTTACCACCAGGTTCGCCGATACCGGCCTCGAGGTGCATGGAACCGAGGGCTCGCTGATCGGCCGCAAGGTCATGACCCAGCGACCGGTCGGAACCGTGACGCTGCGCAATGCCGATGGTGAGACCGAGCTGTCGCTCGACCATCGCAACCTCTACGAAACCGCACTTTCCGCCTTCCACGCCGCAGTCAAGGGCGAAGGCCGTCCTTCGGCCACGGGTGAAGACGGCGTGTGGTCGCTGGCGACGGGTCTTGCCGTGGTCAAGGCGGCTGCGACCGGCCAGGCGGTGGCGATCGAAACGGGACTTTGAACTCATGTCGATGAACAAGCATATCTCGCCGGCCGAAGCGGCCGCCCTGATCCCGGATGGCGCGGTGGTTTCCGTCTCGTCGTCCAGTGGACTCGGCTGCCCCGACCTGATGCTGAAGGCGATCGGTGAGCGCTTCGAGGCGACCGGTCATCCGCGCGATCTCACGACACTGCACCCGATCGCCGCCGGCGACATGAGCGGCATCAAAGGTGTCGACTACATCGCGAAGAAGGGCCTGCTGAAGAAGATCATCGGCGGCTCCTATCCCTCCGGTCCGTCCAGCGCCGAGCCGCCGCTGATCTGGCAGATGATCGGCGCCAACGAAGTGGCCGCCTACAACGTCCCGTCCGGCATCCTGTTCGACATGCATCGCGAAGCTGCGGCCAAGCGGCCGGGCGTGATGACCAAAGTCGGCCTCGACACGTTTGTCGACCCATCGCGCGAGGGCTGCGCGATGAACGCTTCGGCGGCGGCCGAACCGGTGGTCAAGAAGGTCTCGTTCGAGGGCGAGGACTGGCTCTATTTCAAGGCGATCGCGCCTGAGGTGGCCATTATCCGCGCCACGACCGCGGACGAGCGCGGCAACCTCACCTATGAACACGAGGGCGCCTATCTCGGCGGCCTCGACCAGGCGCTCGCCGCCCGCAACAACGGCGGCATCGTCATTGCCCAGGTCAAGCGCATCACCAAGGAAGGCTCGTTGAAGCCGCACGACGTGCGCGTGCCGGGCGTCCTCGTGGATTATGTCGTCGTCGATCCCGACCAGAAGCAGACGACCCAGACGCTCTACGATCCGGCGATCTCAGGCGAAATCTTCCGACCGCTCGAGAGCTTCCGCGTGCCGGAATTCAACATCCAGAAGGTCATTGCCCGCCGTGTGGCGCAGGAACTGGAAGCCGGCAGCGCCGTCAATCTCGGCTTCGGCATCTCGGCCAACGTGCCGCGCATCCTGCTCGAAGAAGGCCTGCATGGCGCGGTCACCTGGGTGATCGAGCAGGGCGCCGTCGGCGGCGTGCCGCTTCTCGATTTCGCTTTCGGCTGCGCCTCGAACGCTGATGCCTTCATGCCTTCGCCCTACCAGTTCACCTATTTCCAGGGTGCCGGCTTCGACGCGTCGCTGCTTTCGTTCCTCGAGATCGACCGTCACGGCTCGGTCAATGTCTCAAAGCTCTCGTTCCGTCCGCATGTGACGGCCGGCGCCGGCGGCTTCGTCGACATCACGGCGCGGGCGAAGAAGATCGTCTTTTCCGGCATGTTCAATGCCGGCGCCAAGCTTTCGATCGGCGATGGCAAGCTGGTGATCGAGAAGGAAGGCAAGCTGAAGAAGCTGGTCAACGAGGTCGAACACGTCACCTTCTCCGGCCGTCGCGGCATCGAGCAAGGCCAGGACATCACCTATGTGACCGAGCGCTGCGTGATGAAGCTGACGCCTGAGGGCGTCATGCTGACGGAGATCGCGCCGGGCGTCGATCTGCAGATCCATATTCTTGATCAGTCGGAGTTTCCGCTGATCGTGTCCAATCAGCTGAAAACGATGGATGCTGCCCTCTTCCAGGACGCACTGATCGGGCTTGAGCTGCCGAAAAAGGCGCAGCGTCGGCTCGACGGAGGCCACCATGGCTGAGGGGCGCATCCGAATTGAGATAGAAGGCGCGATCGCGACCATGACGGTCGCCCGCCCGGAAAAGCTCAACGCCTTCGACATCGACATGC
Source organism: Ensifer sp. 22460 (assembly GCF_052044935.1). Taxonomy (NCBI): domain Bacteria; kingdom Pseudomonadati; phylum Pseudomonadota; class Alphaproteobacteria; order Hyphomicrobiales; family Rhizobiaceae; genus Ensifer; species Ensifer sp. 22460. The sequence goes on from NZ_JBQENZ010000035.1 coordinate 9,467, forward strand.
TGAAGGCCCTGGCCGCCGCCTGCGATACGGTAGAGGCCGACCGCAACATCCGCGTTGTCATCCTCACCGGTGAGGGCAAGGCGTTTTCCGCCGGCGGCGACATCAAGGCCTGGGGCGGCATGGATGCGCCCGCATTCGGTCATGACTGGGTGCGCTTCGGCCATCGTGTGTTCGAGCGGCTGGCGACGTTGCGCATGCCTGTGATCGCCGCGCTCAACGGCCACGCGCTCGGAGGCGGGCTGGAGCTTGCGGCCGCGGCCGACATCCGCCTGGCCGAGGCGCAGATCAAGATCGGTCTGCCGGAAACGAGCCTCGGCATGGTTCCCGGTTGGTCGGGCACGCAGCGCCTGGTCTCGCGCTTCGGTGCCCAGATCGTGCGGCGCATGGTGCTGGGTGGCGAGATGTTCACTGCCGAGACTGCGCTCAAGGAAGGTTTGGTCGATGCCGTCGTCGAGACCGGCACGGTCCTTGCTGCCGCCCGCGACTACGCGGCGCGTGTTGCGAAGCGCGGCCCGGCGGCACTCGAAATCTCGAAACTGATGATCGCTTCGGCGAATGGCGAAGACAATGGCTCGGCGGTCGAGGCTCTCGGTTCGATCCTCGTCGCCAAGACCGGTGACCTCAAGGAAGGCGTTGCCGCCTTTTCCGAAAAGCGTGAAGCCCAATTCAAGGGAGAATGGTAATGACCGTGCTCGTGAAACCCAAGGCGCTTGGCGACCACAAGGTCCGCGCCTTCCAGATGCTGATCGACGGCAAATGGGTGGACAGCGCCGAGGGGCGCATCATCGAGCGCGTGTCGCCGGGCCATGGCGTCGTCGTCAGCCGCTACCAGGCGGGCACGAAGGCAGACGCCGAAAAGGCGATCGCCGCCGCACGTCGCGCCTTCGACGAGGGCAGCTGGCCGCGCATGACCGCGTCGCAGCGTTCGCTTGTGCTGCTTCGTGCCGCCGACATCATCGCGGAACGGGCCGATGAGTTGGCCTATCTCGACGCGATCGAATCCGGCAAGCCGATCAGCCAGGCTAAGGGCGAACTTGGCGGTGCCGCCGATATCTGGCGCTATGCCGCGGCCCTTGCCCGCGATCTGCATGGCGAGAGCTACAACACGCTCGGGGATGGCACACTCGGTGTCGTGCTGCGCGAGGCGATCGGCGTCGTGTCGATCATCACCCCCTGGAACTTCCCCTTCCTGATCGTCAGCCAGAAGCTGCCGTTTGCCTTGGCTGCGGGCTGCACCACGGTCGTCAAACCGTCGGAACTGACCTCGGCCTCGACCCTGCTGCTCGGCGAAATCCTCGAAGCGGCCGGCGTTCCCGCTGGAGTCGTCAACATCATCACCGGCACGGGGCCGGAGGTCGGTGCGCCGATGACGACGCATCCGGATGTCGACATGGTCTCTTTCACCGGTTCGACCGGTGTTGGTCGCCTGACCATGGCCAATGCCGCACAGACGCTGAAGAAGGTGTCGTTGGAACTCGGCGGCAAGAACCCGCAGATCGTGTTCCCGGACGCCAATCTCGACGAATTCATCGATGCCGCCGTCTTCGGCGCCTATTTCAACGCCGGTGAATGCTGCAATGCCGGTTCGCGCCTGATCCTGCATCGCGATATCGCCGACGAGGTGACGCGGCGGATCGCTGAGCTTTCGGCCAAGGTCAAGGTCGGCGATCCGCTCGATCCGGAAACCCAGGTCGGCGCGATCATCACGCCGCAGCATCTGGAAAAAATTGCCGGCTATGTTTCTGCTGCGTCGAAGGAGGGGGCGGCGGTCGCGCATGGCGGCACGGCGCTCGATCTCGGCATGGGCCAGTTCATGGCGCCGACGATCCTCTCGGCCGTGCGCCCCGACATGGCGGTGGCGCGCGAAGAGGTGTTCGGCCCGGTTCTCTCGGTATTGACCTTCGAGTCGACCGAGGAAGCGATCAGCATAGCCAATGCGATCGACTACGGTCTTTCGGCCGGCGTCTGGAGCCGCGACTTCGACACCTGCCTGACGATCGGCCGCCGCGTGCGCGCCGGCACCATCTGGATGAACACCTTCATGGATGGTGCGTCGGAGCTGCCCTTCGGCGGCTACCGCCAGTCCGGCCTCGGCCGCGAGCTCGGCCGACATTCGGTCGAGGATTACACTGAGACCAAGACGCTCAACATGCATATGGGGCCGCGCACCGGCTGGTGGATGCCGCGTTAAGGCTAGGGCGAGGGAGGAGAAGACATGCGGATCGAGGGCGGAGATCAGAGGCGGCAGGAGGCAGCGTCACGCGACGCGGCCTTGCGCATCTTTTCCGCCCGCTCAGCCCGCCGTGCTGAAACTCGCGGGGATCTGCGGACAGAGCAACAGTTGCAGCTTGCTGACGTCGCTTTCGCCGCCGATCTTCTGCAGGAGCACCCGGCCCATATCCTCGCCGGTTGCCGTCAGGTCTTCGTAGATCGTCTCGACCTGCGGCTGGATGGCGCTCAGCAGATGCGAGGTCTGCTTGGCCACGATGTCGTATTCGCGGCCAAGCGTCAGCCCGCAATCGCTCATGCCGGTGATGGTTGCGAGCGCGCAGACCTCCCCGCCGCACATGAAACTGTCCGGCGGACCGGGCTCGGCGTAGCGCTGCCGGATACGGTCGCGGATCGCGCCGGCGGGGCTATCAAGGTCGATGCCGGTGAGGATCTCATAGGCGCAGCCGGCCTCGCGCACGGCGGTCATGAAGCCATGCTGCAGATGACCGGCGAAGGTGAAACCGGCGGGACCGCTGATGAGAGCCGGCTTGCGCCTGCCCTTGGCGATCAGGCGTTTCGTCGCCTGGTAGGAAAAGGTGAAGTTGTCGTAGTCGACATAGGGATGCGGGGTGGAAAGCTCAGTGCGCCCATGGGTGACGAAGGGAAAGCCGAGATCCGACAGCAGCCGGACGCGGGGATCGAGCGGTTCCGTGCGCGAGAAGATCAGGCCGTCGGCCATGCCGTTGCGGGTGATGTAGTTGACCGCCTCGACATTGGTCGAATTCAGGAAGTTCGGCATGACGATCAGGTGAAACGCCGTGCCCTGCAGCGCCTTGGCGATGCCGCTCATGATCGACGTGCCGTAGCCCAGGATTTCCTCATGCGGGTCGAGCAGCACGCCGATGACATTGGTGCGGCCGGTCTTCAGGCGCTGGGCGGCGCGGTCGGGCGAGTAGCCGATCTCATCGGCGACCTCGCGCACCCGCTTGCGGGTATCGAGCGAAATCTGCGGCGCATCGGAAAGCGCGCGGGATACGGTGGTGACCGCAAGGCCGGTGATTTCCGCGATCGTGCGAAGGGTCGGCTTGCCGCGCTTGGCGGTGGAGCCACCGTCTTCGCGATGGGCGGGCTTGGAGGGATCGGCCAATGCAAGTCATCCTGAGAGCGGGCGAGAGCGGGTTTTGTAACGTGGTGCGAACGCTTAGGCAATCGAATCATGAAAACGTTTTAAATCTCGCATCGCGGCATGGTTTGCTGCACTGCAAAAGCCAATGTGTGCTATATAATTCAGCAAATTCAATCGGTTCTGAAGGTGCTAAAATACAAAATGGTGCAATGCTTGACTTGCTGAATTTATAACGTTTTAAATGGCCAGCCGCTGGCTAGAGCGGCGCGAATTCCGGGGTGGAAGGAGGTTCCACTTCGAAAACTTGCAAACGGGAGGATAACGATGCGCAAGTTGATGACGACGACGGCCGTTGTGGCGCTGATGATGGCGGCCACCGCCGCGCGCGCAGCCGAGAATGTGGAAGTTCTGCACTGGTGGACATCCGGTGGCGAAGCTGCCGCGCTCGACGTTCTGAAGAAGGATCTGGAAAGCAAGGGCATCACTTGGACCGACATGCCGGTTGCCGGCGGTGGCGGTACGGAAGCCATGACCGTTCTGCGCGCTCGCGTCACCGCGGGCAACGCTCCGACCGCCGTGCAGATGCTCGGCTTCGACATTCTCGACTGGGCCAAGGAAGGCGCACTCGGCAACCTCGATGAAACCGCTGCCAAGGAAGGTTGGGACAAGGTTGTGCCGACCGCCCTGCAGCAGTTCTCGAAGTATGACGGCCACTGGATCGCAGCTCCGGTCAACGTGCATTCGACCAACTGGGTCTGGATCAACAAGGCCGCACTGGACAAGGCTGGCGGCAAGGAACCGGCCAATTGGGACGAACTGATCGCGCTGCTCGACAACTTCAAGGCTCAAGGCATCACCCCGATCGCCCATGGCGGCCAGCCCTGGCAGGATGCGACGATCTTCGACGCCGTCGTGCTTTCGCTCGGCACCGACTTCTACAAGCAGGCCTTCATCGATCTCGACCCGGCAGCGCTCGGCGGCGACAAGATGAAGGAAGCCTTCGATCGCATGACGAAGCTGCGCTCCTATGTCGACGACAACTTCTCCGGTCGCGACTGGAACCTCGCTTCCGCCATGGTCATCGAGAACAAGGCCGGCCTGCAGTTCATGGGCGACTGGGCGAAGGGCGAGTTCCTGAAGGCCAAGAAGGTGCCTGGCACCGATTTCGTCTGCATGCGCTTCCCGGGCACGCAAGGCTCGGTCACCTTCAACTCCGACCAGTTCGCGATGTTCAAGGTTGCTGACGACAAGGTTCCGGCGCAGCTCGCCATGGCTTCGGCCATCGAAAGCCCGACCTTCCAGTCGGCCTTCAACGTGGTCAAGGGTTCGGTCCCGGCCCGCACCGACGTTCCGGACACGGACTTCGACGCTTGCGGCAAGAAGGGCATCAAGGACCTCGCCGAAGCCAACAGCAACGGCAAGCTTTTCGGTTCCATGGCGCATGGCCATGCCAACCCGGCTGCCGTCAAGAACGCGATCTACGACGTCGTGACGCGTGAGTTCAACGGCGAACTGACGTCCGAAGAGGCCGTCAAGGAACTGGTCACAGCGGTCGAGGCCGCGAAGTAACGGGCTCGTTCCGGGGCGCTCAAAGCGCCCCGGACACCCATTCCGACATGCAAGCGTCGTCGTACCGCCGTGGCCAATAGGACGCGGGGAAGGGCGCTTCGATACCCAGAACCTCGCGCGGATGCCGATATCAGGGATTTCCCGACGGCCGCGCCAGAAGTGGTGAACGTTCATGGATAGCCGCAGCCGCCTGCAGGACCTGATACCGAAGCTGGTCCTTGCCCCGAGCTTCCTTATCGTCCTGATCTTTGTCTATGGCTTCATTGCCTATACCGGCTTCCTGTCGATGACGGACAGCAAGATGCTGCCGTCCTACAATTTCGTCGGGTTCAGCAATTACGCGAAGCTGTGGGCACTGCCGCACTGGTGGCGGGCGGTGAGCAACCTGGCGATCTTCGCCGCGCTCTATATCGCCATCTGCTCCGTGCTCGGCCTTGGGTTGGCGATCCTGCTCGACCAGAAGATCCGGGCCGAAGGTTTCCTGCGGCCGATCTACCTCTATCCGATGGCGCTCTCGTTCATCGTGACGGGAACGGCTTGGAAGTGGTTCCTCGATCCTGGCATCGGTCTTGAAAACACCATGCATCTCTGGGGCTGGGAGAGCTTCTCCTTCAACTGGATCAAGGACCGCAACTACGCGATCTACTGCGTCGTGATTGCCGCTGTCTGGCAGTCGACCGGCTTCATCATGGCGATGTTCCTGGCCGGCCTTCGCGGCGTCGACAACGAGATTATCAAGGCAGCACAGATCGACGGCGCCAAGACCTCGACGATCTATCGCCGGATCATCATTCCCTTGATGCGGCCGGTGTTCCTGTCGGCCTTCGTGGTGCTCGCGCACCTGGCGATCAAGGCCTACGACCTGATCATCGCCTTGACCGGCGGCGGCCCGGGGCAGGCGACCGAACTGCCGGCGACCTTCATGTATTCCTACACCTTCACCCGCAACCAGATGGGCATCGGCGCGTCCTCGGCGATCATCATGCTGGTGATGATCTTCTCGATCATCGTTCCCTATCTCTATTCCGAAATCCGGGGAGCAAAACGCTGATGAGCGCTCCGAGCCCAGACAACATCATCTCGCACAACCGCCTCACCCGCGCGCTGATCTACACCGCGCTGATCCTCTTCGCGCTCTATTCGCTGCTGCCGCTCTACGTGATGCTGGTGAACTCGGTGAAGCCGCTCGATGAGATCCGCCAAGGCGGCATGCTCAACCTGCCGCAAACCTGGACGATCGAGCCCTGGCTTCAGGCCTGGTCGACGGCGCAGATCGGCGTTCAGCCGACTGGCCTCAAGCCATTCTTCATCAACTCGATCCTGATGGTGGTGCCGGCCGTGGCGATCTCGACGATCATCGGCGCGCTCAATGGCTACGTCCTGACGAAGTGGCGCTTTCCTGGTGCCAACATCTTCTTCGGCATGCTGCTCTTGTCCTGCTTCATCCCGTTCCAGATCGTGCTGATCCCGATGGCGCGCATCCTTGGCATCCTCGGGCTCGCCGGTTCGATCTGGGGCCTGATCTTCGTCCATGTGATCTACGGCCTCGGCTTCACGACGCTTTACTTCCGCAACTACTACGAGGCGTTTCCGACGGAACTGGTGCGCGCGGCGCAGATCGATGGCGCCAGCTTCTTCCAGATCTTCTGGCGCATCCTCCTGCCGTCGTCCGGCCCAATCATCGTCGTTTCGGTCATCTGGCAGTTCACCAACATCTGGAACGACTTCCTGTTCGGTGCGTCTTTCTCCGGCCCCTATTCGACGCCGATGACGGTTGCGCTCAACAACCTCGTTTCGTCCTCGACAGGCGTCAAGGAATACAACGTTCACTTCGCGGGCGCGATCCTTGCCGCCCTGCCAACGCTCATCGTCTACATCGTGTCCGGCCGCTACTTCGTTCGCGGGCTGATGTCGGGCGCCGTGAAAGGATAAGCTCATGTCTTTCTTGAAAATCAGCAACCTGCGCAAATCCTATGGCTCGCTCGAGATCCTGAAGGACATCAACCTGGAGATCGAAGAGGGCGGGTTCCTCGTGCTTGTCGGCCCCTCCGGCTGCGGCAAGTCGACCCTGCTCAACACCATCGCCGGCCTGGAGCCGATCACGTCAGGCGAGATCGCCATCAACGGCCGGTCGGTCGCCGATCTGCATCCGTCGAAGCGTGATATCGCCATGGTGTTCCAGTCCTACGCGCTCTATCCGAACATGACTGTCGCCGGAAACATCGCCTTCGGCATGGAAATCCGCGGCGTGCCGAAGGACGAGCGCGAAAAGGCGATCAAGCAGGTCGCCGACATGCTGCAGATCGGCCATCTGCTCGACCGCAAGCCGAGCCAGCTTTCCGGCGGTCAGCGCCAGCGCGTCGCCATGGGCCGTGCGCTGGTGCGCAACCCGCAGGTCTTCCTGTTCGACGAGCCGCTGTCCAACCTCGACGCCAAGCTGCGCGTCGACATGCGCACGGAGATCAAGCGCCTGCACCATCGCATGAAGACGACGATCGTCTACGTCACGCACGACCAGATCGAGGCAATGACGCTGGCGACCAAGATCGCGGTCTTGAAGGACGGCGTGCTGCAGCAGTTCGGAACGCCGGCGGAGATCTACAACAATCCGGCCAACATGTTCGTCGCCGACTTCATGGGCTCGCCGGCCATGAACCTGTTGACGGCGCGCATCGAAAAGAGCGGTTCCGACGTTGCCGTCACGCTCGCGCGCCCGAACGCCGAGCCGATGAAGCTGGCGGTGCCGCATAACGGCGCACTCGCCGCCTATGCCGGCAAGGACGTCGTCTTCGGCATCCGTCCGGAAGCGCTGACCGATCCTGACGGGGCCGACCGCAATGCCAAGGCGATCGTCGAAGGTGAATGCCTGATCGAGGTGGTTGAGCCCGCGGGTTCGGACACTTTCGCGGTGACCCGTCTCGGCGGCAAGGAGGTCGTTGCTCGCCTGCGCGCCGATGCGCGCATCGCCCCCGGCCAGACCTCGCGCCTTGCCTTCAACCTCGACAAGGCGGTGTTCTTCGACCCGCAGAGCCAGCAGCGGATCGTGTAACGAACGATGCAGGAGCAGCCGGACATCGTCATCATCGGGTCGGGTATCGGCGGCTCCACCCTTGCGGCGGGGCTTGCCGGCTCCGGTGCCCGCATCGCCATCCTCGAGCGCGGCGAGCGCCTGCCCGATACGCCGGAGGCGCGCAGCTACAGCTCGATCTTCGTCAAGGGCCATTTCCGGCCAAAGGAGATGTGGCGCGAGCCCGATGGTGCCGAGTTCAATCCGGGAAATTTCTACTTCGTCGGCGGCAATTCCAAGCTCTTCGGCGCGGTGCTCCTGCGCTACCGTGCCGAGGATTTCACCGAGATGCAGCACCTTGGCGGCGTCTCGCCGGCCTGGCCCTTTGCCTATGAAGAGCTGGAGCCGTGGTACGGCAAGGCCGAGCAATTGTTCGAGGTGCGCGGCGAGCTGGGCCAGGACCCGACGGAGCCGTTCCACGCTTCGCCCTATCCTCACGGCCCGGTACCGGACGAGCCGGCGATTGCCCGCGCGCGCGCCGAGTTGAAGGCGCAGGGACTGCACCCGGCGACGCTGCCGCTCGGTGTCGATATCGAGACGTGGCTCGCCGGCGGGCGCACGCCATGGGACGGATTTCCCAACACCGGCAAGGGCAAGAAGGATGCCGAGACCGCATCGCTTGCGGCCGCCCTGAAGGACCCCAATATCGAGCTGATCACCTCGGCCCATGTCGACACGTTGGAGGCGGGGCCGGGCGGCCGGATCGAGGCGATCCACTATACCCACAGGGGCGAGAAGAAGAAGCTGTCGCCGAAGCTGGTGATCCTGGCGGCGGGCGCGATCAATTCGGCGGCCATCCTGCTGCGCTCCGGCGACGGCAAGGGGCTGGCAAACGCTTCCGACCAGGTCGGCCGCAACTTCATGAACCACAATTGCAGCGCCATGCTGGCGATCAATCCGTTCCGGCGCAATGACAGCATCTACCAGAAGACGCTGATGCTGAACGATTATTACCTGACCGGCGGCCGGGACGGTTTGCCGCTCGGCAATGTCCAGCTGCTCGGCAAGATCAACGCCGACATCCTCAAGGCCAATGCGCCGGTCTGGGCACCGCGCTTCGCCTTCGACTTCATGGCCGGTCATGCGGTCGACTGGTACATGATGACCGAGGACCTGCCGAACCCGGAAAGTCGTATCATGGTCGACGGCAAGGGCATCATCATGCAGTGGCGGCGCTCGAACATGGAGGCACTTTCCGGGCTCGAAGCGAAGATGCGCGCGCACTTCAAGGCCGCCGGCTATCCGATCGTGCTATCCCAGGCCTTCGACAAGCGCACGCCGTCGCACCAGTGCGGCACGGTGCGCATGGGCAAGGACCCGAAGGATGCGCCGCTCGACGTTTATTGCCGTGCTTTCGACCACCCGAACCTTTTTGTCGTCGACGCGAGCTTCCTGCCCACGTCTGCTGCCGTCAATCCGGCGCTGACGGTTGCCGCCCAGGCGCTGCGCGTCGCCGACCATATCGTTGCGAAGGAGTTCCGATCATGACGTCATCGACGCGTCCCGTCGCCATCGTCACCGGCGGCCGCCGCGGCATCGGGCTCGGCGTTGCCCGCGCGCTTGCGCGCGAGGGTTTCGACATCGCGATCACCGGTCTCGGCGCTCCAGACACTGCCACGGACCAGACGCTTGCCGAACTTGCGGGCGATCGCGGCCGGGCCATCTACATCGAGGCCAATCTTGCCGATGTCGGCGGGCATGGCGCCACCGTCGAGCGCATCCGTAACGAACTCGGTCCGATCCGCTGCCTCGTCAACAATGCCGGCATCGCCTCGGTCGTCAGGGGCGATTTCCTCGACCTGCTGCCGGAGAATTTCGACACGATCGTCGCCACCAACCTGCGCGGCACGGTGTTCTTCACCCAAGCGGTTCTGGTGTCGATGCTGACCGATCCGGCCGATGTGACGCCACGGTCGATTATCAACATCACCTCGGTTTCGGCGACGATGAGTTCGCCGGAGCGGCTCGACTATTGCATGACCAAGGCCGGGCTTGCCGCCTTCAGCCAGGGGCTGGCGCTCCGGCTCGCCAATACCGGAATCTCGGTCTTCGAGATCCGGCCGGGTATCATCCGCTCCGACATGACCGCGGGCGTCTCGGCGAAATACGACACCCTGATCGATGGCGGGCTGGTGCCGATGCGCCGTTGGGGCGAGCCGGAGGATATCGGCAACATGGTGGCCGGTCTCGCCGGCGGCACTTTCGGCTTTGCCACGGGTTCCGTCATCCAGGCGGATGGCGGCCTTTCGATCGGCCGACTCTAGGAAACAGGCAGGATTTTACGGACGCTCGCAAGCGGGCAGGGTTTGGAGTTATCACGTCGAAAATTTGGAACGTTCCAAATGGCGGCGGCGGAGGAAAACAGGGAATGAGCTACGACTACATCATCACCGGTGCCGGCCCGGCCGGCTGCGTTCTTGCCAACCGGCTCTCCGAGGATCCGTCGGTTCGCGTGCTGCTGCTGGAAGCCGGTGGCGGCGACTGGAATCCGCTGTTCCACATGCCGGCCGGCTTTGCCAAGATGACCAAGGGTGTTGCCAGCTGGGGCTGGGAGACCGTCCCGCAGAAGCACATGAAGGGCAGGGTGCTGCGCTATACCCAGGCCAAGGTCATTGGCGGCGGCTCCTCGATCAACGCCCAGCTCTACACCCGCGGCAACGCCGCCGACTACGATCTCTGGGCTTCCGAGGACGGCTGCGCCGGCTGGGACTATCGCAGCGTGCTTCCCTATTTCAAACGCTGCGAAGACAACCAGCGCTTTGCCGACGACTATCACGCCTATGGCGGCCCGCTCGGCGTCTCAATGCCGGTCTCGGCGCTGCCGATCTGTGACGCCTATATCCGCGCCGGCCAGGAACTCGGCATTCCCTATAACCACGATTTCAACGGCCGCCAGCAGGCGGGCGTCGGCTTCTACCAGCTCACCCAGCGCAACCGTCGCCGCTCGAGCGCATCGCTTGCCTATCTTTCGCCGATCAAGGACCGCCGCAACCTCACGGTCCGGACCGGCGCGCGCGTCGCGCGGATCGTGCTTGAGGGCACCCGCGCCGTCGGCGTCGAAGTCGTCACTGGCAAGGGTAGCGAGATCATCCGGGCGGAGCGTGAAGTGCTTGTCTCCTCCGGCGCCATCGGTTCGCCAAAGCTCTTGCTACAGTCCGGCATCGGCCCGGCCGATCACCTGAAGTCGGTCGGCGTCGCGGTGAAGCACGACCTGCCCGGGGTCGGCGGCAACCTGCAGGACCACCTCGATCTCTTCGTCATTTCTGAATGCACCGGCGACCACACCTATGACGGTGTGGCGAAACTTCATCGTACGCTATGGGCCGGGCTGCAATATGTGCTGTTCCGTTCCGGTCCGGTCGCGTCCTCGCTCTTTGAAACCGGGGGCTTCTGGTATGCCGATCCCAATGCGCGCTCGCCGGATATCCAGTTCCATCTGGGGCTTGGCTCCGGCATCGAGGCCGGCGTCGAAAAGCTGAAGAACGCCGGCGTGACGCTCAATTCCGCCTATCTGCATCCGCGCTCACGCGGCACGGTCCGGCTTTCGTCCTCGGATCCGGCGGCAGCGCCGCTCATCGACCCCAACTATTGGGAGGATCCGCACGATCGCAAGATGTCGATCGAGGGGCTAAAGATCGCCCGCGAGATCATGCAGCAGGCGGCGCTGAAGCCTTTCGTGATGGCGGAACGTCTTCCCGGCAATTCGGTCATCAGCGATGAACAGTTCTTCGACTACGGCTGCGCCAATGCCAAGACGGATCACCACCCCGTCGGAACCTGCAAGATGGGGACGGACGCCATGGCGGTGGTCGACCTCGATCTCAAGGTGCGGGGGCTGGAGGGACTGCGCGTCTGCGACAGCTCGGTGATGCCGCGCGTTCCCTCTTGCAACACCAACGGGCCGACGATCATGATGGGGGAGAAGGGCGCCGACATCATTCGCGAGCGCCAGCCCCTGCCGCCTGCCATCTTTGCCCACGAACGTAACGACAGCCGCCCGCGCGCCCGCGCCGATATCCGTTGAGGTCCCCATGATCCGCCATTGCGTCTTCATCCGCTTCCGCCCCGAAATCTCCGAGGAGGAGAAAGCAACGATCTTCGACGAGATCGTCGCGCTGAAATCACGGTTGCCGGGTTTCATGGCAGCCCATATCGGTGGCAATGTCAGCCCGGAAGTGGGCATGGACAAGGGCCATGGCCTAGGTTTCATCGTCGACTTCACCGATGCGGCGGCCCGCGACGCCTACCTGGAAGACGAGGCGCACCGCAAGACCGGCGCCAAGATCGTCGCTGCGGCCGAAGGCGGCGTTGCCGGTATCTTCGTCTACGACCTCGAAATTGCCGATTGAGTGACGATCATGCTCGAAGCGCGCCCGTTCCTGACCCGGCTATTCGAGGAAGCCGTAAGAGCCGCCGACCCCTATGAGGCAATCAAGGCGCATCTGCCCGATCCGCCAAAGGGGCGGACCGTGGTCGTCGGCGCCGGCAAGGCGGCGAGCCAGATGGCGGCCGCCTTTGAGCGGCTCTGGAAGCATCCGTTGAGCGGGACGGTGGTGGCACGACACGGCCCGATCGAACATTGCGAGCGGATCACGGTGCTGCAATCGGCCCACCCTGTGCCGGACGAAGCCGGCCTCGCGGCCTCGAGCGTGCTGCTTTACGCCGTCTCCAACCTGACAGCCGACGATCTCGTGGTTGCGCTGGTTTCCGGCGGCGGCTCGGCCCTGCTGCCGGCGCCGCCTGAAGGCTTGACGCTTGCCGACGAGATTGCGGTCAACAAAGCGCTCCTTGCTTCCGGTGCACCGATCTCAGCGATGAATGTGGTCCGCAAGCACGTGTCGCGCATCAAGGGCGGTCGGCTCGCTGCGGCGGCTTTCCCGGCGCGTGTCGTCAGCCTGGTGGTCTCCGACGTGCCCGGCGACAATCCGGCGTTCGTCGCCTCCGGCCCGACCGTTCCGGATCGCACTACGGCGGCGGAGGCACTTGATATCGTTGCCCGTTACCGCATGGCGCTGCCCGATGGGGTGATGGCGCATCTGCGCTCGGAAGCGGCAAGAGCGCCCGATCCGGACGATCTGCGTTTTGCCGGACATGAATGCCACGTGATCGCTTCGGCGAGCGTGTCTCTCGAAGCGGCCGCGGCCAAGGCGCGCGAACTCGGCATCGAGGCGCGCATTCTATCCGATGCGATCGAGGGAGAGGCGCGTGATATCGGCCGTATGCATGCGGCGCTCGCTCGTGAGGTGGCGCTCAGGAGCCGCCCCTTCGAAAAGCCGGTGGTGCTGCTTTCCGGCGGCGAGACGACCGTGACGATCTCAGGCAAGGACTACGGAAAGGGTGGGCGCAACAGCGAATTGCTGCTGTCGCTGGCGCTCGACATCGACGGCGTGGATGGCATCGATGCGCTTGCCGCCGATACGGATGGAATCGACGGTTCCGAGGATAATGCCGGCGCCTTTGCCGACGGTGAGAGCATAACCCGCATGCGGGCGGCCGGCATCGATCCGCGCCTGCACCTCGCCCGCCATGATGCCTGGTCGGCCTTTGCCGCGAGTGGTGATCTCTTCGCGCCCGGACCGACCGGAACGAACGTCAACGATTTCCGGGCGCTGCTGATCCGCTAGGACGCGGCTTTCTCGCAGAGATGTTAGCCGGATTCGGCGCCGCATGTGAAATGCAAACGCCGCCGCCGATATCCGCGGCGGCGGCGCTGTTTTGACTTGCTTCGCTTTGACTTACTTGGCGCGCTTCAGCGCATCGCCAAGGATCGAAACGATCTCGGCGAAATGCTTCTCTTCGGCGATCAGCGGCGGCGAGAAGGCGATGATGTCGCCGGTGACGCGGATCAGCAGACCCTTTTCGAAGCAATCGACGAAGACGTCATAGGCGCGGGCGCCGACAGCGCCGTCGCGCGACTGCAGCTCGATGCCGGCAATCAGGCCGATCGTGCGGATGTCGATGACGTTTGGCAGGCCCTTCATGGAATGCATGGCATCGTGCCAGGCGTCCTGCAGCTCGACAGCGCAGGTCATCAGGCCCTCGTCGCGGTAGATGTCGAGCGTGGCGATGCCGGCGGCGCAAGCGGCCGGGTGGCCGGAGTACGTGTAGCCGTGGAAGAGCTCGATCGCGTTTTCCGGACCATGCATCAGAGCATCGTGCACCTTGCGGCTGGCAAAGACAGCGCCCATCGGGATCGCGCCGTTGGTAAGCCCCTTGGCGGTCGTCACCAGATCGGGCGTGACGCCGAAGAAATCCGTCGCAAAGGGGGCGCCCAAGCGGCCGAAGCCGGTGATGACTTCGTCGAAGATCAGGAGGATGCCGTGCTTGTCGCAGATGGCGCGCAGGCGTTCCAGGTAACCCTTCGGCGGGATGAGCACGCCGGTCGAGCCGGCGACCGGTTCGACGATGCAGGCGGCGATGGTTTCGGCGCCGTGCAGCGCCACCAGCCGCTCGAGATCATCGGCAAGTTCGGCGCCGTGCTCCGGCTGGCCCTTGACGAAGGCGTTCTTGGCGAGGTCGTGGGTGTGGCGAAGGTGGTCCGAACCGGGAAGCTGCGGGAAGACGCGGCGGTTGTTGAGGATGCCGCCGACCGAAATGCCGCCAAAGCCGACACCGTGATATCCACGCTCACGGCCGATCAGGCGGGTGCGGGTGCCCTGGCCAATCGCGCGCTGATAGGCGATCGCGATCTTCAGGGCGGTGTCGACCGATTCCGAGCCGGAGCCGGTGAAGAACACGCGGTCAAGCTTCTGGCCCTCAGGACCCGGAGCGATCTCGGCGAGACGTTCGGCGAAATCGAAGGCGATCGGGTGGCCCATCTGGAAGGAGGGCGCGAAATCCATGGTCGACAGCTGGCGCTCGACGGCAGCGGCAATCTGGCGGCGACCATGGCCGGCATTGACGCACCAGAGGCCGGCGGTGCCGTCGAGGATCGTGCGGCCATCGGTGCTGGTGTAGTGCATGCCCTCGGCCGAGGCGAGCAGGCGCGGTGCCTGTTTGAATTGCCGGTTGGCGGTAAAGGGCATCCAATAGCTGTCGAGTACGGGAGCGTTGGGTTTGGTGTGCTGGTTCATGGCATCCTCCTGAAGTCGGCGATTGACGCCATGATTTGATTTGCCAAACAAGTCCTTTTCTGCTGTCACTTAACTCATTGAATTTCATCGGGTCGATGCAGTGTGTTTGCGCTATTTCGAACAACCTGAACACCAAGGTTTGATCTGCATGACAGTCGACATCGGAAACCGGCTTCGCCATCTGAGGCTCATGCACAATCTGTCGCAACGCGAACTCGCCAAGCGCGCCGGCGTCACCAACTCGACGATCTCGCTGATCGAATCGAACGCCTCCAATCCGTCCGTCGGCGCGCTGAAGCGCATTCTCGACGGCATACCGATCGGGCTTGCCGAGTTCTTCTCCTTCGAGCCGGAGAAGCCGCGCAAAGCGTTTTATGCAGCGGAGGAACTGGTCGAAATCGGCAAGGGGCCGATTTCCTACCGGCAGATCGGCGAAAACCTCTTTGGCCGCAGCCTGCAGATCCTGAAGGAATGTTACCAGCCGGGCGCCGACACCGGAAAGGTGCCGCTGGTGCATGATGGCGAGGAGGGAGGCATCGTACTCTCGGGCCGCATCGAGGTCACCGTCGATGACGAGCGGCGGATACTGGGGCCGGGGGATGCGTATTACTTTGAGAGCCGGCGGCCGCATCGCTTTCGCTGCGTCGGGCCGGTGCCTTGCGAGGTGATCAGCGCCTGTACGCCGCCGACGTTTTGAGGACGGACGGCGCCGGGGCGCCGTCCGCAGTACGTTACGAAAGCCGCGCGCAGGCGTCGGCGATGCGCGTCAACGCTAACTTCAGTTCCGCTTCCGAGGTCGCATAGGAGATGCGGAAGAACGGCGAAAGGCCGAAGGCCGAGCCGGGAACGACGGCGACGTGGGCATCGTCGAGCAGGTAGGCGCAGAAGTCCGTATCCGTCTCGATCCTCTTGCCCGAGGGCGTGACCTTGCCGAGCATGCCGGCGCAGCCGGAGAAGGTGTAGAAGGCACCTTCCGGAACGCGGCAGTCGAGACCGTCGATGGCGTTGAGGCCATGGACGACCAGGTCGCGGCGACGCTGGAAGCTGGCCGTGCGTTCCTTCAAGAATTCCTGCGGCCCGGTGAGCGCGGCGACGGAAGCGGCCTGGCTGACGGAGGAGGGGCAGGAGGTTGCCTGGCTCTGGACCACGGCCATAGCCTTGATCAGGTCGCGCGGGCCACCGGCATAACCGATGCGCCAGCCGGTCATGGCATAGGCCTTGGAGACACCGTTGACCGTGAGCGTCCGGTCCTTGAGCCGAGGCTCAAGCTGGGCCGGGGTGACGAAGCGGAAGCCGTCATAGACGATGTGCTCATACATGTCGTCGACCAGCAGCCACACATGCGGATGCTTCAGGAGCACGTCGAGCAGCGGACGATAGTCGGCAGCGCTGTAGGCGGCGCCCGACGGGTTCGACGGCGAGTTGAGCAGCACCCAACGCGTCTTCGGCGTAATTGCAGCTTCGAGCTTGTCGGCAGTCAGGCGGAAACCGGAGGAGGCGTCGCAGGGGATCAGAACCGGCTTGCCTTCGCAGATCTGGACGATATCCGAATAGGAGGTCCAGTAGGGCGTCGGGATGATCACTTCGTCGCCGGGATTGATCGACGCCATCATGGCGTTGAACAGGATCTGCTTGGCGCCCGTTGCCACCGTGATCTCGTCCTGCTCGTAGGCAAGGCCGTTTTCACGCTGGAACTTTTCGCGGATTGCCTTCTTCAGGTCCGGCGTGCCGTCGAGCGCGGTGTACTTGGTGTCGCCGCGCTTGATCGCCTCGCAGGCGGCATCCTTGACGTAGTCGGGCGTGTCGAAGTCGGGCTCGCCCGCACCGAGGATGATGACCGGCTTG
The DNA here is from genome assembly GCF_052044935.1 of Ensifer sp. 22460. Classification (NCBI taxonomy): domain Bacteria; kingdom Pseudomonadati; phylum Pseudomonadota; class Alphaproteobacteria; order Hyphomicrobiales; family Rhizobiaceae; genus Ensifer; species Ensifer sp. 22460. Next base: position 26,358 of record NZ_JBQENZ010000035.1, read on the forward strand.
CCTTCGCGCTTCATCGCTTGCGCGCGGGCGCCGATTTTCAGGATTTCGGAGACTCCGATCGAGGAGATCCGCGAGGCGGGCTGAAAGCCCGCCTCCTTGACCGTTTGATTGATGGTCATGGTCGAACCCTATTTAAGTGCGCCGATTATTCGATGTCGAACGACACGCCCTGCGCCAGCGGCAGAGCCTTCGAATAGTTCACCGTGTTGGTGGCGCGGCGCATGTAGGCCTTCCACGAGTCCGAACCGGATTCGCGGCCGCCGCCGGTTTCCTTTTCGCCGCCGAAGGCGCCGCCGATTTCAGCACCCGAGGTGCCGATGTTGACGTTGGCGATACCGCAATCCGAGCCGTCGACGGCCAGGAACCGTTCCGATTCCTGCATGTCGCGGGTGAAGATCGACGAGGACAGGCCGGCCGCGACCGCATTGTGGTCGGCAACGACGGCGTCGAAGTCGCTGTACTTCATGACGTAGAGGATCGGCGCGAAGGTCTCTTCGAGCACCGGGCCAGCCTGCTTCGGCATTTCGACGAGGGCCGGCTTGGCATAGTAGCCGTTTTCATAGCCGAGCTCGACGCGTTCGCCTCCGGTGACGGTGCCGCCATGGGTCTTGGCTTCGCCGATTGCCTTCTGCATGCTGTCGAAAGCAGCCTTGTCGACGAGCGGGCCGACGAGGGCGGTCGATTCCAGCGGGTTGCCGACCGAGACCGAGCCATAGGCCTTCTTCAGACGCGGAACGAGCTGGTCATAGACGCTCTCGTGCACGAAGAGACGACGCATGGTGGTGCAACGCTGGCCGGCGGTGCCCATGGCGCCGAAGGCGATGGCGCGCAAGGCCATGTCGAGATCGGCCGAGGGGCAGACGATGCCGGCATTGTTGCCGCCGAGTTCGAGGATGGCGCGGGCAAAACGCTTGGCAAGGCGCGGGCCGACGTCGCGGCCCATGCGGGTGGAACCGGTCGCCGAAACGAGCGGAACCTTCGGGTTGTCGACGAGGACTTCGCCGACGGTGCGGTCGCCGATGAGAACCTGCGACAGGCCTTCCGGCGCATCGCCGAAGCGGGCGAGAGCACGCTCGAAGATTGCCTGCGAGGCAAGCGCCGTGAGCGGGGTCTTTTCCGACGGCTTCCAGACGACGGAGTTGCCGCAGACGAGCGCCAGCGCCGTGTTCCACGACCAGACGGCGACCGGGAAGTTGAAGGCCGAGATGACGCCGACGACGCCCAGCGGATGCCAGGTTTCCATCATGCGGTGGCCGGGGCGCTCGGTGGCGATCGTCAGGCCGTATAGCTGGCGGGAAAGACCGACGGCGAAATCGCAGATGTCGATCATTTCCTGGACTTCGCCGAGGCCTTCGGAGGTGATCTTGCCGGCTTCGATCGAAACCAGGCGGCCGAGGTCGGCCTTGAAGGCGCGCAGTTCTTCGCCGAGCAGGCGGATCAGTTCGCCGCGCTTCGGTGCCGGAACCAGGCGCCAGGCCCTGAAGGCTTCATGAGCCTTTTCGATCTTGGCGGCGGCTTCCGCAGCCGAAACCGTCTTGAGGTTGCCGATCTTCTCGCCGGTGACCGGGCTGTAGGACGGCATGTCGCCGCCGGTGTAGAGTTCCTTGGCGACGCCCATCTTTTCGAGAAGCGCTGCGGCTTCCTTGGTCACGTCGACTTTTTTGGTTGCGATGTTCATGGTCTGACTCCCGTTTTCCTGGCTTGACCTATCCGAAGCGCACGCTGCCGAGCTTTCCCGGCGAGGTGAGCGTCTTCAGGCCTGCGGCCATGTCCTTGAGTTTGTCTGGTGTATAAATGTCGTAATAGGCCTGGTTGCGGCGGCCGATCGCATGTTCCGCGCTGAAGCTGCCGTGATACTCCTCAACGGCGACCGCGAAAACCCATTCGCGCAGCCGGGATTCGAAGGTCTCGTCCTTGAGAAGGTCGCTGTCCTTCGGCACGACGAGGTTGAAGTGCACGCCGCCGTCGCCGATATGGCCGAAGTCGCAGACGGTCACATCAGGGAATTTCGCCGGCATTTCGGCCTTCATATGGTCGCAGAAGGCCATGATGTCACCCCTGCGGAAGGAGACGTCGAAGGCGATCAGCTTGCCGAGATGCTTGACGCCCTCGGACAGAGCGTGGCGCAGCGCCCAGATCTCGTGCGGCGGGCCGACGAAGGCATCGGCGAGCGGCGCCTCCTCCATCTCCCAGATCTCGGCAAGTGCCGATTCCAGCACGGCGTCGAGCGACTGTTCGCCTTCGCGTGGACCCCAGGTGCGGCTGATCTCGGCGAGGATGACATAATCAGGAACGTTGCCGCCCTGGAAGGGGTTCTTCAGCGACGGCACATGGGCAAAGGCGGCCTTGACGGCGTTCTTCGACATGCCCTCGAAAGCCGAGAGATAGGCGCCGAGACGCTCTTCCATGGCGCGAAGCAGCGGCATCACATGGGCGCCGCTGGCCGGAACCAGCAGGGCGGTTGCGGTCTGCTGCGGCAGGCGTTCGAGGTTGAGCACACATTCGGTGACGATGCCGAAGGCGCCCGAAGTGCCGACGAAGAGCTGCTTCCAGTCAACGCCGGTGTTGTTCTTGCGCAAGTCGCACTGCAGGTCGAGCACGGTGCCGTGCTCGTCCGCGAGTACGACCTTGAGGCCGAGGGTGTTGCGCCGTACGTCGCCGTACTTCAGGAAGCGCGAACCGCCGGTATTGGTGGCGATCATGCCGCCGATGCGCGGGTCGGCGCCGAGATCGATCGGGAAGAACAGGCCGTGCTCTTCCAGCCGCCGGTTGAGATCGGACAGCCGGAAACCGGCGTCGAGCCGCACCGAGCGATTGTCGAGGTCGAGCTCGAAGCGCTTCGCCAGCCGGTCGAGGCTGAGCACGGCCTCGTCACCCGACTGATCCGGGGTCGAGCCGGAAACGAGGCCGGTGTTGCCGGATTGCGGGATCAGCGCGATGCCGTTCGCCACGCAATAGGCAACTGCAGCAGAGACTTCTTCCGTCGTTGCCGGCCGCAGCACGAGCGAGGCCCGGCCGCGATCGTAGCGCGCGCCGGTCTCGTAGGTTTCCAGGTCTTCAGGACGCGTAACGACACCCCTGTTTCCAAGGATGCCGCTCAGCGCGTCGATGTGCCGTTTGTCGATCATCAGAAAAGCATCATTCCGCAGCGATCGCGCCGGTCAAGGCCCGGATGCAGCTTTCGATCGAAGCCTGCTCAATGCCGGCATAGTGGTCGAATTCGTTGAGCACGGTGGCGCCGAGATCGCTTTCGAAGCGCTTCTGGTTCGGGCTGGCGACGAAGTCCTGCTGGGCGCCGTCGCCGAGGTTCGACTGGAAGATACCCGCGGCGCTGACCGGCAGGAAGTCTTCGTAGACGATCGCGTCGAACTGGACGAGACCGCTCGCGATCAGCGCTTCGATGTCACGCGCCGGGGAGACGCCGGCCTTGCGGCCCTTCTCGGTCAGCGAGTAGCTGAAATAGCCGAGGCCGGCTTCGCGGATGCCTGCCCAAGTGTCCGGGAAGGGCTCAAAAGCCTTGGCGAGGGCTGCTTCGTATTCGCGGGCATTGGAGCCGTCGGCGGCCGGGCGGACGATCTTGCGCGAGGCGTCGAGCAGGTCGTCGTAGAGCGCGCGGCCTTTCGGGGTCAGCGCGATGCCGCGCTGTTCGATCTCGCCGAAACGGGCGGTGTGGGAGCCGGCCTTCCAGGCGCCGTCGGCATCCTTGAAGGAAACAGGCTCTTCCAGCGCCTTGAACGAGGTCTGGCGCAAAAGGATCGGGCACTTGCGGGTCGGCGGGCCCTCGACGACGGCCTTCGGCGCGATTTCGTATTCCGGCATCAGCGCCTGCACCATGTCGATGTCGAGCGTACGCGGCGTCAGGTGGTTGATGTGCGGACCCTTGAAGGAGACGACGTCGGCGATCAGACGATGGGCGTCGTGCAGACGCTTGTACATGTCGGCGCTGACATTGGCCTTGTCGTGCCAGCGGAAGGTTTCGAGCACTTCCGAGACGAAACGCTCAGCGTCGGCTTTGTCGAGACCGCCGTCACGTTCAGCCTTTTCGGTCAGTTCGACAGCGACGGGCGTAAAGATCCGGCGCTCGGCGAGGATCGCCTGTGACTCGGCGCGCAGGCTCTCGTCAGCGATCAAGTCCAGGCGCAGCAGCGAGGTGAAAACGCGGAAGGGATTGCGCTTCAGAGCGGCGTCACCAACGGGGCGGAAAGCCGTCGAGTGCACCGGGACACCGGCAGTCGACAGGTCGTAGTAGCCGACCGGGTACATGCCCATGACGGCAAAGACGCGACGCATCATCGATAGCTCGGCGGGTGTGCCGAGGCGGATCGCACCGTGGCGTTCCTCGGAGATGCGATCGAGCGAATCCGTGGCGTCCAGACGCTCCTTCAGGACCGGATCGGCGGCGAGCGTATCGTCGTTTACCTTGGCGACCAGTTCCATCAGCGTGCCGTAGGCCGGCACCTCTTCGCGGTACATAACCGACATGGCTGCGGAAAAGGCCGAACGGATGTCGTCGGCCGATACGAAACTATTCTCTTTCACTGGGGCTCGCCTCGCGCTATGGGTGAAGGACAAGGTCATTCTCATTTCGGATCATATCCGATCGAACTGGCCATTGATCGCGTTGCTTCTGACTATGTTGATGCGAGGCTGGAATGAAGTTAAGCCGCAGGCTGGTTCCCGACGTGACGACGCTGCAGGCGTTCGAATGCGCGGCGCGACATGGCAGCTTCACGCAGGCCGCCGCCGAGCTGAACCTTACCCAAAGCGCCGTCAGCCGGCAGATCAAGGATCTCGAAAACCAGCTCGGCGTGCTTTTGTTCGAGCGCGTGCGCCAGCGGGTGATCCTGTCGGATGCCGGCCAGAAGTTCCTGCCCGAGGTTCGCCGTCTCCTCAATCAGACCGAGGAACTGATGGTGCGCGCCATGGCTTCGGCCCGGGCGGACTCGACGCTCTCGATCGCGTCGCTCCCGACTTTCGGCAGCCGCTGGCTGGTGCCGCGCCTTCCCGACTTCCTCAAGCGCCATCCGGATACGGTGCTGAACATCGCCTCCCGTTCCGCGCCCTTCGATTTCGACGAGCAGAACTTCGATCTCGCCATTCATTACGGCCAACCGGTCTGGGCGCGCGCCACCTGCAGCTATCTGTGCAGCGAGATCATCGTGCCCGCTGCGAGCCCTGCCCTGTTGGCGAACCATCCGATCGAGACCCCCGAGGATCTCGTCGCCGGCCCGTTGCTGCATCTCGCCACGCGGCCGAAGCTCTGGGCACAATGGTTCGAGGCAAACGACATGGACGGCCGCGGCGCCTATCGCGGCAACCGTTTTGACCAGTTCTCCATGGTGATCGAAGCGGCGACGGCGGGGCTCGGTTTCGCGCTGCTGCCACGTTACCTGATCGAGCAGGAAATTGCCGCCGGCACGCTGAGCATCGTGCTCGACCGGCCGATGAAGACGGAAAACAGCTATTATCTCGCCGTGCCCGAGGGTAAGCTCGAAAACCCCATCAGCCTGGCCTTCCGGGAGTGGATCACCGAGCAAGTGGGCTGAGCGGATCGACGCTTTTCTACAAATCGAGGGAACCTTCCTCGCCGCTTCACGTTTCGCCTCGTCTGCCATTCGCGATGAAGCTTGAGAAGAGGGCAATTGAGAGAGCTGTATCGAAGTGCCATTGGGGGCGCGCGCAGCGGCCGGTTTCGGCTTGATTCGTTTGTGCGCAAATCGTCCGAACTTGTATGAGCAATCCTTGCAAGCTGTTGGCACCACGGCTAAAAAATGCCATTTTCATGCATCACCGCGGCCTTGAAAACCAATGCGCCGCCGGCTTTGCGATCTCCGATGCCCAGTCGAGGGCGGTGCCTGTTACCGCCAATTCCCCACATGCGGGAATTGACGGTGGATGGGAGGACACATGACCGTGTCTAGCAATGCGCCGGCTCAGCCTGACTTCTCAGGTCCGCAGCCAACCCGGCAACCCAACGAGGACCGGGCCGATCAACCCCGGTTGGATTCAGAACCCGTACCCATGCAGCTTCAAACAACGCCGCCCACCTCTCCGCGCGAACCGGAAGCAAAGCAGATCGATTACAACGATTCGATCCGCGCCACCTTCTTCTCGATGGAGGACCTCCGGCAATGCGGCGAGGATCTCGCAGTGAAGGGTGCCTCCTCGCTGCCGGGATTCTTCCCGTTCGAGTTCCGGCCGCGGCATCGCGAAAACGAGAGCGAGATCCTGCGTGTCTACCGGGCGACCGCTGCGGACGTGGAAGCCGGTGCGACGATCACGCCGGCCGCCGAATGGCTGCTCGACAACCACCACGTCGTCGAAGAGGCGATCCAGGAAGTCCGGCGCGATTTCCCGCGCCGGTTCTATCGCCAGCTGCCGACGCTTTCGGTTTCCGGCACGGTGATCCCGCGCACCATGGCGCTCGCCTGGCTCTATGTCGCCCATACCCACAGCACGGTGACGCGCGAAAGCATCACGGCGATGGTCGAAGGCTTCCAGAAGCACGACACCTTCAAGATCGGCGAACTCTGGGCGCTGCCGTCGATCCTGCGCTTCGTGCTGATCGAGAACCTCCGCCGGATCGCCATCCGCGTCGAGCGCTCGCGCGGCATGCGCCGAAAGGCGAACGACATTGCCGACCAGATCATCCGCCTGAACGATCCGGAGAAATATCGGGCGCTGCTTGCGGAATCGGAAGCGCTGGCTGCCGACAACACCTTCGTCGCGCAACTGCTCTACCGCACGCGTGACGGCTCGCAGACCTCCGGTGCCGTCATCGGCTGGATCGAGGAACAGCTTGAGAGGCGCGGCAGCGACGTCGAAAACGCGCTGGTCGCCGAACAGAACCGCCTGTCGTCCGGCAATGCGACGATGAGCAACATCATCCGCAGCCTGCGCGAGATCGACGATACCGACTGGGCTGTCTGGTTCGAAAGCGTCAGCAAGATCGACGCGGCGCTGCGCGAGGGCTCCGACTATGCGGCGCTCGATTTCGGCTCGCGCAACAAGTATCGCGACACGATCGAGAAGCTCGCGCGTCGTTCCGGTCACAGCGAATACGAGGTGACGCAGATCGCCATCGAGATGGTGCGCGAGGCGGAGACTGCGGCCGAGACCGAGGTGCCGCTCCAGGAGCCGAACGTCGGATCCTTCCTCGTCGGCAAGCAGCGCAAGGTGCTCGAGAAGAAGATCGGCTATCGACCGTCGCTGCTGCAGACCATCATCCGTATCAGCCGCAAGCTCGACTGGTTCGCGATCGCCGGCCCGAACATCCTCTTGACGATCCTGGCGATGATCGCCGTCTATTCCTTCGTCAGTCCGATGGATATTCCGAACGGCGCGAAGCTGATCATGCTGCTTCTGTTCGCGCTGCCGGCGTCCGAAGGCGCGATGGGCCTGTTCAACACGCTGGTGACGCTGTTCGTCAGACCATCGCGACTTGTCGGCTATGAATTCCTCGACGGAATTCCCGAGCATGCCCGCACCCTCGTCGTCGTACCTTGCCTGATTGCCAAGCGCGACCATGTCGACGAACTCGTGCGCAATCTCGAGGTGCACTACCTCGCCAACCCGCGCGGCGAGATTTATTTCGCGCTGCTCAGCGACTGGGCCGATAGCAAGGTTGAGGAGTCGAGCACCGATTCCGACGTGCTCGACTACGCCAAGCGCGAGATCGCCCAGCTTTCGGCGCGCTACGCCTATGACGGCAAGACGCGCTTCCATCTCCTGCATCGCCGCCGCCTGTTCAACGAGCAGGAAGGCGTATGGATGGGCTGGGAGCGCAAGCGCGGCAAGCTGCACGAACTGAACATGCTGCTTCGCGGCGATCGCGACACCTCGTTCCTGCAGGGCGCCAACACGGTGCCGGACAACGTGCAGTACGTGATGACGCTCGATTCCGACACGCGCCTGATGCGCGATGCGGTGACGAAGCTCGTCGGCAAGATCTACCATCCGATCAACCGTCCGGTGGTCGACCCTAAGACACAGGACGTGATCGCCGGCTACAGCCTGTTGCAGCCGCGCGTGACGCCGTCGCTGACAACGGGCAGCGAAGCTTCCGCCTTCCAGCGTATCTTCTCGGCCAACCGCGGCATCGACCCCTATGTCTTCACCGTTTCCGACGTCTACCAGGACATCGCCGGCGAAGGTAGCTTCACCGGCAAGGGCCTCTACCATGTCGACGCCTTCGAGGCGGCGCTGAAAGGCCGGATCCAGGAGAATGCCGTTCTCAGCCACGATCTGCTCGAAGGCTCCTATGTGCGTTGCGCGCTGGTCACCGACGTCGAGCTCGTCGAGGACTTCCCGACCCGCTACGAGGTCGAGATGTCGCGCCAGCATCGCTGGGCACGTGGCGATTGGCAGCTGCTGCCCTACATCTTCAATTTCTCGAACGGGCTGTCGATGCTCGGGCGCTGGAAGATGTACGACAACCTGCGTCGCTCGCTGATCCCGCTTGCCTGGCTCGTCGCCTCGGTGATGGGCTGGTACTACATGGAGCCGACCGAGGCGCTGATCTGGCAGATCGTCCTGATCTTCAGCTTGTTCGTGGCTCCGACCCTGTCGCTGATCAACGGCCTCCTGCCGCGCCGCAACGACATCGTCGCCCGCGCCCACCTTCACGCGGTGCTGACGGAAGTCCGCGCTGCCAATGCACAAGTGGCGCTCCGCATCGTCTTCATCGCCCACAATGCGGCGATGATGGGCGACGCGATCGCGCGCTCGCTCTACCGCACCTTCGTCAGCCGCAAGCTGATGCTCGAATGGCGCACGGCCGCGCAGGTGCAGAGTGCCGGCCACGGCACGATTGGCGATTACTACCGCGCCATGTGGATCGCGCCGGCGCTTTCGGCGCTTTCGCTGGCGCTTGCCGCGATCTCCGACACCGGCCTGCCGTTCATCGGCATTCCCTTCGCGCTGCTCTGGGCGCTTTCGCCTGCCGTCGCCTGGTTCGTCAGCCAATCGGCCGAAACCGAGGACCAGCTCGTCGTCTCCGATGAAGCGATCGACGAGATGCGCCTGATTGCCCGGCGCACCTGGCGTTATTTCGAGACCTTCGTGACCGCCGAGCAGCACTTCCTGCCGCCGGACAACTTCCAGGAAACGCCGCAGCCGGTCCTGGCCGAGCGCACCTCGCCGACGAATATCGGCGTCTACCTGCTGTCGGTGATGTCGGCACGCGATTTCGGCTGGATCGGCTTCGAGGAGACGATCAACCGGCTGGAGCAGACGATCGCCACCATCGACCGCCTGCCGAAGTATCGCGGCCACCTGTTCAACTGGTATCGGACGAACACGCTCGACACCATGGAGCCGCGCTACATCTCGTCGGTCGACAGCGGCAACCTTGCCGGTCACCTGATTGCCGTATCGTCGATGTGCCGCGACTGGGCCGAGGCGCCGTCGGCGCATGTCCAGGGCAGCCTGGACGGCATCGGCGACGTGGTGGCGATCCTCCAGGAGGTGTTGCGCGATCTGCCCGACGACCGCAAGACGGTCCGGCCGCTGCGTCGCCTGATCGAGGAACGCATCGTCGGCTTCCAGAACGCGCTTGCCGCGGTCAAGCGCGAGCGCGAGTTCGCGTCGATCCGGGTGATCAACCTCGCGGTGCTGGCGCGCGACATGCACAAGCTCACCGTCAACCTCGACCACGAGGTGCGCACGCCGCAGAGCACCGAAGTGACGAAGTGGGCAAATGCGCTCGTCAGCACCTGCGAAGCCCATATTTCCGACGGTGTCTTCGATCTCGGTGCGATCGAATCGTTGCGCCAGCGTCTGCTGGTGCTGAAGGATCGCGCCCGCGACATCGCCTTCTCGATGGATTTCGGCTTCCTGTTCCGGCCGGAGCGGCGCCTGCTGTCGATCGGCTTCCGGGTCAACGCCAACGAGCTCGACGAGGCCTGCTACGACCTTCTCGCCTCGGAAGCACGTCTCACCAGCCTGTTTGCCATCGCCAAGGGCGACTTGCCGACGGAGCACTGGTACAAGCTCGGCCGTCCGATCGTGCCGATCGGCGCGCGCGGCGCGCTGATCTCCTGGTCGGGCTCGATGTTCGAATATCTCATGCCGCCGCTGGTGATGCAGGAGCGGCAGGGCGGTATCCTCAACCAGACCAACAATCTGATTGTGAAGGAGCAGATCAACCACGGCCGCCGTCTGGGCACGCCCTGGGGCATTTCGGAAGCCGCGTTCAACGCGCGCGACCACGAGCTCACCTACCAGTACACCAACTTCGGCGTGCCGACGCTCGGGCTCAAGCGCGGCCTCGGCCAGAACGCGGTCATCGCGCCCTACGCCTCGATCCTCGCCTGCATGTACGATCCGAAATCGGCGCTCGCCAACCTCGGACGTCTGCGCGAGGTCGGCGCACTCGGTGTCTACGGCTTCCATGATGCCGTCGACTTCACGCCGACGCGTGTGCCCGAGGGCCAGAAGTGTGCGGTCGTGCGCAACTACTATGCGCACCACCATGGCATGTCGATCGCGGCTGTCGCCAATGTCGTCTTCAATGGCCGTCTGCGCGAGTGGTTCCACGCCGATCCGGTGATCGAGGCCGCCGAACTGCTGCTGCAGGAAAAGGCGCCGCGCGACATCCCGATCATGAATGCCAAGCGCGAGCCGGAATCGGTCGGCAAGGGTCAGGACGATCTCCTGCGTCCGGAAGTCCGCATCATCGAGAACCCGCTGGCACAGGACCGGGAGACCGTGTTTCTCTCCAACGGCCATTACTCAGTCATGCTGACGGCCAACGGCGCCGGCTATGCCCGCTGGAACGGCCAGTCCGTCACCCGCTGGAAGCCGGATCCGGTCGAGGACCGCACCGGCACCTTCATCTTCCTGCGCGACACGACGACCGGCGATTGGTGGTCCGCGACATCGGAGCCGCGCCGTGCGGCCGGCGAGAAGGTGCTGACCCGCTTCGGCGACGACAAGGCCGAATTCGTCAAGACCGTCGGCGACCTCACCAGCGAGGTCGAGTGCATCGTCGCCACCGAACACGACGCCGAAGGGCGCCGGGTCATCCTGCTCAACACCGGCACCCAGGATCGCTTCATCGAAGTGACCTCCTATGCCGAGCCGGTGCTTTCGATCGACGAGGCCGACAGCGCGCACCCGGCCTTTTCGAAGATGTTCGTGCGCACGGAAATCAGCCGCCGCGGCGACGTCATTCGCGTCAGCCGCAACAAGCGCAGCTCCAGCGACCCGGACATGGAAGTGGCGCATCTCGTCACCGACAATGCCGGCAGCGATCGCCATACGGAAGCGGAGACCGACCGTCGCCGCTTCATCGGCCCGGGCCGGACGCTTGCCGAAGCTGCCGCGTTCGACACGGACGCAGTGCTTTCGGGCACGGACGGCTTTACGCTCGATCCGATCATGTCGCTGCGCCGCGTCGTTCGCGTGCCCGCCGGCAAGAAGGTCAGCGTCGTCTTCTGGACAATCGCTGCGCCGAGCCGCGAGGAGGTCGATCGCGCGANCGACCGCTATCGCCATCCGGAGACCTTCAACCAGGAACTCATCCACGCCTGGACCCGCAGCCAGGTGCAGATGCGCCATGTCGGCGTGACATCGCAGGAGGCCGCGAGCTTCCAGATGCTCGGCCGCTACCTCGTCTATCCGGACATGCATCTGCGTGCCGACACGGCGACGGTGCAGGCAGGCCTCGACTCCCAGTCGAAGCTCTGGCCGCTGGCGATCTCGGGCGACTACCCGATCTTCTGCCTCCGCATCAACGACGACGGCGATCTCGGCATCGCACGTGAAGCGCTGCGCGCCCAGGAATATATGCGCGCCCGCGGCATCACCGCCGACCTCGTCATCATCAACGAGCGGGCCTCGTCCTATGCGCAGGATATGCAGCATGCGCTGGATTCCATGTGCGAGAACCTGAGGCTTCGCGGCCTTTCGGACGGCCCGCGCCAGCATATCTTCTCGGTGCGCCGCGACCTGATGGAACCGGAGACCTGGTCGACCCTGCTGTCGGCCTCGCGCGCCGTGTTCCATGCCCGCAACGGCACGATCTCCGACCAGATCGCCCGCGCCAACTCGCTCTATTCGCCGGCACCGGTGAAAGGTGTCGAGAAGAGCGGCGAGTTCGTGGGACCGCTTTTGGCGGCGCCGCAGGAGAAGGCAGACGTTGCCCCGGCCGAAATCAAGGGCGATGGCCTTTCCTTCTGGAACGGCTTCGGTGGTTTTGCCGAAGGCGGTCGCGAGTATGTCGTGCGTCTTCGTGGCGGCGAAGCGACGCCGCAGCCCTGGATCAACGTCATCTCCAACGAGCAGTTCGGCTTCCACGTTTCGGCGGAAGGCGCGGCCTTCTCCTGGAGCCGCAATTCGCGCGACTACCAGTTGACGCCGTGGACGAACGACACGGTCATCAACCGTCCGGGCGAGGCGATCTTCATCCGCGACATGGAGAGTGGTTCGGTATCGACGCCCTATGCGTCGCTCTCGCGTCGCCGCTCCGTCGTCTTCGAAACGGCGCATGGGCTCGGCTATTCGCGCTTCCGCAGCACCCAGGACGACCTCGAGATCGAGGCGACCCATACGGTTCACCGGAGCCTGCCGGCAAAGCTCGTCCGCGTCTCGATCCGCAACCGTGCGACGACAGCGCGACGGTTGAGGCTCTACGGCTACAACGAATGGGTACTCGGCAACAATCGCGCCCGCTCGGCGCCCTTCATTCTCTCGAAATGGGATGAGGAGACAGCAGCGCTGGTCGCGACCAACCCCTACAGCATCGACTATGCCGGTCGTTCGGCGTTCTTCACCGCCGATGGCGGCCAGGCTGCCGGCTACACCGCGAGCCGGCGGGAGTTCCTGGGCTCGCTCGGCGGCATCCTCGTGCCGCAGGCGGTGCTTTCGGGTGCCGATCTCTCGGGTTCGGTCGACGTAGACGGCGACCCTTGCGCGGTCATTGCGTCCGATCTGACCATCGAACCCGGTGCCGAGCAGCAGGTCACCTTCATTCTCGGCGATGCCGACAATGAGGATCAGCTTCGTGCCGTACTCGGTGAGTTGCGTGAGACTGCATTCGACACGGTGCTCGGGGCGGCCAAGACGTTCTGGCGCGATTTCACCGATATCGTGAAGGTGGAAACGCCGGATCCGGCCTTCGACGCCATGATCAACAACTGGCTGCCCTACCAGAGCCTCGGTTGCCGCATCATGGCGCGCTCCGCCTTCTACCAGGCGAGCGGTGCCTTCGGCTTCCGCGACCAACTGCAGGACACGCTGGCTTTCCTGATCCACAGGCCGGAGCTTGCCCGGGCGCAGATCCTGAATGCTGCGGCTCGTCAGTTCGTCGAGGGCGACGTGCAGCACTGGTGGCTGCCGGGAACCGGCGCCGGCGTGCGCACGATGATATCCGACGACGTCGTCTGGCTCGCCCATGCCGTTACGCATTACTGCTCGGTGACCGGTACCTCCGACATCCTGAGAGAACAGATCGCCTTCATCAGCGGTCCGGCTCTCGAAGAGGGCCAGCACGACGCCTTCTACAAGCCTGAGATTTCCGAGGAGGTCGGCGACGTCTACGAGCATTGCGCCCGTGCGCTCGACCTCGCGATCAAGCGGACCGGCGAGAACGGCCTGCCGTTGATCCTCGGCGGTGACTGGAACGATGGCATGAACCGTGTCGGTGCTGCCGGAAAGGGCACCAGCACCTGGCTTGGATGGTTCCTCGCAGGCACGCTCCGCGGCTTCCTGCCTTACGCTCGCGAGCGTAAGGACCAGGCACGCGTCACCCGTTGGGAGGCGCATCTCGAAGCCCTGAAGAAGGCGCTCGACACCGCCGGTTGGGACGGCGACTACTATCGTCGCGGCTATTACGACGACGGCACGCCGCTCGGCACCAGCGAGGCGCTCGAGTGCCGGATCGATTCGATCGGCCAGTCCTGGAGCGTCCTCTCAGGCGAAGGCGACGAGCAGCGTTCGCTCAAGGCGATGGATGCGGTCATGGCCGAACTGGTCGATCCGGACCAGCACATCGTGCGGCTGTTCACGCCGCCGCTCGAGCGGACGTCGCAGGATCCAGGCTACATCAAGGCCTATCCGCCCGGCGTGCGCGAAAATGGCGGGCAATATACCCATGCGGCCACCTGGGTGGCGCTGGCCTTCGCCGAACAGGGCAGGGCGGAAGAAGCCTGGCGCGTCTTCCAGATGCTGAACCCGGTCTCGCATGCGCAGAGCCGCGAGGCGGCGGAACACTACCGCGTCGAGCCCTATGTCGTCGCCGCCGATATCTATGGCGAAGGCGATCTGGCGGGACGCGGCGGCTGGACCTGGTACACCGGTTCGGCTGGCTGGCTCTACCGCGTCGGTGTCGAAGGTATTCTCGGGATCCGCAGACAGGGCGACAAGCTGGTCATTCGGCCGGTGCTGCCGGCGGCCTGGGACGGCTACTCCGCAGAAGTGACGCTCAACGGCGCGCGGCACAAGATTTCGGTGCAGCGCGACCAGAAAAGTGGCGAGCCGATTGTCAGCATAAACAATAGTGTCACAAAAAACGCGCATGAAGGCATTTTGCTGTAACGGCCGGCATTGAAGACAGGATGAGACCGGCTTTGTTCCCGCAAGGGCAAGGCCGGTTTTTCTTTGCGGAAATGCGGGCGGCATGACCCCGACGGCCGGGTGTCGTGTCTTGGAGCGCCAGGCGTTCAGACGAACGCACAAAGGGCGCTCTAACACTTTGAAGCCAGAGCATCTTATCCGCTTCCAGTGACTTCACTTGAAAGCGGGATGCTCTAGATCATCGGAGCGGGATGGGGCGGAGAACTGCAACATGTTCCTCATCCCAGCTAGTTCATGGTGCCGGGCATCTCGCGCGTTTGAATGACGGCGCGGGCTGTCGGTGCCCGTTTCAACAGGGATGGGGCAGGGGCGCCAAATCCTGGAAAACGGACCGCATGCTGCAAAAGACTTTTCAGGGTGGTGTCAACCCGACGTCCGCCCGAATGGTTCCCAACGAGCGTGACACACGCCTCGACGTGTTCAGGGCGCTGTGCCTGCTGACGATCTTCGTCAACCACGTTCCGGGACAGTACCTCGAATATCTGACGCACAAGAACTTCGGCTTTTCCGATTCCGCCGAAGCCTTCGTGCTGATCTCCGGCCTGTCGGTCGGGATCGCCTATGGCGGCAAGTTCGCCGCCGGAGAACGGCTGGCGATGACGCTGAAAATCTGGCGCCGGGCGCTGGCGCTTTATGTCGCCCACATCATGACCAGCATCGTGACGCTGGCGATTTTTGCGGCCGGGGCGATCTATTTCGGCCGGCAGGATCTGATCGGCGAGATTAACATTCGGCCGATGGTGGAACAGACGGAACAGGGCATCGTCGCCATGGTGCTTCTGGGGTATCAGCTCGGCTACAACAACATCCTGTCGATGTATGCGGCGCTGTTCCTGATGCTGCCGGGTATTCTCTGGCTGAACGGCGTCAGCAAGAAACTGCTGCTGTCGCTGTCGGCCGCCCTGTGGCTCGCCGCAGGCATCTTCAAGTTCGTGCCGTCGAATTTCCTCGACGAGGGCTATTGGTTCCTCAATCCCTGGTCCTGGCAGTTCCTGTTCGTCATCGGCATCGTCATGATGACCTTCGTTCGCAATGGTGGATCACTCCCCCGATGGCCCTGGCTGATCGTCCTGTCGGGCGCTTATCTTGCGGTCTCCGCTGTCTGGGTGCTCTTCTCCTTCTGGAGCATCGACCTTTCCTTCGGTCTTCCAGCGGTCTTGACCGGCTTTGACAAGACCTTCCTGTCGGGCCCCCGGCTGCTCCATGTGCTGGCGCTTGCCTACATCGTCGCCGTGACGCCTCGCATCAGCAACCTCGCCAAACTCGACAGCGATCATCCGCTCGCGGTTGTCGGGCGACACTCGCTGCCGATCTTCATCTTCGGCACGATCCTGGCGATGTCCGGCCAGGTGCTGCTGTTCGTCACCGGGAGAAACCCGATCTTCGGCAGCCTCTTCGTGCTCGTCGGCATCGGGCTGCATTTCGCCTATGCCTATTATCTCGAATGGTTGCGCGGCATTGCTACTGCAAAGCCGCTGCGGGCGGCGTAAGAGAACGCCGCCCCTGCTGGGCGACTAATTTCTGGAACCAAGGGCAAGGCGGCAGGCGAGCCCCGTGAATACGCCGGCGAGAAGATACTGCGGCAGCTTCGGGAAACGCCTGATGCCAGCGAGCCGCGCGCGCAGATGGCTGCCGACCAGGATGACCGAGCCGTTCACGAGGAAGCCGACCCCGTTCAACACGGTCGCCAGCAGAAGCATCTGCGTGACCATCGACCCGCTCTTTGGGTCTACGAACTGTGGGAGCAGCGCCAGTACGAAGAGCGCCATCTTCGGATTGAGCAGGTTCGTCATCAGCCCCTCGCCGAAGATCCGCCAGTTCGAAAGTCGCTTGAGCGTCGAAACCGGTGACGCGCTCGATGCGTTCGAGCGGACTGTCTTGTAGGCGAGGTACAGCAGATAGGCGCAGCCCGCCCAGCGCACGATCTCATAGGCAACCGGCAAGGTGACGAAGAGCTGGGAAAGACCGAGTGCTGCGGCCAGCGCGTGGCAATAGGTGCCGACTGCGATCCCGGCATAGGTGAGGAACCCGGCTGCGCGCCCCTGGCTCACGCTCCGAGAAGCGATGAGCAGCATGTCAGGGCCGGGCGTGGCGGTGAGCACGAGGCTTGCTGTGGCGAAAACTGCGATTGTGGAGATGTCCGGCATGATGATTCCTTTGGAATTGGGGCCGGAATTCCCGTCTACCAACAATCTCGAGAATGGCAAGGCTGGTCGACGCGACGTTGTCAGAAAGCCGAAAAGCAAAAAACCACCCGCGTTTGACCGCGGGTGGTTCGGTTCGTTCGCTTGACTTCAAGCGCGTGTCTTATGCCGCCGTGTGGCTCATGCGGACGTCTTCGTCCGTCAGGATGCCGCTGGCGCGCAAGAGGGCTGCGAAGCGGCCATTGCTCTGGCTGAGCTCGTTGAAACCGCCCATTTCGACGACACGGCCCTGATCCATGAAGATCACGAGGTCGGCCTCGCGCACCGTCGACAGGCGGTGTGCGATGATGAAGGTCGTGCGGTTCTTGCGCAGGGCATCGATCGCATCCTTCACGCGGGCCTCGGTTTCGACGTCGAGCGCGCTGGTCGCCTCGTCGAGCACCAGGATCGGCGCATTCTTGAGGATGGCGCGGGCGATGGCCACACGCTGGCGTTCGCCGCCCGACAGACGGTTGCCGCGTTCGCCGACCACCGTGTCGTAGCCGCCCGTCCGGCCCTCGATGAAGTCGCAGGCGGCGGCCGCTTCGGCGGCAGCCATGACTTCCTCGATCGTCGCATCGTCACGGCCGAGGCGGATGTTGTCCGAGATCGAACGGTTCATCAGGCCCGCATCCTGGAAGACGGTGGCGATCGAGCGGCGCAGCGACTTGCGCGTTACCTTCGAGATATCGTTGCCATCGATCAGGATCTGGCCGTCACGCGGATCGTGAACACGCTGCAGCAGGTTGACGAGCGTCGTCTTGCCGGCACCCGTCGGGCCGACGATCGCGATCGTCTGGCCGGCCTTGGCCGTGAACGAGACGTTGTGCACGCCCTGGTTCGTGTTGGCAAAATCGAAGGAGACGTTGCGGAACTCGACTTCGCCGACAGCTGGCGGCAGTTCAGTCGCGCCTGCCGGCTCGTCACGTTCGCGCACGGCGTCCTCGAGCTGGAAGAAGTCTTCGAGCTTGGCGCGGGCTTCGAAAATCTGCGTCACGAAGGCCTTCATCTGGTCGAGACGGCCGATCAGCAGGTTGGCAAAACCGATGAAGGCGATGACTTCGCCGACGCCGAGCTCGCCGCGCTGCACCAGCACGGTGCCGATGACGAGGATCGCCATCATCGAAATGGTGGAGGCGACGCGGTTCAGCGCGCTCGCCAGTGCCCACCAGTCGAGCACCGGGAACTGGGCGGAGATCAGCCGCTCGGTGAACTTCTTCAGCTCGCGGGTTTCAGCCTCGATGCGGTTGTAGCTGTGCACGACCGAGACGTTGCTGATGGCGTCGGAAACGTGGGAGAAAACCGTATGATAGTGGTTCTCGACCGAGGCCTGACCTTCCTTGGTGCGGCTCATCACCGCCTTGCTGATCATGACATAGGCCGCGCCGAGCACGAGAAGGACGAGCGAGAGGCGCACGTCCATGGCAAAGGCGGTCGGAATGAGCAGCATCAGCGCGACGGCCGTAGCCAGGTGCTGGCGCATGAATTCGAGCCAGAGACCGAATAGGGTTTCGCAGGCGCGCAACAGCGTGTGCAGCGCGTTGGACGTGCCGCGCTGGCTATGCCAGGCGAGCGGCATGGAAACGATCCGTCCAAAGGCTTCCGTCAGGAGCGTGGCGCGGCGGCCATGGGCCAGCCGGTCCGCCTCGCGGGCAACGAGCACGAAGGCGACGGTGTTGAAGACGCCGAGGCCAGCCCACATCAAAAGCATCGGCGTGACCTCGCCCTTCGACGAGATGGCGTCGATGATGCGCCCGAACAGGATCGGTTCGGCAATCGAGATGGCTGCCAGAACGACGTTGGCGAGGACGATCGCCGAGACACGAAACTTGTGAACCGCAAGATACTGGAGCGCTCTTGCATACACTTGGAACAATGACACTGTCTCACCCCTTCCGGGTACCGGATTTGACGCGCCGCAGTCCTTCTGCGGCGGATGCACCCGCGTCCTCGAGCTACGGTTGGCGGGCTTGGGCTCCGCCCCCATACACTCGGGGCCGCGCTGAGACGGTCTTTTGCGGCAAAGGGAAGCCGTAGCCGGACGCATGGACAGCCACTCGTTTTCCCGTTTCGCTCGCATGCGAGCTTGGCGAGAATATTCATAGTCTGCTATCTGTCGTGCCAACTCCGATTTCTTGCATATTTCGCATAAGACCGGGCGTGGTATGAGGGATTATCGCGGGTGCAACATGAATGGTCGCTGAACGGTGCCTTTATGTCCGGATTCGGAAATGCGACCATATGCATCTACCTGGAAGGTGATCCATGAACATTACGCTGCTCGTACAGTTTCTCGCGCTTCTGGAGGAGATGAAGACACGCGAGGAAATCGTCCCGGAATTCGAGCGCCTGCTCGATCGCTGCGGCTTCGACTTCTACGGTGTCGTTCGGCAGCCGAAACCGCATGACAATCCGCTGCGGCTGCTGCTCGCCGGCCGCTGGCCGGAAGGCTGGCCGCAGATCTACATCCGCAAGAAGTTCGTGGTGATCGATCCGACCATCCGCTATCTCGGCCATGCGCAGCGCGGCTTCCGCTGGCGTGACACGCTGTTTGCCTTCCGCTCCGATCCACATCGCAAGCGCATGGAAAGCATGATGATCGAGGCCAGAAACCACGGTCTCTACGATGGCTACATCTTTCCGGTGCACGGCCGGCGCGGCCTGCTCGGCAACCTGACGGTCGGCGGTCGCGTCGTCGACTTGAGCCCGGTCGAGATCAGCCTCTTCGACGCCATCGCCAAGCGGCTGTTCTGGAAGCTTCTGGAGCTGACCGATCCCGAGGTTTCGGCCGAACTCGGCTCGCGCGTCGAGGTGCAGATGACGCGGCGCGAAATGGAAGCGCTCAACTATCTCGCCGACGGCATGACTTCGAACGACATAGGCAAGGTGCTCGATATCTCGAGCCATACGGTCGACTGGTATATGAACGGCATCCAGGAGAAATTGAAGGGCAAGAACCGCCATCACGTCGTGGCGATCGCCTTCCGGCTCGGGCTGATCTCCTAGAGTCGAAGGCTTTCGGTTTCCTGTCGCATCTGAAATTGCGCTCTGCTCGGTGACTCGCTAATACTTTATTTCGCGGGTGCAGCATTTCCCGCAATATCAAGTCATTGAGGAGACCGACTTGCCTATCTCGAAGATCCTTGTTGCCAACCGTTCTGAAATTGCCATCCGCGTTTTCCGCGCTGCAAACGAACTCGGTCTGAAAACGGTCGCGATATGGGCTGAAGAGGACAAACTGGCGCTGCACCGCTTCAAGGCGGACGAAAGTTATCAGATCGGCCGCGGGCAGCACCTTGCCCGCGACCTCGGTCCGATCGAGAGCTACCTGTCGATCGAAGAGGTGATCCGCGTCGCCAAGCTTTCGGGCGCCGACGCGATCCATCCGGGCTACGGCCTGCTTTCGGAAAGCCCTGAATTCGTCGATGCCTGTGATGCCGCCGGCATCATCTTCATCGGTCCGCGGCCGGCGACGATGCGCCAGCTCGGCAACAAGGTTGCCGCGCGCAACCTCGCGATTTCCGTCGGCGTGCCGGTCGTTCCGGCCACCGATCCTCTGCCGGACGACGAAAAGGAAATCCACCGCCTTGCGGCCGAGATCGGCTATCCGGTCATGCTCAAGGCCTCCTGGGGAGGCGGCGGACGCGGCATGCGCGCCATTCGCGACCCGAAGGACCTGATCCGTGAGGTGACGGAAGGCAAGCGCGAAGCCAAGGCCGCCTTCGGCAAGGATGAGGTTTATCTTGAAAAGCTGGTCGAGCGCGCCCGCCACGTCGAAAGCCAGATCCTCGGCGATACCCACGGCAATGTCGTGCATCTCTTCGAGCGCGACTGCTCGATCCAGCGCCGCAACCAGAAGGTCGTCGAGCGCGCGCCGGCGCCCTACCTCTCGGATGCGCAGCGCCAGGAGCTTGCCGACTATTCGCTGATGATCGCCCGTGCGACGAGCTATGTCGGCGCCGGCACGGTCGAGTATCTGATGGATGCCAACACCGGCAAGTTCTACTTCATCGAGGTCAACCCGCGCATTCAGGTGGAGCACACCGTCACGGAAGTCGTGACTGGCATCGACGTCGTCAAGGCGCAGATCCACATCCTCGACGGCGAGGCGATCGGCACGCCGGAATCGGGCGTGCCGAAGCAGGAGGACATCCGCCTCAACGGTCACGCGCTGCAGTGCCGCATCACCACCGAAGACCCGGAGCAGAACTTCATTCCGGACTATGGCCGCATCACCGGTTATCGCTCGGCGTCCGGCTTCGGCATCCGTCTCGATGGCGGCACCGCCTATCCGGGTGCAGTCATTACCCGCTTCTACGACCCACTGCTCGTCAAGGTTACCGCCTGGGCGCCGAACCCCCTCGAAGCGATCAGCCGCATGGACCGCGCGCTGCGGGAGTTCCGCATCCGCGGTGTGGCAACCAACCTGACCTTTCTCGAGGCGATCATCAGCCATCCGAAGTTCCAGGATAACAGCTATACGACGCGCTTCATCGACACGACTCCGGAACTGTTCCAGCAGGTGAAGCGCCTGGACCGCGCGACGAAGCTGCTCACCTATCTCGCCGACGTCACGGTCAATGGCCACCCGGAGACGAAGGGCCGCCCGAGGCCGCCGGCGGATGCGGCCAAGCCCGTCATCCCGTTCATCGACGGCGACATCAAATCCGGTACCAAGCAGAAGCTCGACGAACTCGGCCCGAAGAAGTTCGCCGAGTGGGTGCGTGGCGAACGCCAAGTGTTCCTGACCGATACGACGATGCGCGACGGCCATCAGTCGCTGCTTGCGACCCGCATGCGCACCCATGACATCGCCCGCGTCGCCGGCACCTATGCCCGCGCGCTTCCCCAGCTCTTCTCGCTCGAATGCTGGGGTGGCGCGACCTTCGACGTGTCCATGCGCTTCCTCACCGAAGACCCGTGGGATCGCCTGGCCCGCATTCGCGAAGATGCCCCGAACCTGCTTTTGCAGATGCTTCTGCGCGGCGCCAATGGCGTCGGCTACAAAAACTACCCCGACAACGTGGTCAAATACTTCGTGCGCCAGGCGGCAAAAGGCGGCATCGACGTGTTCCGCGTCTTCGACTGCCTCAACTGGGTCGACAACATGCGGGTGTCGATGGAGGCTGTTGCCGAGGAGAATCGCATCTGCGAGGCGGCGATCTGCTATACCGGCGACATCCTGAATTCGGCCCGGCCGAAATACGATCTCAAATACTACACAGCCCTTGCCGCCGACCTCGAAAAGGCCGGCGCGCACATGATCGCCGTCAAGGACATGGCGGGCCTGTTGAAGCCGGCGGCCGCACGCGTGTTGTTCAAGGCGCTGCGTGAGGCGACCGACTTGCCGATCCATTTCCACACCCACGACACCTCGGGCATTGCGGCCGCGACCGTGCTTGCCGCCGTGGAGACCGGCGTCGATGTCGTCGATGCGGCGATGGACGCGCTTTCCGGCAATACCTCGCAGCCCTGCCTCGGCTCGATCGTCGAGGCGCTCCGGGGGTCGGACCGCGATCCGGGTCTCGATCCCGAGTGGATTCGTCGCATCTCCTTCTATTGGGAAGCGGTGCGCCACCAGTATGCCGCCTTCGAAAGCGACCTCAAGGGACCGGCGTCCGAAGTCTACCTGCACGAAATGCCGGGCGGACAGTTCACAAACCTTAAGGAACAGGCGCGTTCGCTCGGTCTCGAAACCAAGTGGCACCGCGTCGCCCAGGCCTATGCCGACGCCAACCAGATGTTCGGCGATATCGTCAAGGTGACGCCATCGTCCAAGGTCGTCGGCGACATGGCGCTGATGATGGTGAGCCAGGACCTGACCGTCGCCGACGTCGAAAATCCTGCGAAGGACATCGCTTTCCCGGATTCGGTCGTCTCGATGCTCAAGGGCGATCTCGGCCAGCCCCCGGGCGGCTGGCCGGAAGCGCTGCAGAAGAAGGCGCTGAAGGGTGAAAAGGCCTACACTGCCGTTCCGGGCTCGCTGCTGCCGCCGGCCGACCTCGATGCTGAGCGCAAGGCAATCGAGGACAAGCTTGAGCGCAAGGTCGACGACTTCGAGTTCGCCTCCTATCTGATGTATCCGAAGGTCTTCACCGACTATGCGGTTGCTGCCGACACCTATGGCCCGGTCAGCGTCTTGCCGACGCCGGCCTATTTCTACGGGCTTGCGCCGGGCGAGGAGCTGCAGCCGGAGATCGAGCGGGGCAAGTCGCTCGTGATCCTGCACCAGGCCAAGAGCGAGCCGGACGAGAAGGGCATGGTCAAGGTGTTCTTTGAGCTCAACGGCCAGCCGCGCCTGATCAAAGTGCCGGACCGCAACCGCAGCGCTCAGAGCGCGGTGCGCCGCAAGGCCGAGGTCGGTAACGCCGCCCATCTCGGCGCGCCGATGCCGGGTGTCATCTCGACGGTCTTTGTCTCGCCAGGACAGGCGGTCAAGGCGGGCGACGTGCTGCTTTCGATCGAGGCGATGAAGATGGAAACGGCGCTGCATGCGGAGAAGGACGGCACGATTGCCGAAGTGCTGGTGCGCGCCGGCGACCAGATCGACGCCAAGGATCTGCTGATGGTCTTCGGCGCCTGAGGGTAAGTTCAAACAAACAGAAACGGCCGGATGCGAATCCGGCCGTTTTGTTTTCTGGAAGTAGAGGGGGCGTCTAGCCTGCTGGGGTCGTCCGTCCTGCTCCCCGGACTGAACATCAAGCCCGAGGATGACGGTAGAGATAGACAAGGCTGGCGCAAAGGGTGCCCGACCCACACCCGCCGGATCGTCCTGTGATCCGTCGTCCCCTCCGCTCAGATTTCGTAGTCGTGCGGGGCGCTCAGCGAGGCGATGAACTTCTTGGTACGCTCACGCTCGGGCGCCGAGAAGATCGTCTTCGGGGCACCGCTTTCGACGATGACACCACCATCGAGGAAGATCACCTTGTCGGCGACGCGGGAGGCGAGGCGCAGGTCATGGGTCGCCATGACCATGGTCGTGCCTTCACGGGCAAGCCGGCTCAGGACTTCGACCACTTCCTCCGCCAGTTCCGGGTCGAGGGCAGAGGTCGGCTCGTCGCAGAGAAGCACGCGGGGCGACGGGGCAAGCGCGCGGGCGATCGCCACGCGCTGTTGCTGGCCGCCGGAAAGGGTCGCCGGCCAGGCGTCGGCCTTGTGCGCCATGCCGACCTTTTCCAAGAGTTCCATCGCGCGCGTCTTCGCCCTGTCGGCCGGCCACTTCAGCACCGTGACGAGGCCTTCCATGACGTTGCCGAGCGCGGTCTGGTGGGGGAAGAGCTGGAAGTTCTGGAACACCATTCCGGTCTGCCGGCGCAGGCGCTGGATCGCCGCCCAGCCGACCTTGCGGCCGGGCGAAAATTCGAGCGTCTCGTCCCCAAGCCGGATTGCGCCGGACGTTGGGATTTCCAGCAGATTGATGCAGCGCAGCAGCGTGCTCTTGCCGCCGCCGGATGGGCCGACAAGCGCCGTCACCGTGCCTTCGGCGAGTGTTACGGAAATATCCTTCAGCACGAGATTGTCGCCGAAGCGCTTTTCGATGTGGGAGAGCTCGATCATGCACGTGCCTCCAGGAAGCCGCCATAGCGGGCAAAGCGCCGCTCCAGCCGCACTTGCAGGGCCGAGAGCACGGAGCTCATGGCGAGATAGATCAGCGCCGCCAGGATATAGAGGATCAGCGGCTCGTAGGTGGTGGCGACGATGCGCTGCGCGGTCTGGAACATCTCCGGCACGGTGATGGCGGCGGCCAGCGAGGTGTCCTTCACCAGCGAGATGAAAGTGTTCGACAGCGGCGGCACGGCGACGCGGGTCGCCTGCGGCAGGATGGTGCGACGCATCGCCTGGCTCCAGCTCATGCCGATGGAGTAGGCCGCTTCCCACTGTCCGCGTGGCACTGACGAGATGACGGCGCGGATGATCTCGGAGGTATAGGCGCCGACGTTCAGCGAGAAGCCGATGAGCGCGGCGGTGAAGGCGTCGAGCAGGATGCCGGCGCTCGGCAGCCCGTAGAAGATCACGAAGAGCTGGACGAGCAGCGGCGTGCCGCGGATCACCCAGACGTAAAATCGCGCGATCGCGACGACCGGCGCCGGTCCGAACAGGCGGGCGACGGCGGTTGCGAGCCCGAGGATCAGGCCGAAAATGAAGGAAAGCAGCGTCAGCGGGATGGTGAAGGTGAGGCCGGCCCAGAGCAGGGACGGCAGCGAATCCAGCATCAGTTGGAGCCAGGTGGGCAAGGGGCGGGCCTTTCAAAAAGCGCGATCCGCCCCGGTGTCCGGAACGGATCGCGATTCATAACCGAGAATGGCCGGCGGAGAAACCGACCCGGCGCTCGGGACAGGGGTTACTTCGAGACGTCGGCGCCGAAGTACTTCTGCGAGATCTTGTCGTAGGTACCGTCGGCCTTGATCTCGCCGAGCGCCTTGTTGATCGCTTCCAAGAGTTCCGGCTCGTCCTTGCGGATGATGATGCCGGAGAAGTCGGCGTCAGCCTGTTCGGCCGCGATCTTTACCGGCGCGTCGGGCTTCTTCTTCTTGAAATCGAGGAAGGAGAGGCTGTCGTTTATCGTGGCATCGGCGCGGCCGGTGAGCACGAGCTGGATCGACTGGTCGAAGCCGTCGGTGCCGACGAGTTCGGCGCCGGAGGCGGTTGCGAGCTTGCCGAAGTTGCTGGTCAGCGACTGAGCCGACTTCTTGCCCTTGAGATCGGCGAAGCCCTTGATCTCCTCGTTGTCGGTCTTGACGATCAGCACGGCCTTCGAGGCGATGTAGGGCTCGGAGAAGTCGTACTTCTTCTTGCGCTCTTCGGTGATGCCGACCTGGTTGATGACCGTGTCGTAGCGGTTGGCGTCGAGGCCGGCGATCAGGCCGTCCCACTTGCCTTCAAGGAATTCGGCCTTGACGCCGAGCTTCTCGGCGACGGCCTGGCCGATCTCAACGTCGAAGCCGACAAGAGCGCCGGAGGCATCGTGATAGGTGAAGGGCGCATAGGTGCCCTCGGTGCCGATCTTCAGGACGCCGGCGGATTTGACCGCGTCGAGATTCTCGCCGGCTTCAGCGGAGGCGAGGGCGGCAACCTGCATCAGAGCGGCGGCGAACAGCGTGGGGAGGAGCTTCATCGTGATTTTCCATCTTCTTTGTGGTCCGGCCCGTCGTCCGGATTGAGCGGACAATCGCACAAAAGATTGGCGATCTGAGCGTATAAAACACCAATTCCCGAGCGTTTTGATGAAGAATTTTCCTCGAAATGGCGTCGGTCACGCGCAAAAGGCACGGTTTGCTCGAATTGCTGGCCCGCGGTGATTTGGCTTATTCCGCGACTTGAAATCGGTTTCAAAAGTCGTTATGCACATTCATAGCGATTTATGCACGTTTATGCACGATTGGCAAAAATGTCGAGCGATCTCTTACTTCGTGAGCGAAAGACGCTGATCCAGGAGCGGCTGAAGGCCAACGGCCGGGTGCTGGCTGCGGATCTCGCTGCCGAGCTCAATGTTTCCGAAGACACGATCCGCCGTGACCTGCGCGAAATGGCGGCAGCGGGGCTTTGCGAGCGGGTCTATGGTGGCGCGCTCCCGGTCGTTCCCGCGGCACACAGCAGTTTGAGCGAGCGGGTGGCGATGGCGCCGGAGCGCAAGGCAGCACTTGCCCGCACGGCGGTCGGACTGATCAAGCCGGGCATGACCGTGTTTCTTGATGCCGGTTCCACAAACCTCGCCATCGCGCAATTGATCGAGCCGGAGCTCCAGGTCACGATTGTCACCAATACGCCGCTGATCGCTGCAGCGCTGATGGAGAAGCCTGGCGTCGATCTCATCCTGCTTGGCGGGCCACTCAACCGTGCGGTCGGTGCGGCCATCAGCGCGCGGGCGCAGCGCGACGCCGAACTGCTCAGGCCCGATCTCTGCTTTCTCGGCACCTGCGGCGCCGATGCCGAAGCGGGCCTGACGGCGATCTATTTCGAGGACGCCGAATTCAAGCGGCTCGTCGCCTTGCGCAGCCGCCGTCTGGTCGTTGCCATCACCAGCGACAAACTCGGGACGGCTGCCGCTCATGGGATCGTCGATATCGACGACAAGGCGACGCTGCTTCTCGAGGCAGACGCGCCTGCTGAGCATCGCGCGGCATTCGAGGCAGCGGGTGCAGACATCCTGATTGCGGGAGGGGTGGAACAATGACGATAACCCATGTGGCTCTCTGGACCCACGACCTCGATAAGATTGCCGGATTCTGGTCGGCGTTCTTCGGTGCGGAGGTCGGCGACGTTTACGAAAGCCGGCGGCGGCCTGGCTTCCGTTCGCGCTTCCTGACACTCGGCAAAGGACCGGCGATCGAGATCATGGAAGGTCCCTGGGTCGCTCCGGGTGATCCGGCCGAGCTCGAGCGCGCAGGCTTTGCCCATGTCGCGCTGTCGCTCGGCAGCGAACAGGCGGTCGATGCCATTGCTGTGCGCGCCGAGGCCGAGGGCATCCTGGTCGCGAAGGCGCGCTGGACCGGCGACGGCTTCTACGAGGCGGTGCTGCGCGACCCCGATGGAAATCTGATCGAAATCACTGTTTGAGCCGGCCCGATCCGGCACAGAGGCAATACCATGGACCAACGTTCTCCCACTGCAACCGTCCGCCAGGGCTATATGACCCGCAACCGGCTGGCGGTTTCCCTGCTCTTTCTGATGAATGGCTTCGTCACCGGCAGCTGGGCGCCGAAGATCCCCGAGTTCAAGGACCGGCTCGGCATCAGCGAAAGCGTACTCGGCCTCCTGATCCTGATGTTTGGCATCGGCTCGCTGGTGCTGATGCCGATTGCCGGCGGCTACATCGCCCGCATCGGCTCGCAGAAGGTCGTCAAGGTCACGGCCATCATCCTGTCGCCGCTGCTTCTGCTTTTGACCTTGGTGCCAAACGTCTGGGCGGCGGCGATCGGCATGTTCGTGCTCGGCGGTTTCGTCGGCGCGATGGATGTCGCCATGAACGCCAATGCGGTCGAGGTCGAGAAATCGATGCGGCGGGCAATCATGTCCTCCTGCCACGCCTATTGGAGCCTCGGCGGCCTGATCGGTGCCGGCATCGGCGGGTTCCTCATGGCGCGCGTCGGCGTGCTGCCGCATGTCTTCGTCGTCACCGTGATCTGCCTGACGTTGATTGCGATTGCCTGGCCGATGATCCTTGCCGACAAGCCGCATCCGGCCGCCGCCAAGGAAAAGCTCCGCCTGCCGATGACGCCGCTTCCCTGGCTGATCGGCATCATGGCGCTGTTTTCGATGGTGCCGGAGGGCACGGTGCTCGATTGGGGCGCGCTCTACCTGCGCAACGAGCTTGGTGCCTCGGTGGAACTGTCCGGCTTCGGCTTCGCCGCTTTCTCCGCCACCATGGCGACCATGCGCTTTGCCGGCGACCTCGTGCGCGACCGCTTCGGTGCCAAGAAGACGCTGCGGATTTGCACGGTCACTGCACTCATCGGCATGATCATCGCGGGCACGGCGCCGAATGCCTATATCGCCATCCTCGGCTTTGCGATTGCCGGCGTCGGCATCTCCAACATGGTGCCGATCGCCTTTTCGGCGGCCGGCAACATGCCGGGCCTGCAGCCTGGCATCGGCCTTTCGGTCGCGACCTTCATGGGTTATTCGGGCATGCTGTTTGCTCCATCGGTGATCGGCTTCGTCGCCGAGCATACGGGCTTCGCGATCGTCTTTGCCTCGGTGCCGGTGCTGTTCATCGTCGTGCTGATGCTGTCGCATCATGCTCATCATGCCGACCACGCAAAGGGACACTGACGGCGGCCGCCTGCCATCAAATCGCCGTCAGGGCATGATGTCGCCGTTGACAACGGTGCTTTCCTCATCCACCTGATGGACGAAAAGCAAGAGCGGGACGGGCAGAAGTCCATGTGGTTTTCCGCCCGCATCCCGCGCTGAAACGATGAGACCAGGTCACTGGCGTGACCTGGGGACCAAGAGGCCTCCATGTCTGCCGCCTTCGATTTTGATCCGCAGCCCCGCCGTGCGTCCGTCGCCGTCGATGTCGGCGGGGTCATAGTGGGCGGTGGCGCGCCGGTGGTCGTCCAGTCGATGACCAACACCGATACAGCTGATATCGACGGAACGGTGGCGCAGGTTGCCGCCCTTCACAAGGCCGGCTCGGAACTGGTGCGCATCACCGTCGACCGCGACGAGAGTGCCGCCGCCGTGCCGAAGATCCGCGAGCGGCTCGAGCGCCTCGGTCTGGACGTGCCGCTCGTCGGCGACTTCCACTATATCGGCCACAAGCTGCTCGCCGATCATCCGGCCTGCGCCGAAGCGCTCGCCAAGTATCGCATCAACCCGGGCAATGTCGGCTTCAAGGACAAGAAGGACAAGCAGTTCGCCGAGATCGTCGAAATGGCGATCCGCTACGACAAGCCGGTGCGCATCGGCGTCAACTGGGGCTCGCTCGACCAGGAACTGCTGACGCGGCTGATGGACGAGAACCAGGCGAACGGCTTTCCGCTGACGGCCCAGCAGGTGACGCGCGAGACGATCGTCCAGTCGGCGCTGCTCTCGGCGGATCTCGCCGAAGAGATCGGCCTGCCGCGCAACCGCATCATCCTGTCGGCCAAGGTCTCCGGCGTGCAGGACCTGATCGCCGTCTACGCCATGCTGTCGGCACGCTCCGACCATGCGCTGCATCTCGGGCTGACGGAAGCCGGCATGGGCACCAAGGGCATCGTCGCCTCCTCCGCCTCGCTCGGCATCCTGATGCAGCAGGGCATCGGCGACACGATCCGCATTTCGCTGACGCCGGAGCCCGGTGGCGACCGCACCCGGGAGGTGCAGGTGGCGCAGGAACTGCTACAGGTCATGGGCTTCCGCCAGTTCATTCCGGTGGTTGCAGCGTGTCCCGGCTGCGGCCGCACGACGTCCACCGTGTTCCAGGAACTCGCGCAGAAGATCCAGGACGACATCCGCCGCAACATGCCGGTCTGGCGCGAGAAATATCCCGGTGTCGAAGGCCTGAAGGTCGCGGTGATGGGCTGCATCGTCAACGGCCCGGGCGAAAGCAAACATGCCGACATCGGCATCTCGCTTCCGGGCACCGGTGAAATGCCGGCCGCCCCGGTTTTCATTGACGGCCAGAAGGCGATGACGCTGCGCGGCCCCAACATCGCCGCGGACTTCGAGACGCTGGTTTCCGATTATATCGAGAAGCGTTATGGCCGCGGCCAGGCGGCTGCCGAATAGGCGGTTTCTTCCGGGCAGTTCCAAGCGACGTACAAGGCTCCTGCCGCCCGGAAGCGCGCGGCTTGGGGCCTATCGCCGCGACGTCAGCCCGCTCTCAGGTGGAATCACTCGAAGCGGAAAGACGCTCTAGAGGATCTCGTCCAGCGCTTCGATCAGTCGCGCGCATTCCTGATCGGTGCCGATCGTGATGCGCAGGAAATCGGAAATGCGGGGCTTGGCGAAATGGCGGACCAGCACGGCCCGCTCGCGCAGCGCCTTCATCAATGCCTCGCCGTCATGGCCCGGATGCCGGGCGAACACAAAGTTGGCCTGAGATGGCAATACCTCGAAGCCGCGTTGAGTGAGGTCCGCCGCAAGCAGTTCGCGGGAGTCGATGATTTTTGCGCGCGTTTCCTCGAACCAGGCCTCGTCCTCGATCGCGGCGATGGCGCCTGCTTGCGCCGGACGGCCGAGCGGATAGGAGTTGAAGCTGTCCTTCACCCGCTCCAGCGCCTCGATCAGCGGCCGCTGGCCGATGGCGAAGCCGACACGAAGGCCTGCAAGCGCGCGCGACTTGGAGAAGGTCTGGACGACCAGCAGGTTCTCGTATTTCGAAACGAGTTCTGCTGCCGACTGGCCGCCGAAGTCGACATAGGCCTCGTCGATGACGACGGGCTGGTCCGGGTGGCTTGCGACGAGCCGCTCGATTTCGGCGAGCGGCAGGCCGATGCCTGTCGGAGCGTTCGGGTTCGGCAGGATGATCGCGCCGCAGGGGCGATCATAGTCGGCGATGTCGATCTCGAAGGCGTCGTTGAGCGGGACCTCGACCGTGTCGATCTCGAAGAGCCGCGCGTAGGTCGAATAGAAGCTGTAGGAAATATCCGGATAGAGCAGCGGCGAGTCGTGCTTCAGGAGGCCGGCGAAGATATGGGCCAGCACCTCGTCCGAGCCGTTGCCGACGAAGACTTCCTCCGCCGTCACGCCATAGCGCGCGGCGATCGCCTGGCGAAGCTTGAGCGCCAGCGGGTCGGGATAAAGGCGGAGATCGCTGCTTGCTGCAGCGCCGATCGCGTCGAGCACTTTTTGCGAGGGACCGTAGGGGCATTCGTTGGTGTTAAGCTTCACCAGATTGGCGATGCGCGGCTGCTCGCCCGGCACATAGGGCTTGAGCTTCGAGACGATCGGCGACCAGTATTTGCTCACGGGGCTAATTCCTGCGGTTGGCGACGAAGCGGGCGGTTTCGATGAGGATGGCCGAGCGCTCACCATAGGGCGCGAGCAGGGATTCGGCTTCTGCGACCAGTTGCTCCAGCCGCTCCTCTGCCCAGGCCTGGCCGTGCAGCGCGACCAGCGTGCCTTTGCCGCGGGCGGCGTCCTTGCCGGTCGCCTTGCCCATGGTCTCCGCGTCAGCAGTGAGGTCGAGCAGGTCGTCAGCGAGCTGGAAGGCAAGGCCGATCTTTTCGCCGAAGTGGCGAAGCCGGGCGCGGTCGTCTTTCGATGCGGCAGCGACGATGGCGCCCGCTTCGCAGGCGAAGCGGATGAGGGCGCCGGTTTTCATGGCCTGCAGCGTCACGATGCCGGCCTCGTCGGGCGGCGACTTCTCTGCTGCCAGATCGAGCGCCTGTCCGCCGGCCATGCCACCGTGGCCGGCGGCGCGTCCGAGCGCCAGGATCAGCTCCACTTTCTGGCCGTCCGTCAGCAGCGTTTCGGGGGCCGCGATGATGTCGAAGGCGAAGGTCAGCAGGCTGTCGCCGGCGAGGATCGCGGTTGCCTCGTCGAAGGCCTTGTGCACCGTCGGCTGGCCGCGGCGGATATCGTCGTCGTCCATCGCCGGCAGGTCGTCATGGACGAGGGAATAGCAATGGACGCATTCGAGCGCCGCCCCGACGCGCAAGGATGCATCCAAGCTGCCGCCGAGAAGATCCGCACATTCGATCACCAGAAAGGGGCGCAGCCGCTTGCCGCCGTTCAGCACGCCGTGCCGCATGGCCGCGAGCAGGTTTGCTGGTCGCGCAATCTCGTCGACCGCCGTCGCCGAGCCGAGCAGGCGCTCGAGCAGAGCTTCGACGGCGCGGGCATTGCCGGTGAGGCGGCGGGTGAAGGGCGATGTGTCCTGGCTCATGCGCGCTCTTTGGCACGGGCGAAGAGGGCTTTCAACGGGGATTCGTGTCGCAGCGGCGCGCTTTCCCTGGGACAGCCGCCTGGGCGCCTTGCCTTTTACCAGAAAGCCCGTTCAACTTTGCCGGACCATACACTAAGAGAAGCGGATGGACAGCGAGGTGAACAGTCAGGCCGTGAACGTCGTTCCGGAAGCGCGCGAGGAGGGCGAAGTGCCTTCCAGTCGCTGGTCTTCGCTTCGCCGGACGTTGCGCAAGAAACGCCGCCAGATCATCCTGGCTGTCCTGGGTTTCGTTGCCCTGCCCTATGTGCTGATCGTTCTCTATCTCGTCGAGTTCGTCCACCCGGTCTCCACCTTGATGCTGCGCGATCTCGTTCTGCTTCGCGGCTACGACCGCCAATGGGTCGATTTCGAGAACATCTCGCCGGTGCTCGTCCAATCGGTGATGATGTCGGAGGACGGTCAGTTCTGCGCCCATGACGGCGTCGACTGGGGCCAGATGCGCGGCGTGGTCGAGGATGCGCTTGAAGGGGAATCGACCCGTGGCGCCAGCACCATCCCGATGCAGACGGTCAAGAACCTCTACCTCTGGAACGGCCGCTCCTTCCTGCGCAAGGGCATGGAGCTGCCGCTGGCGGTCGCTGCCGATTTCGTCTGGAGCAAGCGGCGGATGATGGAGATCTATTTGAACGTCGCCGAATGGGGTGATGGGATCTACGGTATCGAGGCGGCGGCCCGCCACCATTTCGGCGTTTCCGCGGCGAAGCTCTCGCGCCGGCAGGCCGCACTGCTTGCGGTTTCGCTGCCCAACCCGAAAGAGCGCAATGCCGGCAAACCCGGCCGTGGGCTCAAGCGTCTGGCGAATTTGATCGAGCGTCGCGCCAGCCGCTCCGGCGGCTACATCACCTGCCTTTATGATTGAGATCAGACCTTTTCATTGGATGCGGTTGCCGGGGGATGTCATCCTGGCTTCGTAGAGTTCTGCCATCTGGGCCCTCTCTCCATTCAAAAGGCCCGATCGCTCCCATGACCTCGATTTCCCCTTCGCTTCTCGCCTTTGGCCGCAACGCGGACACCATTCCGCCGAAGCATCTCGGAACCCGCTACGCCACGGACGGCCGCTTCCTGCGTGAGCCGGGCAACACGGTCGTCTCCCACGTCACCGCCGGATCGCCGTCCGAGACGGCCGTGCTTGCCGTGCGCGAGCGTCTGATGGCGATGCCCGAGGCGGGGCAGTTCGCCTTCACGCATCCGTCCAGCCTGCACATGACGATCTTCCAGGGCATCATCGAATATCGTCGCAGGCTACCCTATTGGCCCGTCGATATGGCGCTCGATACACCGATCGATGTGATGACCGAACACTACTGTGCGCGGCTGAGGCACTTTGCGCCGTTGCAGCCCTTCCGTGCCCGCGTGACCGAGATCACGCCAACCGGTCTCGCGCTTGAAGGCGACAGCGTCGCCGATCGGGCTTGCCTCAAGGCCTGGCGCGATGCTTTCGCCGAAGTCTTCGGCTATCGCCATCCTGATCATGACGACTATGCGTTTCACATCACCTTCGCCTATGTCATCGACTGGCTCGATGACGCGGCACTGCCGCGCTGGCAGGAAATGTTGAGCGAACAACTCGCCTGCCTCAGGGAGCGGGCGCCGGTGATCGAGCTCGATCCGCCGGCCTTCTGCTCGTTCGAGGACATGAACCATTTCGAGGAACTGATCGTTTTCTCGGACAGATCAGCAATCACGGCCAGCAATTAAGGCCAGCATCAAGGAATGTAGATGACCGGACTTACCCTTTACGTCGGCAACAAGAACTATTCGTCCTGGTCGATGCGGCCCTGGATGGCGATGACCGCCGCGGGCATCGCCTTCGAGGACGTGGTCATTCCCTTCGATTTCGCGGCCGGCAATCCTGATATCCGCGCGATCTCGCCGACCGGAAAGGTGCCGCTGCTGCGCCACGGCGATCTGCTCGTCTGGGAATCGCTGGCGATCATCGAATATGTCGCCGAGCTCTTTCCCGACGCCGGGCTTTGGCCGTCCGATCGCCAGGCCCGCGCCCGGGCCCGCAGCTATTCCATGGAGATGCTCTCCGGTTTCAGGGCGCTGCGCGGTGCCTGCCCGATGAACATCCGCCGGGAGAGGCGGGCGCTTCAGGTGGATGCCGACGTTCGCGCTGATGTCGTGCGCATCGAGCAGATCTGGAAGGAGGCGCTTGCCCACTCCGGCGGGCCGTTCCTCTTCGGATCCTTCAGCGCGGCCGATGCAATGTACGCGCCTGTGGTCAACCGCTTCGACGTCTACGATCTCGTTGCGGATCAAGAAACGCTCGGCTACATGCAACGGGTGAAGGCACATTTCGCTTTCCGGAAGTGGGAAGAGGCTGCCCGCGCCGAGCCGTGGGTCGTTCCCGATGACGAGGTCTGAATCGGCGCCGCCAGATCTTGAGTCGAAAAATTGCGGCTGGGGACTGGTCAAACAGCAGTTGCCGATGTATAAGCGCGCCAAATTTCCGTGATTGACATCTGTTTAACACGGCCATTTCGGCTGCTGAACAGTGTTTGCCCGATAAGTGGAGAATGAAATGGCTGTACCTAAAAGAAAAACGAGCCCGTCCAAGCGTGGCATGCGCCGTTCCGCTGACGCTCTCAAGACGCCGACCTACGTCGAAGACAAGAACTCCGGCGAACTGCGTCGCCCGCACCACATCGACCTGAAGACCGGCATGTACCGTGGCCGTCAGGTTCTGACCCCGAAGGAAAACGCATAAGCGTTTCCGTTCGTGGAATGGTTCAAAGGGCTGGCTCTGCCGGCCCTTTTGTTTTGCGTCTGACATTTTCTCGCTTGGACCCTGTGTTATCCGCAGGAGCTAGAGCATCACGCGCCAAGGTGAAGTCACTGGAAGCGGAGAGATGCTCTAGACCCTAAGTGCTGGAGCGTCCTTGGTGCGTTCATGCGAACGCACAGCGCTCTACAGCGCCGCGCGTCTTATCAGACGCGCAAAGGTCGCTGTAGCACTTTGAATTGCTGCATGTTTTTGTCCTTTAACCGGCTACGATTAAAGGAAACATGCAGTAGGCCTGAAGACGCCGCAAGACGCGGCAAAGGAGTTCGTGCCCGATGCTCGCTGCCGTTCCGCTGCTGATCCTGCCGTTCGTTGTCTACAATCTCGCGATGATCGGAATGTTCGGCGGTATTGCCGGCTTGAACGCCGAGATGCTGTCGCTGTCCATGCTGTCGGGCGCGACCTGGACGATGCGCTTCGGCGACCTCCTGATCGTCGTCGCACTGCTGTTGCTCTTCGTCGAATTGCTGAAGGCGACCCGCACGAGCACGCGTGCGCTGATGGATCACCTGTTGTCGATGATTCTGTTCATCGCCTTCCTGATCGAATTCCTGCTGCTGGCGCCGGCGGCAACCCAGCTCTTCTTCATCCTGATGACGATCAGCTTCATCGACGTCATCGCCGGCTTCGCCGTCTCGATGCGCTCGGCCGGACGGGACGTGTCGATCGGCCTTTAAAGCCTGTAGCGCAAAAGTGCGCAGCGGTTTTGCGACAACGACATGCGAAATATCAAGAACTTAAAGCGCAAGGCGCGAATCTGAAAGATCGCGACGCGCTTTAGGTCACGATCGATCCCGGGGCGTTGGCCCAATTCAAAACATGGTTTGCTGGACGGGAATTGGGCGGGTGACTCACACCCGCCTTTGCAAGGAGAATGCGCTCAGCCGAGATTGTCGAGCTTGGTCTGGAGCGCGCGAAGCTGTTCCTTGAGCTCGTCGATATCCTTGGCTTCGGCCTTCTTGGTTTCCTTCACCGGCGGGGCGGTGATGAAGGGCGAGAACATCTGCATCGCCTGATGGAACATCTCGGTATTGCGACGGACCTGCTCTTCGACAAGTTGCAGCGGAACCTGCAGGTTCTTGCCGAGCGGCGTGTCACCGAAGGCCTTGTTGATCTGCTCGCGCATCTGCGACTGCTGCTCGGTGAAAGCCTGCATCGAATGCTCGAGATAGCTCGGCACCACCATCTGCATCTGGTCGCCGTAGAACGAGATCAGCTGGCGCAGGAAGGAGATCGGCAGCAGCGTGTTGCCGGTCTTGGACTCCTGCTCGAAGATGATCTGCGTCAGCACGGAATGGGTGATGTCCTCTCCGGACTTTGCGTCCTGGACGATGAAATCGTCGCCCTTCTTCACCATGACAGCCAGGTCGTCGAGCGTGACATAGGTGCTGGTCCCGGTGTTGTAGAGCCGCCGGTTCGCATATTTTTTTATAACGATCTGGCCTTCGTGCTTCGCCATCAGGGTCTCCTCTCACCCATCATCCCGTCTTTATTGCGTTTTTCAGAGTATCCGCAAAAGAGCGCCGCTGACAATGTCTTTGTGCGTTGCGGCGACGCAAGTGCGAAATCTTGCGGTTGCGTCTTGGGTGACGGTTTTGTGGCACCGCATCAAGGCGTTTGACTTGCGCCGCGCGCTTTGCCAGTCTGCTTCCATTAGGCAAGAAAGATCTGAGGAAACGTCCCATGAGCAATCCCTCCATCGTGATCGCCAGCGCCGCCCGTACCGCGGTCGGATCCTTCAACGGTGCATTCGCCAACACACCGGCGCACGAACTCGGCGCCGCCGTCATCAAGGGCGTGCTCGAGCGCGCAGGCGTCGAGGCAGGCGAGGTCGACGAGGTGATCCTCGGCCAGGTCCTGCAGGCCGGCGAGGGCCAGAACCCGGCGCGTCAGGCGGCGATGAAGGCGGGTCTTCCGCAGGAGAAAACCGCCTGGGGCATGAACCAGCTCTGCGGTTCCGGTCTTCGTGCCGTGGCGCTCGGCATGCAGCAGATTGCAACCGGTGATGCGGATATCATCGTCGCCGGCGGCATGGAGTCCATGTCGATGGCGCCGCATTGCTCGCATCTTCGCGGCGGCGTGAAGATGGGCGATTTCAAGATGATCGACACGATGATCAAGGACGGTCTGACCGACGCCTTCTACGGCTATCACATGGGCATCACTGCCGAAAACGTCGCCCGCCAGTGGCAGCTCAGCCGCGAAGAGCAGGATACTTTCGCGCTCGCCTCGCAGAACAAGGCCGAAGCGGCCCAGAAGGCCGGGCGGTTCGCCGACGAGATCATTCCCTTCATCGTCAAAGGCCGCAAGGGCGACGTCACCGTCGACCAGGACGAATATATCCGCCATGGCGCAACGCTCGACCAGATGACGAAGCTGCGTCCGGCCTTCGACAAGGAAGGCACGGTCACCGCCGGCAACGCCTCCGGCCTCAATGACGGCGCCGCGGCCACTCTGCTGATGACCGAAGCGCAGGCTTCCAAGCGCGGCATCCAGCCGCTCGCCCGTATCGTTTCCTGGGCAACGGCCGGCGTCGATCCGCAGGTCATGGGCACCGGCCCGATCCCGGCTTCGCGCAAGGCGTTGGCGAAAGCCGGCTGGGCGATCGGAGACGTCGAACTGGTCGAGGCCAACGAGGCTTTCGCGGCACAGGCCTGCGCGGTCAACAAGGACCTCGGCTGGGATCCGTCGATCGTCAACGTCAATGGCGGCGCGATCGCCATCGGCCATCCGATCGGCGCTTCCGGCGCCCGCGTGCTCAACACGCTGCTCTTCGAAATGAAGCGCCGCGGCGTTTCCAAGGGGCTTGCAACGCTCTGCATCGGCGGCGGCATGGGCGTCGCCATGTGCGTCGAACGGCTCTAATCGGTTTGGCGGCATGAACAGCGCCAGGTGGGTTCCGTTTTCCCTTCTTCTGGCCGGTTCGCCGATCGTTTCCGCACATGCCAATCCCGCGCCTCTCGACGAGGCGCGGTTGGTTCAGTGCATGCTGGAACATACGACCTCGGACGACGAGGCCGTTTTCAAGGACATGATGGTTGCGGCCCCGAACGATGACAGTGGCGCTTTGAAAGCGTCGCTCGTTCAGCTCTCCAGTCTGATGATGAACCCCGCGCTCACCAAGTGCGAGGTGGGTATGTCTATGCTCGCGACGCCTCAGTTCCAGGCTGCCGCCGAGCTCTACGGACGACAGGTCGGCGAAAAGCTGATGAAGAAGGCCTTTGAGAAACTGAACTGATCAAGTGGGAGGCGTGCATGAGCAGGGTAGCATTGGTCACAGGTGGGTCGCGCGGCATCGGCGCGGCAATCTCCGTCGCACTCAAGAATGCCGGCTACAAGGTGGCCGCAAACTATGCCGGCAATGACGAAAAGGCCGAGGCCTTCAAGCAGGAAACCGGCATCCCCGTCTACAAGTGGGATGTTTCCAGCTATCAGTCCTGCGCCGAAGGCATCGCCAAGGTCGAGGCCGATCTCGGCCCGGTCGAAGTGCTGGTCAACAATGCGGGCATCACCCGCGACGCGATGTTCCACAAGATGACGCCCGAGCAATGGGGCGAGGTGGTCGGCACCAACCTCACCGGTCTCTTCAACATGACGCATCCGATCTGGTCCGCCATGCGCGACCGCGGTTTCGGCCGCGTCATCAACATCTCGTCGATCAACGGCCAGAAGGGCCAGATGGGCCAGGCCAACTATTCGGCGGCCAAAGCCGGTGATCTCGGCTTCACCAAGGCGCTTGCCCAGGAAGGTGCGGCGAAGGGGATCACGGTCAACGCCATCTGCCCGGGTTATATCGGCACGGAAATGGTGCGGGCGGTGCCGGAGAAAGTGCTGAACGAGCGGATCATCCCGCAGATCCCGGTTGGCCGCCTCGGCGAGCCGGAAGAAATCGCCCGCTGCGTTGTGTTCCTGGCCTCCGACGACGCCGGCTTCATCACCGGCTCGACGATTTCGGCGAATGGCGGACAGTTCTTCGTCTGACCTTTTGATCTCATCATTGCTTTGAACGGCGCCCTTCGGGGCGCCGTCTTTGTGTAGGGCGGAGAGAAGAGACGCCTGTTGCCCCGGCATTTGAATCCCGAAATCGCGCACGTGAATCTGCTGCCGGCGCGCGGCGCAGACACTATATCTTGTGGAGAACAAAAGCGGAATGATGCCCGTACCACGAGTCGCCATCGGATCCTCCCGTATTGGTCGAGGGTGCTCGGTGCGATTCTCATTCTCTCTGCCCAGCGAATCTCCGATGAATTTCGTTAAAAATTTTCTAGGCTTTCCAGAGTCTTGGATTCGGAATCCTTTGACCTGTCTGGCAATGGGACAGCCAGGATTGAGGCGAGTCGTGGGCTCTAACACACGCGCGCGGCGTCAGATTCAGCATGTGGTGCAACGTTTGGTGTTGAAATCTATATGTAGTCGTGAACATACAGTGAATCGCGATGAGTCTTCGATTCGTCGCCGATTCGTTCCATGGCTGTTCCCGTTCTCGATTGCGCCAACCACAACAGGTGGTGCAATGGGCTGAGAGACGCCGAACGATGGTTTTAGTTGTCGGCGCCCCTTGCGTTTGGCTCGGTGCGTGGGCATGTGTTTGCCGCCAGCGTGAAAAGACGCTGTCGTAATTTCTGAATGCCCGGGATCGATGACGTGTCCGTTCACCCCATGATCCTGAGCGGCCGCGGCGTAACCGCGGTGCTCGGGCCAACCAATACCGGCAAGACGCACTACGCGATCGAGCGCATGATCGCGCATGACAGCGGCGTCATAGGCCTGCCGCTGCGCCTCCTGGCGCGCGAGGTCTATACGCGCCTGGTCGAAAGGGTCGGCCATCACAATGTCGCGCTGATCACTGGCGAGGAGAAGATTACTCCGCATCGCGCCCGCTATTCGGTCTGCACCGTCGAAGCGATGCCGAGGGAGACGACCGCGTCCTTCGTGGCGATCGACGAAGTGCAGCTTGCAGGCGATCTCGAGCGCGGTCACATCTTCACCGACCGGATCCTGCATCTGAGGGGGCGTGGCGAGACGCTGCTTCTGGGGGCTGCAACGATGCGGCCTATCCTGGAGCACCTCCTGCCCGGCATCACCGTCGTCGAGCGGCCGCGCATGTCGCAACTGCTCTATGCCGGTTCGAAGAAAATCACCCGCCTGCCGCATCGCTCGGCGATCGTCGCCTTCTCGGCCGACGAAGTCTATGCGATCGCCGAACTGATCCGTCGCCAGCGCGGCGGTGCCGCCGTCGTGCTCGGCGCGCTTTCGCCGCGCACGCGCAATGCGCAGGTGGCGCTCTATCAGGAAGGCGACGTCGAATATATGGTGGCGACCGACGCGATCGGCATGGGTCTCAACCTCGACGTCGATCACGTCGCCTTCGCGCAGGACCGCAAGTTCGACGGCTACCAGTTTCGCAACCTGAACCCGGCCGAGCTAGCGCAGGTCGCCGGGCGCGCCGGGCGACATCTGCGTGACGGAACGTTCGGCGTCACGGGTCGCGTCGATCCTTTCGACAACGAGCTCGTTCATCGCATCGAGTCGCACGAGTTCGATGCGGTCAAGGTGCTGCAATGGCGCTCGAAGGCGTTCGACTATTCCTCGCTTACCGCCTTGAAGAAGAGCCTCGATGCCGCGCCGAAAGTTCCCGGCCTTGCCCGGGCGCTACCTGCGGTAGACCAGCAGGCGTTCGAGCATCTGGCCCGCTACCCGGAGGTCGTCGACATTACGACCAATGCCGAGCGCGTCGAAAAACTATGGGAAGCCTGCGCGCTGCCGGACTATCGGCGCATCACGCCCGCCCAGCACGCCGATCTGATCTCGACGATCTACGCGGATCTCGTTCGCCGGGGTACGGTGAACGAGGACTTCATGGCCGAACAGGTCAGGCGTGCCGATCACACCGACGGTGAGATCGACACACTTTCGGCGCGAATCGCGCAGATCAGAACCTGGACCTATGTGTCGAACCGGCCGGGATGGCTGGCCGATCCGACACACTGGCAAGAAAAGACGCGGGAAATTGAAGATCGATTATCCGACGCACTACATGAACGGTTGACGAAACGCTTTGTTGATCGCAGGACATCTGTGCTCATGAAGCGCCTGAGAGAGAATGCTATGCTGGAAGCTGAAATCAGTGTGAATGGTGATGTCTTCGTCGAAGGACACCACGTAGGACAACTAACCGGTTTCCGGTTTACGCTGGCGACCGGCGGCGACGGCCCGGATGCCAAGGCCGTGCAGGGCGCTGCCCAGAAGGCGCTGGCGCTCGAGTTCGAGGCGCGGGCCGCACGTCTGCACGCCTCGGGCAACAACGACCTGGCGCTTTCGTCGGATGGTCTCGTGCGCTGGCTCGGCGATCCCGTCGCCCGTCTGGCAGCGAGCGACCATGTCATGCGTCCGCGCGTCATCCTGCTTGCCGACGATCAGCTGCAGGCGAACGCCCGCGAGCATGTCGTGGCGCGCATCGAGCGTTTCGTGAACCATCACATCGGTACGGTGCTGAAGCCGCTCGACGATATCTCGCGCGCTGAAGACCTCGAAGGCCTCGCCAAGGGCCTTGCCTTCCAGCTCGTCGAGAACCTCGGCGTGCTCTTCCGCCGCGATGTCGCCGACGACGTGAAGTCGCTGGACCAGGACGGTCGCGCGTCGATCCGCAAATACGGCGTTCGCTTCGGCGCCTACCACATCTTCCTTCCGGCGCTCTTGAAGCCGGCTCCGGCCGAGCTGATCACGCTGCTCTGGGCGCTGAAGAACGACGGCCTCGACAAGCCCGGCTATGGCGACCTCATCCCGATGCTCGCTGCCGGCCGTACGTCGGTCGTCACCGATCCGTCCTTCGAGCGCACCTTCTACAAGCTTGCCGGCTTCCGCTTCCTCGGAAAGCGCGCCGTGCGCATCGACATCCTCGAGCGCCTGGCCGATCTCATCCGGCCGCTGCTGCAGTGGAAGCCCGGCGCGCAGCCGCGTCCTGAAGGCGCCTATGACGGCCGTCGTTTCACCGCCACCACCTCGATGCTTTCGATCCTCGGCGCAACGCCTGATGATATGGAAGAGATCCTGAAGGGCCTTGGCTATCGGGCCGACAGCGTCAAGGCCGAGGAGGCTGCGGCCTTCCTCGCCAGCCAGGACGGTGCGCCCGCCTCTGCTGCCGCCGCCTCCGAGCCGGTTGCCGCCGTCGATGACGCGGACGCTGCTGACAGCGCGACGGATGCCGAGACCGCAGCCGTTGAGGCACCGGCCGCCGAGGCCGAGAAGCCTGAGGGCGAAGTCGCCACCAGCGAGGTCCAACCAGCCGAAGCTCAAGTCGCCGAGACCGGAGAACCGGTCGAAGCCAAGCCCGTGCTGCTGTGGCGTCCCGGCACCCGCCAGGATAACCAGCGCCAGGGCGGCGGTCGCCACCAGGGCGACCAGCGTCGCGGCGGCCAGCGCCATGGACATGGCCAAGGCCAAGGCCAAGGCCAGGGCGAGGGACGTGAGGGCGGACGCAAGGGCGGCCAGCCGGTGCGCGGCAAGCGCCATGACGGCGGCAAGTCGGAAGGCGGTCCGCGCCAGGACCGTGGTGACCGTCATGATCGCCACGACCGCGGCGGCAAGCCGGGCCAGGGCAAGTTCGAGGCGCGCCCGCCGCGTCGCGAGAAGCCGGTGGATCCGGATTCGCCCTTCGCCAAGCTCGCGGCGCTCAAGGAGCAGATGAAGAAGTAAGGCAGGTCATGGAAAAACAGCCCACGTCCAACCCGGCATCGCGCCAGCGTCTCGACAAGTGGCTGTTTTTCACGCGGCTGATCAAATCGCGCTCGCTTGCGCAAAAAGCGATCGA
This sequence comes from Ensifer sp. 22460, assembly GCF_052044935.1. Taxonomy (NCBI): domain Bacteria; kingdom Pseudomonadati; phylum Pseudomonadota; class Alphaproteobacteria; order Hyphomicrobiales; family Rhizobiaceae; genus Ensifer; species Ensifer sp. 22460. Next base: position 69,086 of record NZ_JBQENZ010000035.1, read on the forward strand.
GGACGGCCGCGTGGCCGTCAACGAGCAGCGCGTGACGCAGTCGTCGTTTCAGGTCAAGACGGGGGACCTGCTTGAGCTCGTCCTCGACCGCCGCAGCGTGACCGTGCGCGTGCTTGCTCCAGGGGAACGACGTGGCCCCTACGAGGAAGCGCGGCTTCTTTATGATGATCTCACGCCGGAATTGCCTAAGGAGAAACTCTCGGCATTTGATCTCGCCACACGCGACCGTGGGGCGGGACGCCCGACCAAGAAAGAGCGGCGGGATACCGATCGGCTAAAACCCGATTTCGATCCGCGCGAGGATTAGAAAACTCTGCCTTTGCCGCGGCGTTTCGCGCATTGAATATTCTTGCAAAGGGTCCATAAAGCCTTTACCTGACAGACCCACGTTGGGTGCATCGGTCTTGCTTCGGCAGCTATGCGCGCCGGACATTCCTAGCATGCGCGGACGATGAGCATCACCATTGATTGCCGTCTGCCATCAAACGTGAGCATTGGCTGGAGTACCTCATGACGTATGTCGTGACCGACAATTGCATTCGCTGCAAGTATATGGACTGTGTCGAAGTCTGCCCCGTGGACTGCTTCTATGAGGGCGAGAATTTCCTCGTCATCCATCCCGACGAGTGCATCGATTGCGGCGTTTGCGAGCCGGAATGTCCTGCCGAGGCGATCAAGCCGGACACCGAGCCGGGCCTTGATATGTGGTTGAAAGTGAACGCTGATTTTGCCACGAAGTGGCCGAACGTCACGGTCAAGCGCGACCCGATGCCGGAAGCCAAGGAGATGGACGGCGTCGAAGGCAAGTACGAGAAGTTCTTCTCCGCCGAGCCGGGACAGGGCGACTGAGACGGACGATCTCTATCGTTCGTCGAGGCTGACGCAGCGAGCGCGACCCAGCGCGCCAAACCTGGGGAAAACACGCACTGCGCTCGCAGGTGCGAGAATGGTGGCTTGATGGCTGCCATGCAGCAAATTATTGATTTCGGCACTTTTTTGTGATAGGTTCCTTCTACTGATCCACAGAGGGTGTTTTTGCGCGCCCGAAAACCATCACGAAAGCAAACGATCTCCAAAAGGCGGTTTCTCCCTATTACGCAACATGGCTTTGCTCTGTTGCGACCGCATTTCATGAGGCTGTTTGCGTTCCGTGGACGGACCAGGATGTACCCACCCGGCGGTATCCCCGTCTATCCCGGGCCTCACTGACCCGGCCCCGGCCAGAATGGCCGGCGCGAAACAGGGAGTTTTTGAAACGAATGACGACCCAGCAGAAAAAATCTTCGACACGCCAGGGCTTCAAGACCGGTGAATCGATCGTCTATCCGGCCCACGGCGTTGGCCAGATCGTGGCGATCGAAGAGCAGGAAGTCGCGGGCATGAAGCTTGAGCTTTTTGTCATCGATTTCGAGAAGGACAAGATGCGGTTGAAGGTGCCGGTGGCCAAGGCTGTCAGCATCGGCATGCGCAAGCTGTCTGAAACCGATTTCGTCGATCGTGCGTTGAAGGTTGTGCAGGGCAAGGCTCGCGTGAAGCGCACCATGTGGTCGCGCCGCGCCCAGGAATACGATGCCAAGATCAACTCCGGCGACCTGATTTCCATCGCGGAAGTCGTTCGCGATCTCTATCGCGCCGAAAACCAGCCGGAACAGTCCTATTCCGAACGCCAGCTCTATGAAGCTGCCCTCGACCGCATGGCGCGCGAAATCGCTGCCGTGAACAAAATGTCGGAGACCGAAGCTGTGCGCCTCGTCGAGGCAAACCTCAGCAAGGGCCCGAAGCGCGGCAAGGCGATCGACGAAGACGACGCCCAGGACGAAGCAGCATAGGCTTCCACCCGCAGTGAGACTGCAAAAAAGCCCGGCCATCGCGCCGGGCTTTTTCTTTGATCTGATGGAACTTTTGCCCGCCACGCGCATTTACATTAGCCGGCAGGAACGCGCCGCTTTCGCGCCGGGCGATCTTGGTTCTGTGATCCGTCACCGTTCAGGTTCGTGATTTTGAAGTTAGGGCGCCGCGTCGTTTCTTCAAGTTCGGCGCTGAGGCTCTTGAGCGGGGAAGGAAAAGATCATGCGGTTTTCCGCGCCCATCCCGCTCTGACTTAAAAGAACCGATCACGATGATTTCGATCGATCCGATCCAAATCATCGTGATCTAGACGCCCCTGCTGCCGGACGCGCCATCTGTCCGGCCTTTTAGACTTCACACGCAATGGCGCCCGGGCGCCAGTCACGGAGTGATCGATGAAGACTCTCACTGCAGACCGGCGGATGATCAAGATCGCAATGGAGGCGCCTTATCTCGAGCGCGACGAGGAGCACGCGCTGGCACAGGCCTGGCGGAACGACCATGATCAGGAAGCCCGCAACAAGATCGCCATGTCGCATATGCGGCTCGTGATCTCGATGGCAGCGAAGTTCCGCAACTTCGGCCTGCCCATGGGCGACTTGGTGCAGGAAGGCCATATCGGCCTCCTGGAAGCGGCGGCCCGCTTCGAACCCAGCCGTGAGGTCAGGTTTTCGACCTATGCGACCTGGTGGATCCGGGCATCGATGCAGGACTATGTCCTGCGCAATTGGTCGATCGTCCGGGGCGGCACGAGTTCGGCTCAGAAGGCGCTGTTCTTCAATCTGCGGCGGTTGCGTGCACGTCTGGCGCAAGGCGACAGGCAACTTACATCGCAGGCTATGCATGAGGAAATTGCCGCGGCGCTCGGCGTCAGCATCGCCGATGTGCAGACCATGGATGCGCGGCTTTCCGGCAGCGACACTTCCTTGCAGGCCCCCGTTGGCGGCGCCGATTCCGATGGCGGCGAGCGGCTGGATTTCCTGGCCAGCGATGCGCCGCTTCCGGACGAACAGGTCAGCGACATGATCGACGGCGAGCGGGCCCGTGTGTGGCTCCGCGATGCGCTGGGTGCCTTGACCGAAAGGGAGATGCGGATCATCCGTGCACGACGACTGTCGGAGGACGGTGCGACGCTGGAAGAGCTCGGCCTCGATCTCGGCATTTCCAAGGAACGGGTGCGACAGATCGAAACTCGGGCGCTCGAAAAGCTCAGAGTGGCGCTCGCGACCAAAGCGCCGGCCCTGACTGCGGGCATTCACTAAAGCTTGTCGCGCAAAAGTGCGCAGCGGTTTTGTGATAACGACCTGCGAAATGTCGAGCGCTTAAAGCGCAAGGAGTGAATCTGAAAGATCGCGACGCGCTTTAGAGTATCCGTGTTGGTCAAGTACGGGTTGGTTCCCATATGCGGCCATCCCTGAGCAATGCGTTTGCGATGATGATGAGCTTTCGCATGACGGCGGTAATGGCGAGTTTTGAGGCTTTTCCGGCGGCCTTGAGCCGGTCGTACTTGGCCTTGAGGTCGGGATTGAAGCGGATGGCGACGAGCGCGGGCATGTAGAGTGCTCGTCGGACATTGGCCCGGCCGCCGCGGATGAAGGCGCGGCCGATCCACTGTCCGGACTGGCGAGCGACCGGAGCGAGGCCGGCGAGGGAAGCGACCTGGGCCTGGTCGAGTGTACCGAGTTCGGGCATGTCGATGAGAAGCGCGAAGGCGGTGATTGCTGACACGCCCGGGATCGAGACGAGAATGTCGAAGCGTCGTGCGAGGTCGGGATCGACCTTGATGAGCGCCATGATCTCGTTTTCGAGGGCCGCGATCTGGCGCTCGATCTGCCTGAGCTGTTCGGCGTTGTGGCGCTTGAGGATCGGCAAGGTCAGGTTTTTCGCCCTGTTCCTGGCCGCCGTTCGGTTCTTCACCAATGCCTCGCGGGCCATGTGCAGGTCCTTGAGATCGTTGAGGGTCGGGCCTCGCGCCGGCCGCGCCTCGAGTTCGAGCAACACCCCCATGCGGGCGAGCATCGCAGCATCCAGCCGGTCGGTCTTGGCGAGCCTGCCGGTGGCCTCGGCAAATCGCCGCGCCTGACGCGGATTGACCTTGACCAGCGCGAAGCCCGCCTCTGCCAGCCTGTGCTCAAGGGCCCGATGATAGGGGCCTGTCGGCTCGTAGACGATACGCAGCTCAGGCCGCTCCAACCAGCCGATCAATGTCCTATGGCCACGGCTGTCGTTGGCGAAGCGCCGGCTCACACCGTCGCTCAGCCTGTGGACGTCGAGATGGTCTTTCGAGATGTCGACCCCGATGCTATCGTTCATCATCTTTCGCTTGTCCTGTGCTTGTCATCCGGAGCCGAACTCCGGGTATCCGTTCAGGCCTCAAGGGAAAGACGAGGGCGATCCGACTCTAGCTCGACCCATCAAAAGGTCCGCAATTCCAACGATCCGACCCTCGCCGCTGCGGGAGGGCGGCGAC